>JBKPNY010000122.1:0-128253 GCA_046732835.1 Gemmatimonadota bacterium | reverse complement strand
GTCCTGATCCGCTCGTCATCGGGACGAAATCCCATTAGCCCAGCCACCAGGGCCTTATCGGTTCCGTGACCCTCGCCGGTCCGGGCAAAGGATCCGTGGAGCTCCAGCAGCGCTTTCTGGGGGGTTCCGCTGACCAAGCCCCTCCCCAGCAGACCGAGCCGGCAGGCCCCAGCCGTGTGGCTGGATGAGGGACCTACCATTACAGGACCGATAATGTCTAAGAGCGATACCATACTATAGATATTACTCCCTTGTGACGGTTAAGACGAAACCCATTTGGTTGCCGGAGGGCGGGTTGTGAGTGACCGGTAATGAGTCCCGGGTCGCGGGTCAACTAAAAACCGGCTACACGTCACTGGGAACTCACAACCCGCCCTCCGGTAACCAAATGGGTTTCGTCCTAATCTGACCAACCCTAGCCAGCTTTACGTTGGAGCCTGTTCTTGAGCAAGGGTTTCAGGAACTGACCTGTATAGGATTCCTTAACAGCAGCGACCTGCTCAGGAGTCCCGCTCGCAACAACCTGGCCTCCCCGCAAACCACCATCGGGGCCAAGATCGATGATCCAGTCAGCGGTCTTGATCACATCGAGATTGTGCTCGATCACGAGCACTGTGTTGCCGCGATCGACCAGCCGGTGGAGAACATCGAGCAGCATTCTCACGTCCTCGAAATGCAATCCCGTTGTCGGCTCGTCGAGAATGTAGAAAGTCCTGCCGGTGTCGCGCTTGGACAATTCAGTCGCGAGCTTCACTCGCTGCGCTTCACCGCCTGACAATGTGGTTGCACTCTGACCGAGATGGATGTAGCCGAGTCCGACGTCGTTGAGCGTGTGCAGCTTCTGATAAATGCGCGGCTGATTCTCGAAGAACGCGAGCGCATCTTCGACAGTGAGATCGAGCACATCCGCGATTGAAAGGCCGCGGAATCTCACCTCGAGAGTTTCGCGATTGTATCGCTTTCCCTTGCACACATCACACGGCACATAGACATCGGGAAGGAAATGCATCTCGATCTTTACAAGACCATCTCCTTCACACGCTTCGCAGCGACCGCCTTTCACGTTGAATGAAAAGCGGCCCGGACCGTATCCGCGAATCTTCGCTTCAGGCATTTCCGCGAAGAGCTCACGAATCGGCGTGAACAATCCCGTGTATGTCGCCGGATTCGATCTCGGCGTACGACCGATCGGACTTTGATCGATGTCGATCACCTTGTCGATGTGCTCGAGTCCCGTGATACGATCGTGTGCACCTGGAACAACGCGCGCGCGATAGAAATGCCTCGCAAGAGAGTTGTGCAGGATGTCTTCGATCAACGTCGACTTTCCTGATCCCGAAACTCCCGTGATCGCAACGAAAAGCCCGAGAGGAATCTCTACATTCACGTTGCGGAGATTGTGCTCTCTCGCACCTTCGATTCGAATCAGTTTCGATGCATTCGCACCGCGCCGCTTCACCGGAATGTCAATGCTTGCTTCACCGCGCAGATATTTTCCGGTAATCGACGATTCGTGCTGCGTCACTTCGTCGACAGTACCTTCAGCGACGACAATTCCACCGTGCTTTCCCGCGCCCGGGCCGAGATCGATGAGGTGATCGGCCTCGCGCATTGTCTCCTCGTCGTGCTCCACGACGATCACTGTGTTGCCGAGATCTCTCAGCTGTCTGAGAGTCGCGAGCAGCCGCGCGTTGTCACGCTGATGAAGACCAATGCTCGGCTCATCGAGAATGTACAGGACACCTACGAGACGCGATCCAATCTGCGTCGCAAGACGGATTCGCTGTGCTTCACCGCCCGACAAGGACTCTGCGGATCTCCCGAGTGTCAGGTAGTCGAGTCCGACATCGTCGAGGAATCGAAGTCTCTCTCGAATCTCCTTGAGAATCGGTCCGGCAATCTCCGCATCGAGTCCAACTCCGCTGCCGTTCCTCACCGGGATCGACTCAAAGAAGTTGAGAGCGCCGGTAATCGGAAACTCCGTCACTTCACCGATGTTCTTGTCGGCGATCGTAACGGCGAGCGACTCCGCCTTGAGTCTTCTTCCCTCGCATGTCGTGCACGGCCGCGCCTGCATGAACTCATCGAGCTGAATGCGAACAGAATCTGATTCAGTCTCGTTGTAACGGCGCTGAACGTTGGCGATCACACCTTCCCATTTACTTGCCGAATCACTTCGCACGCCGCGCTTGCCGCTTGAGCCGTACAGCATCACGTCGCGCGCGTGCTGTGACAGCTGCCCCCACGGAGTGTTCAACGAGAATCCGATCTGCTTCGCCAGCCCGGGCAGAATCACTTTCCGGAGATATCCGTCGGGCTCGCCCCAGGGAAGAATCACTCCCTCGAGAATCGAGATGCTCGGATCGCCGAGGATCAGCTGCTCACTCACTTCACGACGGACGCCAAGTCCACCACAGTCAGGGCATGCACCAAACGGAGAGTTGAACGAGAAGTGTCGCGGCTCGAGCTCGGGAAGAGAGATGCCGCACACCGGACAGCCGTACTTCTCCGAAAAGAGATGCGTGCTGTGATCGTCCTGGCGTGTCACTTCGATCAGACCATCGGAGAGCTTGAGCGCTGTCTCGACTGAATCCACAAGTCTCCCGCGATCTTCGGCGCGGACAGTCAGTCGATCGACGACAACCGAAATGCTGTGATTGAGCTTGCGATTCAATCGCGGTGGATTTGCAATCTCCGCGAGATCACCGTCGACGTAGGCGCGCACGAACCCCTGTTTTCGCGCAGTCTCGAACAGCTCTTTGAACTCACCCTTTCTTCCTCTTACGAGCGGCGAGAGAACTTCAATTTTGGTTCCTTCGGGCCAGGTGAGAATTGTCGCTGCAATCTGACCGGCACTCTGTCGCTCGACCGGCCGGCCGCAATTAGGACAATGCGGAGTTCCCGCTCTCGCATAAAGCAGTCGGAGATAATCGTATATCTCGGTGACAGTTCCCACAGTCGAGCGTGGGTTATGTCCCGCTGTTTTCTGCTCGATCGAAATCGCCGGCGACAGTCCTTCGATGGAGTCGACGTCCGGTTTTTCCATCAGCCCGAGGAATTGCCGCGCGTACGCGGAAAGCGATTCCACGTAGCGTCTCTGCCCTTCGGCGTAGATCGTGTCGAAAGCGAGGGAGGATTTTCCGGAGCCGGAGAGACCAGTGATTACGGTCAGGCGGTCTCTCGGAATGGTAACGTCGATGTTACGGAGGTTGTGCTCGCGCGCGCCTCGTACAATAAGCGCTTCTTCTGCCATAGTCACGTAAGTTGAAATGGAGGCGCCATTTATACAAGCGAGCGGGAGTATTAAGCAGAATACTGAATGCTGAATGCTGACCTGGTGAGGAACGTGGACCGGGGATTTTTGCCTTTGTCGCTGGTCGCAGTCCTGAGTACGTCAGCATTCAGCATTCAGTATTCCGGTATTATCTTCGGAGCGAGACTCGAATCGGGAATCCCCTTGGCTCATACTGACGCTGTAATTGTTTTCTCGACCATCGCCAACGAAGAAGAGGCGGTGGCGCTCATCCGCGAGCTTCTGGACCGCAGACTGATTGCCTGCGGGACCATCCAGGCCGGGGCCAGATCGCTCTACCGGTGGGAAGGAAAAGTCGCGGATGAAGTCGAAGCAGTACTGCTGCTCAAGACCCGCTCCGGGTGCATCGAAGGACTCAGGCGCGCATTCGCCGAGCTGCATCCCTACAAGGTGCCGGAGCTGCTGGCCGTTCCCGTCACGGGCGGGCTGGAACGCTACCTCGGCTGGATAAACAGCGAGACGAGCCTGACGATAGCGTGAACAGAAAAGTCATCGCCCTTCTCGTCATGCTAATCTGGGTGGCGGGACTGGGGTTTCTCTACAATCGCACGACCCACCGGACTCTGGAGCAGCGACTCACGGAAGTCGGGATGCGCATTTCTCCGGAGACCTTCTACTACACGCTCGAGCAGAACGGTAACCAGGTCGGTGTCGCCTCATCTGCTATCGACACATCGAAGACAAGAGTTATCGCGGGCGATCTTGTCAGAGGGAGATTCCCGATCGGAAACGATACGCTCCGAGTCGAAGCGAGATCTGAGGCGCGGTTCACTCGCGGAATGCGTTTGAGCGATTTCGTGATTAGCGCTGATGGAGATCTCCAACCCTTCACGATGCGTGGCGTGACTCAGGAAGGCGAAGACAAAACGCTTCGTATCACGACTGAGGCGAAAGGTGCTCGACCCATCACGCAGGAAACGATACCGGAAGCTCCCGTTTTTCTCCCGAGCGCTTCGCCACTTCCGCTGATGCTGACAAGAGAGCCAAAGATTGGTGACTCCGTCAAAGTTTCGATGTTCGATCCAATGTCGCGCGAATTAAGGAATGTGACGCTGCGAATTCAGGCAGATTCGCTGTTCCTCATTGCGGACAGCGCAACGTTCGACTCTACAGCAAATCAATGGGTGAAGGCTCATCAGGATTCAGTTCGAGGATGGCGCATCACTGATGCAAAAAGCCCCATCACAGCATGGGTAGACAACGCTGGCCGACTGGTTGCTGCGTCTGAGCCTGGAGGCGTCTCGATGATCAGGACAGCATTCGAGATTGCCTTCGCCAACTGGAATCTTCGGGAGAGACAGAGGGGCAAAACGGCCAAACGTTAGAGTTTACCGGGAGGCCGCCCCACTCGTCTTAGTGAGACTATGATCGAGCTTAAATCACTTACCAAGCGGTACGGGTCGTTCACTGCGGTCGATTCGATCGACCTCACTGTACCGAAGGGCGAGCTGTTCGGTTTTCTGGGGCCAAATGGAGCGGGTAAAACCACCACGCTTCGCATGATTGCCGGAATACTTCGGCCTTCGGCCGGGACAGTGAAAATCGCCGACGTCGATGTCACTGCCAATCCAATGGCAGCGAAATCGATCCTTGGATACATCCCTGACCGGCCGTACATCTACGAAAAGCTCACAGGCTCGGAATTCCTGCGCTTTGTTGCAGGACTCTACAGTCAGAACGGAAAGCACATCGAGCATCGCGGCCGCGAGCTGCTGACACTCTTCGATCTGGATGAATGGCGCGACGAGCTGGTCGAAAGCTACAGCCATGGAATGCGACAGAAGCTCATCATCTCCAGCGCTTTCATTCACAAGCCTGACGTAATCGTCGTCGATGAGCCGATGGTTGGTCTCGATCCAAAAGCCGCACGCATTCTCAAGGATCTTTTCCGCGAATACACACGACGCGGGCACACTATCATGATGTCGACGCACACGCTCGAAGTTGCCGAGACGATGTGCGACAGAATTGGAATCATTCAGTCAGGTAAGATCCGCGCGCTTGGAACGATGGATCAGCTGAGAGCAGAGTCCACAGCTGGAACGCAAGGGTTGGAGGACATCTTCCTCAAGCTCACTGGAGAAAACGCCGCCCGCGAATTCGTGGACGTGCTCGATGCCTGAGGCGGTAAAGGGACCATCGTTTATCCACCTGCTCTCGCCAAAGTGGCAGAGCATGCGGTCGCGCGCGCTCAAGACACAGACAGGTGCAGCGGGAAGATTTGGAGCACTCGCAGTAATCGGGCTGGTCTTCTGGGGATTTATCTTCGCAATTCTCTACCGGCTTCTCGTTTACTTCCGCGGCATTCCTGAAATCGGACCACTCCTCGCGGGAAAACTCCTCGGTTTGATTCTGATCAGCTTCTTCGGAATGCTGCTGCTGTCGAACGTGATCAGCTCATTGTCGACATTCTTTCTGGCAAAGGACCTCGACCTGTTAGTGGCAGGACCAGTCGACTGGCTGAGGCTCTACGCAGCCAAGCTGGTCGAAACATGCGCGCACTCCAGCTGGATGGTCGTGCTGATGGCAGTGCCGCTGTTCGCAGCCTACGGAATTGTTTACCACGGCGGACCTATGTTCGTCTTCGTCGTATTCAGCACGTTCGTACCGTTCCTGATTCTTCCGACAGTGATTGGATCAGCAATCACGCTCGTTCTGGTAAATGTTTTTCCCGCTCGACGCACGAAAGACATTCTCAGCGTCATCGCAGTGCTGGCTGCAGGCGGAGTGATTCTGCTTTTCAGACTCATGCGCCCCGAGCAGCTTGCGCGGCCTGAAGGATTCAGATCGCTGATCGAGTTCATCTCGATACTTCGGACGCCAACGTCGCCGTGGCTGCCGAACGAGTGGGTCCAGACGTCGATCATGAGCTGGCTCGGTGACGAGCCCGATCCCCTTCCCCTCTATCTACTCTGGTCAACAGCCGGTGCATTCTGCGTACTCGGCGCATTGATTCAGAAAGCGCTGTACCCGATTGGATTCACAAAAGCGCAGGAAAGCGGAGATCGCTGGGTTCGTCAGAGCATTTTCTCCGGCGTGTTTCAGAAGCTCATCTCACCGCTTGGACTGGTGCGGCGTGAGCTCGTGATGAAGGAAGTGAGACTTTTCTTCCGCGACACCACTCAGTGGTCGCAGCTGATTCTTCTCGCAGTGCTCGTGGTGGTCTACATCGCGAACATAAAGTTCCTTCCGATGAAAGGCGAAGGCGTTTCATTTTTCGTTGCGAACCTGATCCCGTTCCTCAACCTGGTTCTCGCTGGATTCATCATCGCATCGATTGCAGCGCGATTCATTTTCCCTGGAGTGAGCCTCGAGGGACGCACAATGTGGCTCCTGCGCTCGAGTCCGCTGCCCATGCGCGATCTTCTATGGTCAAAGTTCTGGGTCGGAACAATTCCGCTCCTGGTCTTCGCGCTCGGACTTGTTTTCACAACGGGCTTCCTGATGAAAGTGAGTGACTTCATCATGGTTGTGTCGGTGCTGACGATTACGATGATGACCTTTGCAATCGCGGGCCTCGCAGTTGGATTCGGCACACTCTATCCACGCTTCGACACGGAGAACGCTGCGCAGATTCCGACTTCGTTCGGCGGCCTCATGTTCATGATGGCGTCGATTGTCGTGATCGGATCGGTCATAACGCTCGAAGCACGGCCGGTATTCAGCTATCTCGCGTCAAAATCCTTCGGCTCTCAGCGCGATCCGTTCGAGATGGTGTGGGGATTTGGTCTCGCTGCCGTAGTCTGCATCACAGCGACTTTTCTTCCTGTGCGAGTTGCACGGAAGAAGCTCGAAGCGCACGAGTTTTAGAGAGGATTTCCGCAGCGCGAGCAGAACTTTGCGCCGGCCTCAGTCTGATAACCGCACTTCTCGCAAGCCGGCGCGTCTGACGATCGCATAGCATTGATCGCTTTCTGAGTGTAAGACGATTTCAGTGCGTCATAGTCGGCGTCGGACAGCTTGCCTGTGGCGCGATCGAACTCGATCTCCCGAAGCGCGTCGACGGCTCGATTCTCGGAAGGTATTTCCCCGGTCCTTTCGATGAGACCTGGATAAGCTCCGATCAAAAGTGGATACAGCACGAACGAAAGCGCAGCGATCGCGAGCAGAGTTCCAATCACCAGCGCGCTCAAGAGTCGTCCCTCAGTGCGGCCTTCAACGCCTCCATCTCTTCCGCCGTCGCGTCAATTGGACCTGCTGCAGCAACCGCGGGTTCCTGAGCGGCACGTGCGCCCCACTTTCTGATAAGCACGGCAACAGCAGCACCTGCTGTAATCAAGGCAGCAAATGGCATGATGTAGCCAACCAGGTTGAAGCCCTGTTTTAAAGGCGCCATCAGAACGCGCTCGCCGTACACAGTTTGAAACGCGCCAAGTATCTGTGCGGCGTTGTATCCACCTGCAACGAGATCCATAACGTCCCGATGCATTGCAGGCGAAACACTGCACGAGAAGTCAGTGGTTCTGCACGTGTACACATCGAGCACGCATCCACACTGACATTTGATCTTGTGCTCGAGATCGTCGCGCTGAAGGTCGGTCATGGAAGGAGCCGCCCCGGGTTTTGCCGCGAGCTTTACAGGACGATAAGCGTCCTGCTCCATCGGCACATTCGCCGCTCCGGTGTTTTCCTGCATCGCAGAAGCAACAGCCGGCGCGAACATCACCGCGCCCAGCGACGCGAGGAATTCCCTTCGCGACTGCATCAGACGCCTGCGAGCACGCGCTCTATCTCAGGAACTTCGACGGGTGGCATCGCCACTGAGTAGCCACTCTGCGCACGCTTACGCTCTGCCTGCGGCCACATCACAATGAGACCGCCGAGCGCCATCAGTCCGCCGCCGAGCCATACCCATCTCACCAGCGGATTGAACGTCACACGAATCTCAGCCGACTGATCCTCGCGCACTCCCGCGAGAACGACGTATACGTCCTGCTTCCACGACGACCTGATTCCGACTTCAGTCGATGGCTCGAATGTCGGTGCTCCGCGGCTGTCGACGTGCTGTCTTTTTTCAGTCGTCAGCACACCACTGGGTTTCCCATCGCGACTGAGATCCAGAGCGAGTGCCACCACGTGCCGGTTCAGGAGGTCGTACTCAGATAGACCCTGGCTCACGAACTTCCATCTGTGGCCGTAAGGGTCGACGAGCTCCTTCGAGTCGCCGTCCTTGAGCGTGACATCGAACTCCTTCTTGAAGGCGAGGCCGGCGAATGCGGCAAATATCACCACTACGCCCATGTGAACGATGTATCCGCCGTACCGACGGCGGTTTCGCGAAATGAGACGGCTGAACGCGCGCACAAGACCTTCGCCGTACATGCGATGTCTCGCTCCCACGCCCTTGTAGAACTCCTGCGTGACCGTCATTGCGACAAACGCTGCGAAAACGTAGGCGATCACCGCGGTAACCTCTCGCATTCCCGCAACGACCAGGAGCACACCGACTGCAATTCCCGCCGTCACAGGACTCGCAAACTGTCTTTGCAGATTCGCGATCGATGCGCGACGCCAGGCAATAAGGGGACCGATGCCGGTCAGCAGAAGCAGCGTCAGCCCGAGCGGAATATTGACTGCATTAAAGAACGGCGGACCAACTGTAATCTTCTCGCCGCGCACAGCTTCAGTAATGATTGGAAACAGCGTTCCCCACAAAACCGAGAATGCAATTCCGACAAGAACAACATTGTTGTAGAGGAACGCAGCTTCCCGGCTCACCATGCTCTCGAGAGTCGCCCTTGCCTCGAGATCCTTGAGGCGGGTTGTTACCAGATACGCAGTGATTGCGATCGAGAGAATCAGAAATGCGGCGAACCAGTTTCCTACCGGAGACTGGGCAAACGAATGCACGCTCGAGATGATTCCACTGCGTGTGATGAACGTCCCGAAAATCGAGAGCAGGAAGGTCGACACAACGAGTGTGACGTTCCATTTGCGCAGCATCCCGCGCTTTTCCTGCACCATGATCGAATGCAGGAACGCAGTATTGACGAGCCACGGAAGAAGCGATGCGTTCTCGACCGGATCCCAGGCCCAGTAGCCGCCCCAGCCAAGCTCCACGTACGCCCACCACATTCCGAGAACGATTCCGGTGGTGTTGAAGAACCACGAAATGAGCGTCCACTTCCTGATTGCTGTAAGCCACTCAGCATCGAGTCGGCGCGTGATGAGTGCGGCAATGGCGAACGCAAATGGAATCGTGGTGCCGACGTACCCCAGATAGAGATTGGGCGGGTGAATCGCCATTCCGGGATTCTGCAGCTGCGGATTCATTCCCCGGCCATCGGGTGGAATCCAGTCGAGTCTCTCGAATGGATTTGCGCCGAGGCACATCGTTGCGAGGAAGAAGATCATCACGCATGCGAGTGTGCCCGACACATACGGCATCAACGCGCGATTGCGTGCGCGATTCTGATAAACTGCAAGCGACGAATAAATCGCGAGAATCAGACACCAGAACAGCATCGATCCTGCCTGCCCGGCCCAGAATGCCGTGAAGGTGTAGACCTTGGGCAGATTGGCGCTGGAGAATGAAGCGACGTATTTGATTGAGAAGTCGTGCGTGAAGAGCGCAGTCCAGAGACCAGCTGACGCAAGCACTACCATCGCGAGTGTCACATAGATCGCGCGCTCGCCACTGAGCGTGAGATCGCGGCGCTTGAGTGCGCCGCCTGCAAACGATACTGTCGCTGCCCAGGTCGCCATGAGAAGAGCGACCCAGAGCGACAGCTCACCGATCAGGATCACGCGCCGCTAGCCGCCGATTTATAGGCTGGCGTCTCTTTGTATTTCTCGGGTGCGTTTTCGTAGCGCGACGCGCATTTCGCGAGAAGCGTGGTTGCGCGGAATGTCCCGTCGCGCCCAAGCCTTCCTTCGACCACGACGTCGACACCGTCGGTAAAAGTGTCGGGGGTTATTCCGCGGTACACGACGTTGTAGGTCTTGGCGCCGTCTGTCATCGCAAACGAGGTCTCGCGTCCGCCTGCAGCGCGCTTGATGGACCCAGGCACAACGCGCGCGCCAACCTTCACGCCAGTTTCATAGAACGTTGGATCGGCGACAGTTTTCGCCGAGAGCTCGCCGGGTGTCAGGTAGTATACGGCGGTCTCCCTGATGGAGCTCGCCATGAGGTAACTGGCGGTACCAAGAATCACGAGGCCGCCAAGCAGGAATTTCGCGCGGGGTTTCACAGTGTGGAATATAAGCTCAGTGCTGAGTCTTGTTCAGGACAAGGATGGCGGCGCTTGCCCCGATGGCGTCCCACGCAAGATCGCGAATGCTGAACAGCCCTTTCTTCTTTTTATCGTGCACTTCGCGGGCGACGGAGACAACCGCTGTTGCGGCAAGCGCAGCCGTTTTTGCGGTAGAGCGGCTCGATCCGGCGGCCTGCAGTCCGGCGAACGACATGCTTTCGACAAATCCCGCGATAAAAAAATGCTTCACCTTGTCCACGCCAAACACCGGATCGCTCGGCTTCGCTTTCTGTGCCTCAAGGGGTGCGGCAATCAGAACAAATGCCGCAAGGATCAGCCCGATTCTCACTTCCCTGGCTTCACCGACATTACGAACTGCGCCATTTCATCGAGAAGCTTTGGAACGACAGGGATATTCGGGTCGGTATAGGACGACATCTGCTCCAGTCGTCCAGCAGGCGCGTTCTTGAGAACGTGATTCATTCCCTCGATCTCCAGAACCTTTGCGGACTTCTTTGCCTCAGCCAGGCGTCTGGAATCTTCCATGCTCGTCTGAATGTCGTGCGTGCCCTGCACGATCATCACGGGGATGTCCAGCTTCGCGATTTCGTCGGAGGGCGTGTACTTGAACCACGACGTGAGGTACGGCTGAACGCTTGGACGAAACAGGGCGGACAGTCCGGGCGGGATCGAGTCGATGCGCTCACCCTTAGCGACTCTATCCATCATCTCCCGCGCATTCCTGACTCCCTCAGGAGGCATTTGCGCCGCGAGCTGTTCCTGGATGATGTCTCTGGCATTGCGCCCTGCACCCTCGAGTGAGATGAACGCATCAGCGCCGGCATCGTGAGCCGCGATCATGCCAATGAGTGAGCCTTCACTATGTCCGGCAACGGTAATTGTTGAGAATCGTTTATCTGATCTCAGCTGTTTGATCCAACCGGATGCGTCGTCAACGTAGTTGGTGAATCGCAGATCTTCCTCCTTCATACCTGGCACGACACTCTGTCCGATGGCGCGCTTGTCGTATCGCAGCGATGCGATTCCCCGAGCTGCGAGTCCATCTGCCAGCATTTTGAGCGAATTATTTGCGCCAGGCAGAGCTTTTGAGTTTCCGTTTCTGTCCGTTGGACCTGAGCCAGCAATGATGAGGACTACAGGTGTAGGATCTTTTCCGGCGGGAAGCTCGAGCGTTCCGTAGATCTTTGCGGTCGGAGTTGCCAGTATCGCTGAGTCTTCCACAATAGATGTACGGACAGGAGTTGAAGGATTGACTGAGTTTGTGGAGCAAGCGCTGATGGTTGTCAGCAAGACGATTAACTGCCGCGACAAAGTCTGCACAGCAAGCTCTCTCTTAATGAAAGTTGTGAGGATGGGTGAGACAATGAGAACTCATTGTCTCATCCAGATTTTGTTGTTTTCATCTCTGCCCAGAACAGTGCTGTCTCGATCGCGCGATTCCACCCTGCAATAAGTCGGATTCGCTGATCGAGGGACATTGCCGGTTTGAACTCGGTGAACTTTCTCACAGAATGAAATTCATTCGAGCTTTTCCAGACTCCTGACGCAATCCCGGCGAGACCGGCTGCGCCCATCGCAGTAGTCTCTACGATTTCGGGACGCTCAACAGGAACTCCGATAAAGTCGGACTGAAATTGCATCAACCAGTCATTCACGCTCGCGCCACCGTCAACGCGAAGTCGCTCGAAAGATGTTCCACTGCGAGATTGCATGGCATTGAGTACGTCGCCCGTTCCATATGCCATCGCTTCCAGGGCTGCACGAGCGAGATGCGCGCGAGTTGTTCCTCTCGTCAATCCTACGATTGTGCCCCTCGCATCTGGCTGCCAGTGCGGCGCACCAAGGCCCGTGAGTGCCGTTACGAAATAAACTCCGTCATTTGACTCGAGACTTCGCGCCAGCGCTTCAGTCTCAGGTGCAGTCTCGATGATCTCGAGTCCATCGCGCAGCCATTGAACCGCAGCACCAGCGATGAAGATTGAGCCTTCCAGTGCGTACGCGTACTGACCTTCCGCATCGCATGCGACGGTCGTCAGGATGCCTTCACCCGGCTCAGCCTGATTCTGTCCGGTGTTGAGAAGAAGAAATGCACCGGTTCCGTAAGTATTCTTTCCTTCACCTGCATTCACGCATGCCTGGCCGAACAAAGCAGCCTGCTGATCTCCCGCAACACCGCTTATCGGAATCTCGGCGCCAAAGAATTCTTTTCGGGCTCGACCAAAGCCTCCGCTCGACGGACGCACTTCCGGAAGAACTTCGGGCGCCACGTTGAACAAAGAGCAAAGCTCTTCACTCCACTTTCTCGCGCCAATGTCGAACAACATTGTGCGCGACGCGTTTGTTGGATCTGTCGCGTGAACGTCGCCGCCCGTCAGCTTCCAGATGAGCCACGTGTCCATTGTTCCCGCGATTACAGCACCTTCGCGCAGTCGCTCTGTTACAGCGGGTTCACGAAGAAGCAGCTCGAGCTTGGTTGCAGAGAAGTAAGGATCGACTGGAAGTCCGGTGAGCGAAGTAATCCGCGCAGCCTCTGATGAAAGCTCACGACAGCGATCTGCAGTCCGGCGATCCTGCCAGACAATCGCACGCGTCAGGGGCTCGCCCGTTCTACGATCCCAGACGACAATCGTCTCGCGCTGATTTGTAATGCCGATGGAATCGGGTACTACTCCCGCCTGCGCGATCGCGTGCCGGGCCGACTCGAGAGTTCTCTCGAAGATTTCTGCCGCGTCATGCTCGACCCATCCGGGCTGCGGAAAATGTTGCGTGATCTCGCGATAACCCCGGCCGACGATTTTTCCGTCTGCAGAAACGACAAGCGACGTAACACCCGTAGTTCCTTCGTCGATCGCGAGCACATGCTTCATTGTTCATCTCCAGGCATCCGCTGAGTCTTGCGTCGCTCAGGGAAATACTCATCGAGAAATTCGATCAGCGCGATTTCCTCGGGCCAGTGTTTTCCAGGAGCTGACTTTTTTGCCGATCTCCGCGGAATTGTGATCGTCGCGCCGCTTTTGAGATATCGAGTGAGAATGATGGGATGGACGTAAGACTTTCTGGAGATCGCCGGAGTGTTGCCCAGCTCTGCAGCAACAAGTCGAACAGCTGTAACGATGTTCTTGTTGCGCGCGGTCCTGGTCTTGGCGTTGCCGAGGTCTGAGAGTATGGTGGCCGCGAGCATCGATCCACCCCATGTGCGGAAATCTTTCGCAGTATACGGAAAGCCCGCGATCTCCTCGAGATACTCGTTCACTTCGCGCGCATCGATGTCCACCCATTTCTTTCCGTCGAGATACCGGAACAGCCGCCTGCCGGGTGTGTCCATCAAGTCTTCGACAAGCTTGATCAGCCGCGGATCGATAACATGCT
This sequence comes from Gemmatimonadota bacterium, assembly GCA_046732835.1. Lineage (GTDB taxonomy): Bacteria > Gemmatimonadota > Gemmatimonadetes > Gemmatimonadales > Gemmatimonadaceae > UBA4720. Next base: position 114,357 of record JBKPNY010000122.1, on the reverse strand, counting down.
GGTGGTGATCGATGCCTCGTTTTCCGCGATAGTCGAAAACGACATGATCCCCGGCATCGGACACGTGTGACTTTCTGAGTGTCGTGATCCCGAACGAATTGTTCTCTTTCTCGTACCGGTCACTTCCCACTCGAAACCATCGCTGCGAGATGAGCATGAGGATTCCCGCTGCCACGCGCTCTCGCGAATAATCGCCGCGCGCAAGATCCTTGATCAGTCTCCGCCTGAGGCGCGGAAGATCCTTCGCCAGCTGTCGCACGCGGTAATGTTTTCTGAGCTCGCCTTTTTCGACCGCGCGTTTGTGGTAGCGATACTGCTTGCGTCCTCGCGCGTCGAATCCCCAAACCTGAATGGGAGCCCGCGGATTCGTGGAAATGTGGACGTCAGTCCACGCGGGAGGGATTCGAAGCAGGTCGATTCTCTCGAGTATCTCCTTTTTGCGAACGGCCTTTCCGTCAGGGGCGGAGTATCTGAATCCGCTCGCTTTCGTACCCTTTCGGCGAATCCATTTTTCGGCCATTCAGTAATCCCAAGTGGGCGAAGTAAACGTGCGCGCGTACATTACTCCAACAACAACTTCAACTCCAGACTTGTGATGTCAGACGGACGATTCCAGATAACAGGCGGAATCCAACCAGACTGGAATCTCAACAGTCGTCTCGCATCCTGAGTCTGGCATCTCGAGCCTGGAGTTGATTCTCGTTTCCATGTGACGTTACGCCAATGTCCTACGATTTTTTGACTCTCGAAGTTCGCGACCGGATTGCTACCCTCACCGTAAACCGGCCCGACAAGCTCAATGCTCTGAACGATGCAACCATTGGAGAGCTGGGCCAGGCAATCGACGAGGTTCGCTCACGAACTGACATCGCCGGGCTGATCGTAACTGGGGCGGGGCGGGCGTTTGTTGCAGGTGCGGATATCTCCGAGCTCTCGAGTCAGACTCCGACGATTGCGAAGTCTCGCGCACAACGCGGCCAGGAAATTTTTCGACGGTTCGCAACTTCCCCAAAACCCGTTATTGCAGCCGTCAATGGATTTGCCCTGGGCGGCGGATGTGAGCTTGCGCTCGCATGCCACATCAGAATCGCATCCGACAAAGCAAAGTTCGGCCTTCCCGAAGTAAAGCTGGGTACGTGTCCGGGTTATGGCGGCACGCAGCGTCTGTCACGACTTGTCGGGAAAGGTCGCGCAATTCAGCTGATCACCACCGCCGAGATGATCGATGCGAACGAGGCGTATCGGATTGGGCTTGTGAACAAAGTTGTGGCGGGAGAGGAGCTGATCGCCACAGCCATTGAGATGATGACACTCATACTGTCCAACGGACCGCTTGCTGTTGCGCTCTGCATCGAAGCCATCGATCGGGGAATGGAAATGTCACTCGACGAAGGGCTCGTGCTGGAGGCCAATCATTTCGGGCTTCTCGCTGCAACTGAAGACATGACCGAGGGAATGAAGGCGTTTCTCGAGAAGCGTGCGCCCGTTTTCGGGGGGAAGTGAGCACCTCGAAGGTCTGGCTGCGCCGGCTTTCCGCGCGCGATTTCAGAAACTTCGCAAAACTCGATCTCGAGATCCCTGAGTCAGGCCTCGCGATCATCGGCGAGAACGGCCAGGGAAAAACGAATCTTCTCGAGAGCATTTACTATCTCCAGGTTCTTCGCAGTGTGCGCGGCGCACGCGATCAGGATCTGGTCAGATTCGGCACCAAAGGATTTCACATCTCGGCCTCATGCGCGACCGATTCGGCGCACGAGATCTCGGCGGGATTCGAGACTTACGGGAAGAAGAAAAAAATCACCATCGATGGTGCGGTTGCATCGAAGCTGAGCGAAGCGTTCGGCTCCCTTCCCTCGGTGATGTTCTCTCCGCGGGACATTCAGCTCATCGCCGGGGGACCGGGAGAGCGAAGACGATTTCTCGATCTTGCCTTGGCATTGTCGTCCCGAAAATATCTGAGCGCACTTCAGCGGTATCGTGCAGCACTCGCGCGAAGGAATGCTGCGCTTCGCGAGGCGGCGAAGACCGGTGATGACGCCGCCGCTGCAGTGTGGGAGCCATCGCTCGCGGAATATGGCGCTGTGCTCGTGTGCTCCCGTGTGGAATGGGTGCGTCAGCGCGCGGGTGAATTTTCGCGGCTCACTTCCGCGATTGGTGAAGCAGGAGAGTCAGTCATGTCCTACTCGAGCAGCATCGCAAAGGAATCAGACATTCGCGGGGCACTTGAGAATTCTCTTGCGAGGCATCGCAAGCACGACATTCGCAGAGGCATGACGCATTCGGGACCGCATCGAGATGATCTTTCTCTCACACTCGATCACCGAGACTTGAGAATGTTCGGTTCTGCCGGCCAGCAGCGCACTGCAGCGATTGCCTTGAGAATGCTCGAGGGCGATACGATTCGTGAATCGCGCGGAATCGCACCGGTTCTTCTGCTCGACGATCCGTTTTCCGAGCTCGATGTGAAGCGATCGGAAAAGATTCTCGATCTTCTTCGCGGATCGGGAATGGGACAGACCATTCTCGCTGTTCCGCGCGCGTCAGACATTCCGCCAGAGCTCCTTGGACTCGAGCGACGAGTTGTGCACGCGGGCTCGATCGAGCGATGAGAGACAAGAAGCGCGGTCCTGTTCCAATTGCTGATGCACTCAGCGGATTTCTTGTCGAGCGCGGGCTCGCGAAGCGTATCGAACAGGCGACGGCAATCGAAGCCTGGCCTGAAGTGGTCGGGGAGAAAATCGCGGCCGTTACAAAGGCGCTTTCGATCACTCCCGACGGCATTCTTTTCGTCGCCGTGAAGACAAATGCGTGGATGACTGAGCTGGGTCTCATGGAGCCCGAGCTGTTGAAAGCTCTGAACGCCCGGAAGGGCCGGGAGAAGGTCCGGAAAATACGGTATCGGCTCGACCGCTAAGTTGTTTTGGGGTCAGCGTTTAGAGGCCGAAATCACAATTGCGAAAATCCCGTCCGGACGTTAGATTATTCAATCTACCGAACATCCGGTTTTCGGTGTCTGTTCGGACCCACCTTTCAGGACTTTAGACTCACTTCATGGCGAAGACTGGAAACGGCGACGGGCGCTACGACGCTGGCCAAATTCAAGTACTCAAAGGCCTCGAAGCCGTGCGCAAACGGCCGGGCATGTACATCGGCTCCACGTCTTCACGTGGTCTGCACCATCTCGTCTACGAGGTAGTCGACAACTCGATCGACGAGGCACTCGCCGGTTACGCCAAGAAGATCGATGTCACGATTCATTCTGACGACTCGATCACCGTCACAGACGACGGTCGCGGAATTCCCGTCGACGTTCATCCGACGGAAAAGATTCCCGGGCTCGAGCTCGCGATGACGGTGCTGCACGCAGGCGGAAAATTCGACAAGAACACCTACAAGGTTTCAGGCGGTCTCCACGGCGTGGGTGTATCGGTTGTGAATGCGCTCTCGGAACAGCTCAAGGTGTGGGTGAAGCGCGACGGCAAAGAGCACTACATGGATTTCGTTCGCGGCTACACCAAGACCAAGCTGTCGGTGCTTGGAAAAGCCGGCCGTGAGACGGGAACCAAGACCTGGTTCAAGCCCGATCCCGAGATTTTCACCGAGCTTCGCTACGACTACGACACTCTCGCCAATCGCCTGCGCGAGCTCTCCTTCCTCAACAAGGGAGTGGAGATTCGCATCAAGGATGAGCGCGAGGGCCAGGAAAAAACCGAGACGTTCCTCGCAAAGGGCGGACTCAAGGAGATGGTTCAGTTTCTCAACTCCGCTCGCAAGTCGCTGCACAACGAGATCGTATATATCGAGACTGAGCGCGACGATGTCGAAATCGAGCTCGCGTTTCAGTACAACGACGGCTACAACGAGAACGTTTTCTCCTTCGTGAACAACATCAACACGCACGAAGGTGGAACACACCTCACGGGATTCAAGTCGGCGCTCACGCGTACGATCAACGCTTACGCGTCCAAGAATTCGGGGCGCAAAGGCGGTGACATCACTCTTTCCGGAGACGACGTCCGTGAAGGATTGACCGCAGTTCTCTCCGTAAAAGTTCGCGAGCCGCAGTTCGAAGGTCAGACCAAGACCAAGCTCGGCAACTCCGAAGTGGAAGGCGCAGTCAAGTCGGTAGTGAACGAAATGCTGGGCGCGTATCTCGAGGAGCATCCACGCGTAGCGAACATCGTCATCGAGAAAGCCGTCTCGGCAGCGAGGGCACGAGAGGCCGCACGCAAAGCGCGCGACCTCACCCGCAAGAAGTCGGCGCTCGACATCGGCAATCTTCCCGGCAAGCTCGCTGACTGCTCGCTGAGCGATCCGGCGCTGTGCGAGATCTATCTCGTCGAAGGGGATTCGGCTGGCGGCTCAGCGAAGCAGGGACGCAATCGCGCATTCCAGGCAATTCTTCCGCTTCGCGGAAAAATCCTGAACGTCGAGCGTGCGCGTATCGACAAGATCCTCGGCAATGAGGAAATCCGCACGATCGTCACGGCGATCGGCGCGGGAATCAAGGAAGAGTTCACGGTTGAGAACGTCCGCTATCACAAGGTCATTCTCATGACGGACGCTGACGTCGACGGAGCGCACATTCGCACGCTGCTCCTGACGTTCTTCTATCGTCAGATGCCTGAGCTCATCGAAGCAGGTTACATCTACATTGCGCAGCCGCCTCTCTATCGCGTCGCGAAAGGAAAGGAAGAGTATTACGCGTACGACGAAAAGGAGCGCGACGATTACGCTGCGCGTCTTGGCAACGGCGAAGGAAAGAGCTCGCTCAACATCCAGCGCTACAAGGGTCTCGGAGAAATGAATCCTGGCCAGCTCTGGGCAACAACAATGGATCCTGAGACTCGTACGATTCTCAAGGTGACAATGGAAGACGCGGTGCTCGCCGATCAGACTTTCCAGACGCTGATGGGTGATGAAGTCGAGCCGCGACGGTTGTTCATCGAGCAGAACGCAAAGTTCGTCTCGAACCTGGATATCTAAAAGGCAGACGATCAGTTAAGGATCGATTAACGCTTCATTAAAAGAAGAAATCGCGCCGAAGACGCTGTTACGTCATCGGCGCGATTTCATTTTCTTATGGCGCATGAAAGTTCTTCGGATCCTTATTGTCGCCATTCTGACGTGTGCCGCCTGCACACGAAGCCAGCCTCGCACCGCTGCTGATTCTGCTCGCGCTGACAGCATCGCGGCCGACAGTGCAGCCGCAGACAGTCTTCCGCCGCGCGATGATCCCTGCTTTGCCAGTCATTTCGGGCTTCCCTGCCGATAACGTCTCGTGGAGCAGCCACTGAGGGCCGGTAAAGCGATTCTACGGATCTGTTCGATCAGAGACGGACACTACGCTTTTTATTTTTGTTAAGACGCACTGACGTCCTTGTCGAATCAAAGGAGTGATCCGCCTGGCCGCCACTGAGGGTCGGTGGTACGATGCAGCGGATTGATCGGATTAGAAACGGAACGACGATACTGATTTAATTGGGTGCAATTACAGTTGCCCATGGACAATGACGAACTTCTTCACGCTGAAACCAGCAGCTCGGTAATCGCAGCGTTCTATGAGGTATACAACGATCTCGGCCACGGTTTTCTGGAATTTCCCTATAGGGCCGCGATGGAGCGAGAGCTTCGCGATAGACAACACCAGGTCGGACGCGAGGTGGCTGTTCCTCTTTACTACAGAGTGTATCAGCTCTGCACTTACAAGCTCGACATGCTTGTCGACGATAAGGTGATAATTGAAATAAAATCGAGCGCAGAACTTCCAAAGACTGCCATAAGACAGTTACGGAACTATTTACATGCGACCGATTACGAAGTTGGCCTCCTCCTTCACTTCGGTCCCGAGGCCAAGTTCTATCGGCAGTGCGTCCTTAACAAAAATAAAAAGCGTAGTGTCCGTCTCTGATCGAACAGATCCGTAGAATCGCTTTACCGGCCCTCAGTGGCGGCCGGGCGGATCAATCCTGGGCCTCGACAAGAACGAAAGATCTCGAGTACGACGGTAGATCGGAAATAGGGTCGGTTTGATTGGCCCCATAGAATGCGCGAAGGCCGACCCGATACACGCCTCGCACCTGCTCGAGCAACCTGAAACCAGCGCCGAGTTTGTACGAAACAACGTACTCGATTCTCCGGGACTCATTCGGTGCAAAGAGCCGCATGAGATTCGTTGGAGTTGACTCAGCAGCCACCTCCCACTTTTGATCGACGAGCTTTTCAGTCCGGCGATAAAAGAGATCGACGTAGACCGGTCGCGTTCCGATATTTTTCACCGTTAGTGGAAGTGAAAAAGAAAAACCATCCGCCTCCCTGATCACGCTGCCGGCCTCCACAAGCGGGGTGATTGAAAGTGGCGCCGAGTTGGGTGTAGGCTCGATTGGCTCGAGGCAGCCAGGCATTGTGACCGCGGCGCAGAGCGCGGCGAAAGTCCGGAGCCGACTACCTGTCATCGGAAACAAGCGAGCCCGCTTCCTGTTCCCACGGACGATCGTGGTACGAGATCAGAGCATTAGCAACAACTTGTATCGGCAGGAGAAGATTGAAATCGAGATAGCGGGTAACCGGCTTCGCCCATGGAAGCTTTTTTACGATCGTGGACTGAAGAGGATCTGCCCATACAGTCACAACGAAATCGTATTGAGCAGAATGAACGAGCTCGTGAGAGAGCACATCCCGTTCGCTTTCAAGCAGCGGGAAATTTCCGTTCGGAACGTACTCGCTGAGCGTCACGACGCCTGCTGCATTGCCACCGATTCCCTGAGATCGTTGACGCGTAATGAAAACAATCGTGCCTGTGGCGAGTGATTCGCGAGCTGCGAAACGACTGCCCGCTTGACTGGCAACCACAGCCGAATAAGCAGTAGACACAATATCGAGCGTTGCAGATGGGATCAGTCTCGCTCGCGGTTCGAAGTGCAGTCGAACCGGTCCGACAGGAAGCGTGAGGATCTGGAAGACGCGCCGACCGTGAGCAGCGTTTGCGACCTCGGAGCTTCCAATCGCAGCGATTTGGCGACCGACCCACCACGCCACTGGGCTCCGCTCGGCAATCAATCTCTTTCCGCCATATACGATGAGACCAGCACCTGCACCTCTGGCAAATCCGCGCCAGAATGATTTTTTTGCGAAAAGCTGTGACGTGCCTGCCGCGAGTCCGCCTATGGCTCCATTAATACCGGCCGTAACAACGTTGCGCTCGAACGAGGTGTGCTTGAAATCCTGCGCTTTTCCTGTAGCGGGAAAGCACAGTATTAGTGCGTGAAGGAGGAGGAACCCAAAAGCATTCTTGCGCCGCAATCCCTGTCCGCGTGTGGGAGGCGCTTAATCTGCGGCTCCGATCAGGCCTGCGGAACTGTCACGGCAACTTGCTATCGCCGCCAAACATCCATAACTCTGACCATTCACAAATGCACGATCATGTAATGGTTCGCCCGGAGCCAACTACTCCGGGAACAATGACTTCCGCGCGTTCAAAAAAGCGCGAGATCCCGACTGACCTGCTGCGGGAAGCTTCTCAGCGGCTCGGGCTGATCGCACTGATCGCTGGCCCATTGTGGATCGTCGCCACAATCCTGTGGCACGTCACATGGGAGCCGCTGCATCCCGGGCTGGAGTGGCCGGGAATCAAGCCGCCCGAGCTGCTCGGATACGCAGTCGGTGTTGGCTCTTTTGGACTGTGGCTGTTCATCAAGCGCAGTCATCGCAGCCCCGAGTTTTTCCTGAACCTCGGACTCGCGTACATGATTTTCACGTGCGCGTGCATCGGACTGGTGATGCACTGGGGACTTGCGGAGTCGGAAGATCTTGTCGTGATGATCACGTGGATCGGGGTGGTGGTGCTGCTGTTCGCCGCCGTGCTGCCGGTGAATCCACGTCACATGCTGATAGCAGGGCTTTTCAGTGCAGCGATGAATCCCCTGATGATGATGGTCACGCACGTACATGGTCTTACGACTATGGAAGCCGCGAAACAGGGGATCCTTATGCACTATCCGGATTTCCTCATCGCGATAGTCGCCTGGGCCGTATCCAAAGTAGTGACGCGACTTGGCCGACAAGTCTCCAAAGCCCGCGAGATGGGAAGCTATCAACTCGGTGATCTCATCAAGCGCGGTGGAATGGGCGAGATCTACAAAGCGACACACCGCATGCTCGCGCGCCCTGCAGCCATCAAGCTGATTCGCGCAGAAATGCTCGGCAGCGAGAATGGAGAGTCAGCCGATCTCGCTATCAAGAGATTTCATCGTGAAGCTGAGGCTGCGGCGAATTTGAGATCGCCACATACGGTCGAGCTGTTCGATTTTGGCGTGACTGAAGATCAGACTCTTTACTTCGTCATGGAGCTTCTCGAGGGAGTTGATCTCGAGACACTCGTCAAACAGAACGGACCGCTGCCGGCGCGCCGGGTTGTTCACATTCTCCGACAGACGTGCGAGTCACTCGCGGAAGCGCATGAGCGCGGACTTGTTCACCGCGACATCAAGCCTGCGAACATTCACGTTGGAAAAGCGGGCGTGCGATATGATTTCGTGAAGGTGCTCGATTTTGGTCTCGTGAAATCAGTGCATCAGATGGAGTCCGCAGATTCGCTGGCGACTGCTGTTGGAAGAACACCAGGAACGCCGGCGTATATGGCGCCCGAGATGAGTCTTGGCGAGCTCGTCGACGCTCGATCGGACATCTACGCGCTTGGCTGCGTTGGTTACTACCTGTTGAGCGGGCAGCTCGTCTTCGAGGCAACGAGCGCGTTTCAGATGGTCGCCAAGCATCTGCGCAATGATCCCGTTCCGCCTTCGCTCCGCGGCCGCGTGGACATTCCATCGGCGATCGAAACTGTCGTTCTCAAATGTCTGTCGAAAAAACCTGAAGACCGCTATCAGTCAGTCATCGAGCTTTCAAGCGCACTTGCCGGCGCTCTCGAATCGATGCGGCTCAAGCCATGGACTGATGAAGAGGCACTCGCGAACTGGAATTCGCATCAGCCTCCGGCGCTTGTTCCTTCCATGCCGGCGCCGAGTGATCGGGCGGAGCTCGCACCAACCTGAGAAGAAGGTTGCGGCACTGCGCTCTCGACGATCGACTGTAAGCGGTCAGTCAGGCTTCGAAGCTCATGGTCCCGTTTCTCCGAAAGGTTGCCAAAGAGCACGCGCGCCAGAGTGTAGAATCCTCCAGCGACAGCAAGCCATATCATCGCTGCAAGGGGCGCAGAATGAAGTGCTCCCATGCCGATGCCGACCGATATTCCGGTGGTTCCTCCACCGCCGCCGCCAACGAGTCCACCGAACAGCGCTCCTGCGATGTTCCGCAGCTCTTCTTCTACCCGAATAGTTGTTACTCCGCCGCGCGACATCACGCTGACATCGATCTGTCGTCCGCGCGAATGTCGTCTGCCGCCGGTCTGCGTACTGGTCCACGCCAGCGTTCGGCCGAGCACGCTTGGAACTCCGTTGTCGCCGAACGTGCGGCGAATTTCGTTGACTATCGGCTCATACGCATCTGGTGTGACCTCACCGTCAACGACGCGCTCGTACACCAATCGCGTCGGTGCGCCGACCCACGGCGATGGACGAGTCTTTTCTGTAGAGGGCTGATCGAGCGTGTTGGCTGCGCGCCGCACGAGTGCGGGATCGATTCCCGCTTCCTTTGCAATCGCTTCAACATCCGCGAGAGACAGCGCGCTTCCAGGATCCTGCGCGATCTGCTCCGTCTGCTGAAGCTCCGCCGCGCGCTTGATGATGAGCGCGACTTCTTCATCGTTGAACTTGCGACTGCTCGAAGGTGCGTCAGCCATTGAAACGAATTTACTGCGTTCGCTCCGGCAGTCCTATGATCGCGCGGGCTTCTGCTGGAGTCGCTATCTGTCTTTCGGCCGCTTGCGCGAGCCGGGCGATTCGCTTGACGAGCTCGCAGTTGCTTGCTGGTCTGCTCTTTCCAGCGTCCATGAAGAGATTGTCCTCGAGCCCGATGCGCACGTGCCCGCCTGTCACAACCGCGAGTGAATTCATCGCGAACTGAAATCGTCCAATTCCCGCAGCCGCCCAGATCGCGCCCTGAGGCAGCTGCATCACGAGTGATACGAGATTGGACGGCGTGGCGCTCAGCGTTCCGAGCGAGCCAAGGAGAAGGTTGAAGTAGAACGGCTCGCGCAGCACGCCGCGTTCGATCAGATACTTAGCGTAGTCGAGCATTCCGAAGTCGAACACTTCAAGCTCGGGCACAATTCCGCGATCGCGCATCGTGTCAGCGAGTCGCCGAATCATCGACGGCTCATTTACCGAAGCCTGCTTTGGAAAATTGAGCGAGCCGAGTGTGAGCGATGCCATGTCGGGTTTGACTTTCCCGTCGAGGTTGAGGACATCGGATCGCTGTTCGAATGCTCCGTGAGTTCTTCCGCTTGTTGAAACGACGACGATGATGTCGGGGCATTTCTGCCGAACCGCGAGGATGATCTCACGATAGACGTCGGAACGCCACGTGGGCGCCTGATTCTCATCGCGAGCATGCAGATGTATGATCGCCGCGCCTGCGTTTTGGCACGCTGCTGCGTCGCTGGAGATTGTCTCGACATCGACGGGCACCGACGAATTGTCGGCGGTTGTCGGAACCATTCCCGTAGGTGCGAGGTTGATGATCAGCTTTTCCACCTATCTCCCTTCGATTTCAGTGCGAACGATTTTCGCAGGCACTCCCTGCACCTGCACGTTTGCCGGGACGTCCTTTGTCACAACCGATCCCGCAGCGACCACGGAGTGCGCACCGATCTTCTTGTGATCGAGAACGAGCGCGCCCATTCCGATGTAAGCGCTCCCGCCAATCTGGCACGCTCCCGCGATGTTGGATCCGGGCATCAGGCTGCAGAAATCTCCAATCGAAGTGTGATGACCGATCATTGTCCCCCGATTGGCGATCACGTGCTTCCCTATCGTGGTGCGGGTTCCGACGACCACGCCGGGAAAGATCACTGATCCTTCATCCACAGTGCTGTTTCGGGAGATTCGCGCTGCAGGGTGGATGATCGTCGCGAATTTCATCCCCAGCTTTTCTGCCTGCTCGATGAAGATGCTGCGGTGTGTTGTGCCGAGTGCGCCGACAGCGAAGTGCGTTTTGGCGAATTTGCCGATGTCGTCGATCCAGTAGACAGGGAGTCCTTCAATGGATTCGCTGACCTTCTCGCGGTCCATGTTCTCGACGAAGCCTGATATCTCCACACCCTCCATATCGGACGCGACATCAGCTATTTCAGACGCCAGCGAACGTGTACCGAGAATCAGCAGCTTCATTGGCCTACCATCCGGCTGCGATCGTGTGCGTCACGCGATGTACATCGTCATCGGTAAGGCACATGTGCATCGGGAGTGACAGCACTCTCGATGAAAATAATTCCGCACCGGGCAGATCCGATCGTTCATACATCGGATATTCGTCGTTACGCCGATAATGCACGCCGGCGCCGATCGCTTCGCTTTTCAGCTTTTCAATGAGCGCGTCGCGATTGTCGACGCGGATCGGAAACAGGTGGAAGCTCGACGTGCGATCATCACTGGATGGCGGGAGGTCGACGCCGGCAGTGCCTGTGAGTCCTTCGCGATAGAGCGAAGCGATTTCTGCACGCCGCGCATTTTCCCGATCGAGAAACTGAAGCTGTGCAAGTCCAATCGCCGCTTCGACATCGTTCATGTGATACTTGAATCCGACTTCGGGAACGTCGTACTCCCAGTCGTATGATCGAGATGTGGTTCGCCGAAAAGTGTCTTTGTCGATGCCGAGCCAGCGCAGGCGGCGCAGTCGTGCATCGTGATCGCTCGAGCGGATTGTGAGCGCTCCACCGTCGCCCATTGGCAGGTTCTTTACGGCATGAAACGAGAATGCGTGAAAATCGCCGTGACTTCCGATGCGCCTGCCCTTGTACGTCGCACCGCACGCATGCGCGCAATCTTCGATAACCGCGATGTCGTTCGCGCGCGCGAGCGCATAGAGCTCATCGATGTCCGCCGGGTATCCACCGTAGTGAACAACAATGACTGCCCGCGTACGATCGGTGATTTTCTGCTTCACCGATTCGACCGAGAGGTTTCCGCTCGCTTGGTCGACGTCGGCAAAAACCGGATGCAATCCTTCATACAGAATTGCATGGTTGGTCGAGACGAATGTCAGCGGCGTTGTTATGACCTCTGAATCCTTCTCGAAATCCTGAACGTGGAGAGCGAGATGAATCGCCGACGTGCAGGAATTTAATCCGACACAGTGAGGAGCGCCGACATATTCGGCGAACTTCTGCTCGAACTCCTGAGTCTTTGGGCCGAGTCCCAGCCAGCCTGAGCGAAGAACAGTGGTGACTGCTTCGATTGCATCTTCCGAAATCGAAGGCCTGAAAAGCGGAATGTTTCGCGTCACCGTCTTTTTCTGAGCATGGCGTCCATGAGCGCAATCATCTGCGCCATCGAGCTTTCGATCGTCAGAGTCTCCGTTGCGAATCGATAGCCCGACTCCGCGATTGCCATGCGCGCCGAGTCGTCCCGCAAATATTTCAGAATTGTTTCAGGCATTTGGTGGAGAGTGCTTTCTACATAGTGCACTCCAGGCTCGTATGGGAAGGGGTCATGCACAGGTTCGGATACAATCATCGACCCGTTCGCCATTCCAAGCAGCATTCGATATCCGGAATACTGTCCGGCATGTCGCTGAATATTGAGAAATATCTTCGCACGATTGATCAGCTGGGTGCGCGAATCGCCCCATGTTTCACCCGACTTCCAGCTTCCCATTGCCTTCACCGCGATTCCTTTCTGGCGAAGAAACTTTATCGCTGAGCGGTGCCTCGAGTCGTCGAGCGTCCCGATGAACAGCACATCGATATCGCGCTGGAGATTGGATCTTCTGCCAAGCCCTGAATGGGCACCAAGCGGAACGAAGTGTGAGGGGATTCGTTTTTCGTCGAGAAATTTTTGTCGCGACCGCGAGCTCATGACGAGCAGATCGACCAGTCCGCGACGGTGCATTTCCTTCAAACGGAAATAATTCGTGTACGCGTCAGTCGCGCGCGGGTCACGCAGGACGATCTTCGCGATCTCACGAAGCGTGAGTGAAGGGCGAGGAAATCCTGAATCACGTGGAAACGGAAGCGGCTCCGAGTGCCATACCATTACAGCAGGTCTCGCTTTTCCCAGCTTCGCGACAAGAGAACGCGTGCGGGGATACCAGTTGATGTTGCCCTGCACCCAGATCACGTCCGTGTCAGTCGCGCTGAGCGTGTCATCAGTTGCGGACGAAACGCCGTATCCAGCGCTGCTGAGCAGTTTCTCGATCGATCCGGTTTTTCCTTTCCAGCGGCGCAGTACTGCCACTCGAGTCTTCAAACGCGAGGACGCTCCCACCTTGTTGTGCCGTCACTCGTGATCTTCACCGAAATAAGGGGGAGCGGCTGCACAGCTTCATCACGCAGTCGTATCGCATCGTCCAGTGCGCGCTTCCCTTCCCTGATTCCTTTTTCATCGAGAGCGTGAATCGTCGCGAGCGTCTGGCCGCGAGTCACGGTGTCTCCGGGTTTCGCTGTGATTACGAATCCGACAGATGGATCAATCTTGTCTTCCATTGTGCGTCGGCCGCCACGAAGCGCAATCACACCGTGTCCAACGGTGCGCGGAGCTACCTCCTGTATAACAGCATCCTTTCCGGCAACGTAGTCTGCTTTCACAGGAGCATCAGGAAGAAGTTGCTGATCCTCGAGGATTCTCGCGTTACCGCCCTGCGCGTCGATGATCTCTCCGAATTTCTCCAGCGCTTTTCCCGACTCGATCGAGGCGCGCATCATTTGCCACGCTTCCGCAGCATTGCTCGCGACACCCGCGAGCATCAGCATCTCAGCGCCGAGAGCATACGTGACTTCCATCAGATCATCGGGTCCCTTCCCGCGCAGTGCATCGATCGATTCCTTCACCTCGAGCGCATTCCCACAGGCACAGCCAAGCGGACGGTCCATTGCGGTGACGAGCGCAACCACAGGCGTCCCGCGATCCTCTCCCAGCTGAATCATCGCACGCGCCAGCTTCTGAGCACGATCAGGATCAGGCATGAACGCACCGGATCCCTGCTTTACATCGAGCACCAGCCCCGTCAAGCCTTCAGCGAGCTTCTTGCTCATGATGCTCGCCGCAATCAACGGAATTACCTCGACTGTCGACGTAGCATCACGCAACGCGTACAGCTTTCGATCAGCAGGCGCGATTTCCTTAGTCTGACCAATCAGCGCGCAACCGATACGCTCGACCTGCTTCGCTGCATCCTTCAATGAAAGATCAGTCCTGAAACCAGGAATGGACTCGAGCTTGTCGAGAGTACCGCCAGTGTGCCCAAGACCCCGCCCAGACATCATCGGAACAGCGACCCCGAGTGAGGCGATTAGCGGGGCGAGGATGAGTGATACCTTGTCGCCTACGCCACCAGTCGAATGTTTGTCGATTCGAGCCTTGGCGATATGCGACAACTCGAGCATACCGCCACTCTCGATCATGGAATCCGTCAGCGCGTTGGTCTCGGCACGGTCCAGCCCGCGAAAGAAAATCGCCATCAACAGCGCCGACATCTGGTAGTCGGGCACCTTCCCGGCGGCATAGGCACGAATGAGCTCGTGCCATTCCGCTTCCTCGAGGCTTCCGCCTTCTCGCTTCCGCTCGATGAGACGAGGGACGATCATACGCTGCGTGGAAGTGTAAGTGAAAGTGCGGTCTGAATACTGAATTCTGAATGCTGACTAAACCACACAAATGCGAATACACAAAATAGCGACGCTGCTCATGATAATGAGCACAACGCTCAACGCGCAGACAGCTCAGGAGCACATCACGCTGGGCGACCGCGATTACGTCGCCATGAAAGCGCAGGACGCGCTAAGCCACTACGAAGCCGCCGCCAGACTCGATCCGTCGAGCTACGAAGCCTTCTGGAAAGCATCGCGCTCGGCCATCGATGTCGGCTCGTACACCGAAACGCGACAAGCCCAGCTCTTCACGAGCGGTGAACAATATGCGAGAAAGGCGGTAGCGCTGAACCCCGCCGGTGCCGACGGTCATTTCGCACTGGCACGCGCACTTGGAAAGACTGCGCTCACACAAAGTCCGAAAGGCCGAATCAAATACGCAACTGAGATTCGATCGCAGGCGCTCGAGTGTCTTCGAATCCAGCCGACGCATGCGGGCTGCCTGCACGTAATGGGAATGTGGAATGCTGAAGTCATGCGACTGTCGGGATTTACCCGAATGATCGCGAAGAATTTCCTTGGCGGAAAAATCTTCGGGACTGCGTCGTGGAGCGAAGCGGTTCGCTACATGGAGGCATCAGTTGCCTCGGAGCCGGATCGGGTAGTGCATCACCTCGATCTCGGGTACGTGTACCGGGATGTCCATCGCGATGCGGAAGCACGGCGGGAGTTCGAAAAAGTCCTTTCGTTGCCTGCTACCGATGTGAACGATCGTTCTTATAAGGAAGAAGCTCGCGCTGCTCTGAAGTAAAGGGCTTTTGTGAGACAATGAGGACTACGGAACTACGGGAACTGCTCTGAAGCACAGATGACACAGATGTACGCAGATGAGCACAGATGCACTACGGAAAACCTTTCTTAGGTTAAAAGGCGGAACTACGGTCCGTAGTCAACAAAAGAAAAAAGCCTTTTGCGTAGTTCATCTGTGCTCATCTGCGTACATCTGTGTCATCTGTGCTTCAGAGCAGTTCCCGTAGTTCCGTAGTCCTCATTGTCTCACAAAACCCTTCAACTTTCCCTAAAAATAGGGCAGCAGACCTAAACGGCCGGCTCCCCCGCCGCAGCCCGCTTGGTCTCGATCTCCTCACGCTTTGCCTGAGATTCGAGAGCCTTCCGCTTAGCCCGAGCCGCCTTCCTTAACTCCCGGCCCAGCTTGGTCCACGCGCCATCACCACTGGTAATCACACTGGCCCGACGCTTCAAACTACGGCGAGTCTCCCAGCCAGCCTGAGGCGCAACAAGAAGAGCAATACCAGCCCCAAGCACCGCCCCGATAATCATCCCCACCCCCAACATCCCGGTAGAATGGGTGTCAGGAACGTTCTTGTAAGGCTTGCCCCGAGGCTTCCGGGCAGGGCCCCGAACACCCGCAGAATTACTGGCAGCACTCATCCGTTACAGGTCCGATAGGGGGTGGTAAGATATTTGCTTGCATGGCATCGATTGCAATACCCATGCGAGGTAAAATGAGCGAGTCTGGTAAAATGATTCTGCTTGTTGAGGATAACGAAGACAACCGTATTGTTTACTCCACCATTCTGAAGCACTTCGGCTACGAAGTGACTGAAGCATGGAACGGCGAGGAAGGGATCTCCAAAGCCCGGTCATCCAGGCCGGATCTCATCCTCATGGACATATCGATCCCGATTATCGACGGGTGGGAGGCGACCCAGGTCCTGAAACACGACCCGCAGACCAAACACATCCCGATAATCGCGCTGACTGCACACGCTCTCGCATCAGACCGCGAGAAGGCGTTCGAAGTCGGCTGCGATGGATACCTGGCCAAACCCTGCGAACCCCGAGCCGTCGTCGCCGAAGTACAACGCTTCCTCGGCCGCAATAATGGTCATTGAACAAGGGAACGATACAACAAGCAAGAAAAGAATCCTCGTTGTCGACGATCACGAAGACAACGTAGAAGTTTTGCGCGCACGCCTCGAGGCTAGAGGTTATGAGGTGGAAGGCGCAACTAACGGGCAGGAGGCACTGGATACCGTGGGCCGATGGTGTCCGGACCTGATTCTGCTCGACGTAATGATGCCTGATATGGACGGGCTCGAGGTGGTGAAACGCCTGAAGGCTGATCGCAATCTTCCGTTCATTCCCGTGATCATGCAGACCGCACTCGATTCGACTGAGCGAATGGTGGCAGGGCTCGAGGCGGGAGCAGATGACTATGTGACCAAGCCGATCAACTTCCAGGAGCTGGAAGCAAGGGTGAGGTCGCTGCTTCGAATCAAGAAACTGCAGCAGGAAGTGGCAGACCGGGAGAAAGAGCTGTCACAGATGAACGACAAGCTGCTTCACATCTCATTGACCGATGGGCTGACGGGCGTGGATAACCGTCGGGCGCTCGAGCAGCGGCTTCATGAAATGTTCGAGCACTCACTGCGACTTCACGAGCCGGTCGCGTGCGTGATGTGCGATATCGATCACTTCAAGAGAGTGAACGATACATACGGGCATGCTGCCGGTGATGCGATTCTCAAGCAGTTCGCTGAGATCCTGAAGCAGGAGGCCCGTGAGATCGATCGTGTGGGGAGATACGGAGGCGAGGAATTCCTGCTGCTCCTGCCGGGTACCGTGCTTGATTCTGCTGTCACGTTTGCGGAACGGCTGCGGCAAAGAGTCGCCGACAATACATTTTCGTTCGAAGGCGGCACACTCAACAAGACAGTGAGCCTGGGCGTGGCCTCGTGGCCACACCCCAGAATCAGCGGCCGAGAGGCGCTGCTTAAGGCGGCTGATGATGCGCTGTATGTGGCGAAGGAAATGGGGCGCAACCGAGTCGTGCGCTTCGACAGTGCAGAGTTCAACGAACACACGAAGCCGGACGACGCGGATGCCGAAGAAAACTCAAGAAGCTCGAGCAACGGGTCCGCAGGCGCGCGCGTCGCAGCTGAGGGACATCCTTAATCGCGCAGCACACGAGTACTACGTACTCGACGCACCTGTTCTTTCCGATCGCGAATATGATTCACTCTTTCGAGAGCTGCAGGAGCTCGAAACCTCGGATCCATCCCTGAGATCCGACGACTCTCCAACAGTGAGAGTCGGAGCCGCACCACAAAGCGCACTCTCAAAGCACGAGCACCTTGTTCCAATGCTGTCGCTCGCGAATGCATTCGACGACAACGAGCTCGCTGCGTGGCAGGAACGTCTCATTCGACTCGCAGGCAAAGACGTTGAGAAGTCGGGATATACCGTCGAGCTCAAGATCGATGGTGCGGCTGTGAGTCTGACATACGAGAATGGCGTCTTTGTTCGAGGTGCGACCCGAGGGAATGGGACAATCGGCGAAGTCGTGACAGAGAACCTTCGCACGGTTCGCGACGTTCCACTTCGGCTTCTCAATAATCCCCCGAAAGGAAAGATTGAAATTCGGGGCGAGATCTACATGCCATTCGATCGATTCGAGCGGATGAACGAGCAGCGCGTGCAGGACGGCGAGCCGGTGTTTGCAAATCCACGCAACGCTGCTGCTGGTGCATTGAGACAGCTCGATCCTTCAATCACCGCAAAGCGTCCGCTTCGATTCTATGGATACTCCGTTGCAAGCGATGACCGGTCGCTGTTGTCGTTCCGAACTCAATGGGAGCTGCTCGAACAGCTTGCTGAATGGGGAATACCGGTTGCTCCTCACCGAGCCCGATGCCTCAAGCTCGATGACGTATTCGACTGGGCTCATAAAGTCGAGCACGCGGTGCGCGGCACGCTCAACTTTGCGATCGATGGCGGAGTTGTAAAAATCGACAACCTCGCACTGCAGGAAGAGCTCGGAGTTGTTGGCGGACGCGAGCCGCGCTGGGCAATTGCGCGAAAGTTTGCGCCGGATATCGCGGAGACGAAACTGCTCGACATTCGCGTGAATGTTGGACGCACTGGTGCGTTGAATCCTTATGCGGTGCTCGAGCCCGTTGAGATCGGCGGCGTGGTGGTGAAGCTCGCGACACTGCACAACGAAGATCTCATTCGCCAGAAGGATCTTCGCATCGGCGACATCGTTCAGGTAAAGCGCGCCGGCGAAGTGATCCCGCAAATCATCGCGTCAGTTCCCGAAAAGAGTGAGCCGCGCGGAAAGAAATGGCGGATGCCGTCGAAGTGTCCCTCGTGCGGCACACCTGCGGTGAGAGATGATGAAGAAGTCGCGATCTATTGCCCGAATGTGGCGTGCCCCGGACGACAGCTCGAAGGACTCGTTCATTTTGCTTCGAGAGGCGCGATGGACATTCGCGGACTCTCGTACTCGAGAATCGAGCAGCTAATCGACGCCGGGCTGGTGCATGATGCCGCGGATTTGTATCGGCTGAAGCGGAATCAGCTTCTCAGTCTCGAAGGCTATGCCGACAAGGGAACTGATGCGCTGCTCGCCGCGATCGAAACATCCAAGTCTCAACCGCTTTCTCGTCTTTTGACCGCACTCGGCATTCGACATGTTGGTGCAATCGCCGCGCAGTTGCTCGCGCGGCATTTTGGAAACCTCGATGATCTAGCGCGCGCAACAAAGGAAGAAATCGGGGCCGTTCGCGGTGTCGGCGACATTATCGCTGACGGTGTTGTTGCTTACTTCTCAGACAGAAGTGCAAAGCGGTTGATCGAAAAGCTTCGAGCTTCGGGAGTCAATTTCACGGAGCCGAGGCAGGTTGCAGCTGGCGGGGCGCTTTCGGGGAAGACTGTTGTGATTACTGGAACTCTTCCCAATTTGTCCAGAACGAAGGCGACGGAGGCAGTCGAGCAGGCGGGCGGGCGTGTGACAAACTCAGTGTCAAAAGCGACTAGCTTTCTCGTTGCCGGTGAAGAGGCCGGCAGCAAGCTGGAGAAAGCGAAGTCTCTCGGGATTGAGATTATCGATGAAGCCGAGCTGTTGCGTCGCATACGCTAGTGGAGTCCCATTAGCGTACATCTGAACCAGAAAAGCGGTTCCAGGTACCGGAGCGGTACCGGGTACCGGTTGGAGAAACATGACTAACGCAACAACCATCAAGCTCGTTGGTGTAGCAATTCCCACCTTGCGTGAGCTTCGCTCGCATGTGCTCGCTGGAAGCGAGGCCGATTCAGCAGTGAACGGGCTTCGCGAAGCTGGTTACGGTGGCGGCGAAGCCATCTATGATGCGTTCGAGCAGTGGCTCGAAGATCGTGGTGATGGCAATGGTGCTGCTGACCTCGCGTTGAGTGATTTTGCCGAAAAAGTAGGCGAGTTTTTTCGCAGTGCAGGATGGGGCGAGCTGACCTTCTCGCATGACGAGTCCGAAGGAATTGCGATGGTCGATGTCGAGAACTGCTGGGAGAGTGCCGACTCCAGCGGATGTCACATCACTACGGGTGCGCTCGCAGCATTTTTTGGAAAGGTCGCCGGGTATCCGATCTCAGTAATGGAGACGGAATGCTCAGAAGGCGGACGCTGCCGATTTGTTTTGGGAAATGCCGATGTGATGCAGTACCGCTGGGAGTCGCAGGCTTAGGGCTCCTCGAGAGCGTCCGAGTAGAGAGGATTGGCGGCGAGCTCACCGTCGACAATCACTTCGCGGTCCCACGGCAGGATGATCGTGCTTTCCGTGGCAAGCGCATGAAAATCCGGCTCGTACGATCCGGTCTTGAATCCCACTGCAGTACGAACTTCTGTTGCGCCGGCGTTAACAATTGCTGCGACAGCCAGTCGCATTGTTTCGCCAGAGTCGCACGTCTCATCGACGATCAGCACGCGCCGGTCACGCACCTCTGACGGTGCAGCGCTGAACACCGCGGGCGTATCGCGAGGACCATCTGAACGGTAGCGCCGGCTGATGACGATCGAGTGGAATTCCTTGCCGAGCATGGCGGCTACTACGGCGCCGGGAACGACTCCGGCGGTGGCGATGCCGACGACGACTTCGGGATCGTAGCTGCGCGAAACTTTCAGTGCGAGCGCGCGAGAGAGCTCGCCAAAAAGTGGCCACTCCACATGCAGAACTCCCTGTGAAGGATCGACGGTTTGTCTGCGTGGTGACATGGCACTTTGAAGCTAGCCCCACCGGTATCTCGTCGGTAGATTCGGAGCGATGTCATTCTGGAGTCGCTTCAGCGGCGGGAAGTCCAAAAACGAGCAGAAGCGCCTCGATTATCTGAGCGAGGGGCTCGCGCTCGAACGTCAGGGCGATTATGAGGCTGCACTGACGTCTTACGCTCTCGCTCTCAGGGATCAGCCCACCAATCACCGTGTTCTGCAGAACATGGCGATCGCCTATTCCCGCACGGGTCGCACGAGCGAAGCAATCAGATGTTATCGCCGGGCTCTCGAGATTCAGCCAAAGCTTTCAGGCGCACATTACGGGCTTGCCTTTCTGCTCCTGAGGCGAGGCGAAACCGAAAACGCGGCATTCCATCTCGAGTCATTCCTCATGGATCCTCCGGCGCCGAGTGCCGAGGCTGATCGGTGGATTCGTCATGCGCGGGAGACGTTGGAGAGACTCAGAAATCCCGACGATGCTCCGGTGGAACAGGACCTCAAGACTGACGAGTACCCTGAGGTAACCGAGTAGATGGGTGATGTTCTCGCCATCGTCAGCCAGAAAGGAGGAGTAGGCAAGACGACAACGGCCGTGAATCTCGCGGCCGCATTTGCACGGCGCGGTCTCAAGACCCTGATTGTCGATGTCGATCCTCAGGGCTCGGTGAGATACGGCGTAGGACTTCGCCGCGATCACGACGGTGCGGGCTTCGCAGATTATCTGAACGGCGTCAAATCTCTTCGCGACGTCATTCTTCCAACTTCACTTCCGTGGCTTCGTGTTATTCTCGCCGGGTCAGTGACTGATGAAGCGGATCATGCAGTGTATCAGCAGCTCATCAGTGAGACCGACATCCTTCCCGAGCTTCTTGCAACGGCGCGTGCGCGCTGCCATGTGGTTGTCGTCGATTCTCCTCCGGGACTCGGACCCATTACGCGAAAGGTGCTCGAGGCGAGTCAGCATGTGATCGTGCCTCTTCAGTGCGAGCCCCTTGCGTTGCAGACAACACCGCAGATTCTTCGGGGTATTCAGGACATCGCAGCATTCAACGATCAGCTGACGCTGGACGGAATACTCATGACGATGTTCGAGCCGGGTAATCCGGCAAGTGAGCGAGTGGTCGATTACGTGAGACGTCATCTTCCGAGCAACATTGTTTTTTCCACTGTGATTCCTCGCACCATCGCCACTGCGGATGCGTTTGCAGCGGGACAGCCAGTGGTGCTCAGAAGCCCGGCAGATGCTGCGTCGCAGGCATACATCAACCTCGCGACACAGCTTGCGGACAGGTTCCTTTGAGCCGAAGCGGCGCAGCGATCCCGCTCACGGTGATCGCCGGAGCGATTCTCCTCTTCGCGTGCACTGAGATTCCCAGCGGCGCAAACGACATACTTTCGTTTCAGATCGATCCCCTTCCCTCGCCAGGCGTAGTCGTTGGCGATTCACTGCGCGACACACTGGGCGTTGTAAGAGGCATCTCACTTACGGCGTACAATTACTCGGGCGCTGAGGTCAGCTCTCCTCCGGTGGTATTCCGGGCAGTCGATCGTGGAATTCGTGTCGACAGTCTTACCGGAATTGTGCTGGGCGACAGCGTGCGCTCGTCCGCCCGGATTGTCGCCAGTCTTAGCGGCCTGAGTGGAAACGTTCTCGTTGCTGTCACTCAAAGACCTGACAGCGTCGTGGGATCGAATGCGCGCGATACGCTTTCGTATTCTCTCATCGACAGCGTGAATATTTCTCCCGAGCTGAGCGTAAAAGTGCTCACCTTCAGCCCCGCAGTGCCGACGGACAGCAGTGTCGGTCAATGGCTCGTCAGCTTCCAGGTGGTCAGCCCGAGCGATACAGCGCTCGCGCGACTCGTTACCGAAAACGGCGGACGATCTTCGCTCGATACAACGAGTGCAGGCGGGATTGGCGGCAGAAGGATCAAGCTCGACGTTGAACGGCTCACCAATCTGAATGACTCGGTGATCGTTCAGGCGTTCGTCAAGTATCGCGGAGTGAATGTCAGGGGCAGTCCCGTGAGACTCGTACTCAAGGTGAAGCCGAAGTGACATCGACAGCAGTCGCAACGCGAACAAATCCGTATGTGTCGGGCGGTCCGGCTCCTGAGCCTGGAACGATCAACGAGATTTTTTTCAACGCGATAAAGAAATACGACAAGCCCGACGCGCTTCAATACAAGCGCGGAGGTGCGTATGCGCCCGTCAGTCATCGCGAGATCGAGCGACGTGTGCTACATGCAGCGATCGGTCTGACCACGCTTGGCGTTAAGGTTGGAGATCGCGTTGGGATACTGTCGGAGAATCGGCCTGAGTGGGCGATCGCCGACTACGCGTGTCTCACCAGCGGAATCACCGACGTACCGATTTATCCGACGCTCCCGCCGGATCAGATCGCGTACATCCTCAAGGATTCCGGCGCTGTTGCGATTTTTGTATCGACCCCTGAACAGGCAGCGAAAGTCGCAGAAGTGAGGTCACAGCTTCCGCAGCTGACGCATGTCATCAGCTTCGACGAAGCCGGGCCGGCTGCTGACATGACTCTCGCTGCACTGGAACACCGTGGAGCAGCGGCTGAGACACCGCAATCACTCGATGCTTATCGGCGGACAGCAGAGGGCGTTCGGCCCGATGATCTTGCAACGCTGATCTACACTTCAGGAACGACAGGCAATCCAAAGGGTGTGATGTTGACGCACAACAACATCCACTCCAACGTCGAGGCATCGCAGAAGCTGCCGTTCGCCGGCAATGATGTCGCGCTGAGCTTTCTGCCATTGTCTCACATCTTCGAGCGGATGGGAGATTATCTCATGTTCGCGACGGGGAGCTCGATCGCGTATGCGGAGAGCCTCGACACCGTTCCGCAGAACATGCTCGAGGTTCGACCCACGATTGTGTTCTCGGTTCCGAGACTTTACGAGAAGATGTACGCGCGCGTTCTTCAGAACGCGCTCGCAGGCGGATTCATCAAGAAGAAGATCTTTTACTGGGCCCGGGGTGTCGCCGACCAGTGGGCGGATGAAAAACTCGCCGGACGCGAGCCCCGCGGAATGCTCGCGCGAAAATATTCGATCGCACAGAAGCTTGTGTTCTCCAAGCTGAAAGAGAGAACGGGCGGACGTTTGCGGTTCTTTGTCTCGGGCGGTGCTCCGCTCGCGCCGGAGATCAACAAGTTCTTTTTCGCTGCCGGCCTGATCATTCTCGAGGGGTACGGATTGACGGAGACGTCGCCGGTTATCGGAGTGAACACTCCCCAGGATTTCAAGATCGGGACGATTGGCCGACCCGTTCCCGGAGTCGAGGTGATGATCGCGCCTGATGGAGAAATTCTCACTCGCGGGCCGAGTGTGATGAAGGGTTACTTCAACAATCCTTCAGCAACAGCGGAAGCAATCGACTCCGAAGGATGGTTTCACACCGGCGACATCGGCGAGATTCGCGATGGCTTCATCGCGATTACTGATCGAAAGAAGGACATCATCGTAACAGCCGGTGGAAAGAACATTGCGCCTCAGCCGATCGAGAATCTGGTCAAGACAAACAAGTTCGTCAGCCAGGCAGTTGTGATCGGCGACAAGCGGAAATTTCCGTCGATCCTGATCGTTCCGAATTTCGAGCAGCTTGAAAGCTGGGCGAAGAAAAAGGGGATTATCTGGGCTGATCGTGCGCAGCTGATCAGGGATCCTGCCGTGATCGCGAAAATGGATGAGGAGGTGCTTGGTGCCTGCGCTGGTCTCGCTCACTACGAAACGCCAAGAAAAGTTGCGCTGCTGGAGCATGATTTCTCGCTCGAGAAAGGCGAGATGACGCCGACGCAGAAAGTGAAGCGTCGCGTGGTGGACAAGAACTACAAAAAGATTATCGACGCGATATACGCGGAATGATGTGAGCTCAAAAGCGACGCAATTCCACTATCGCGCCAACTGACTCGGCGAGAATGTTTCGATCGTCGCGAGTGATTTCCTTGAGCCCAGCGGGAATCACTGCCTCTGCGGGAAGCAGCGCTCTTCCGCCATTGCGGAGAACTCTCGGTACATCCTGAATAATTGAGTCGCTTTCGCATACGACGCCGATCACACTATCGGAGGCGAGCGGAATTCTTGCATCGCAGAGAACGGTGGCAACAGTTTCTGAGTCGTCGACCGGGTCGTTTGGATTGATAGCGATGACCCGAGTCTCGGTCATTTCGCTCAGTGATTGCGCAACTGAGGAATGATGACCCTCGAGAACTGCGAGTGCGCCGGGTCGAGTCAGATTTAACAACGCGGCGATGCGAACCGGGTCATCAGGCTCCGAAGGTGCGTGAGGCGCAGGATGGTTGCCAGGCTGGATGCGCAGATCGGCGATTCCATGCGAGATCGAGTAGCTCGCGCCGCAAACTGGACATCCAAGCTTGGCCTTTATGACGAATCGATCCTGAACGGCACTGAGCGCTGCGACGAGCCACGTCTCCTCGTGATCTTTCGGACATCGCAGGAGATCGATCAGCTCGATGTGCATTTCGAGCTCAGCCGCTGTGGGCGAGTCTCAGGAATTCGTCCCGCGTCTTCGGATCGTCGCGGAAAACTCCGCGCAATGCAGATGTTATCGTCTTGGAGTTCTGCTTCTGGACTCCGCGCATCATCATGCACAGGTGATACGCTTCGATCACGACTCCAACACCGAGAGGCTCCAGCACATCGGTGAGTGCCGTCGCAATCTGCTCGGTGAGTCTTTCCTGCACCTGAAGTCTTTGCGCAAATACGTCGACAACGCGCGGCAGCTTGGAGAGGCCGACGATCTTTCCGTCTGGTATGTACGCAACATGAGCCTTGCCGTAGAACGGCAGCATGTGATGCTCGCACAGCGAGTAAAGCTCGATGTCGCGCACCATCACCATGTTGCTGTGGCATTCATCGAACAGCGCGTCGCCGATAACCTGCTGTGCGTCGCGCTCGTATCCGCGCGTGAGCCACTTGAGTGATTTCGCGACACGCTCCGGAGTTTTCAGGAGCCCGTCGCGGTCTGGATCTTCACCCAGCAGCTCGAGCTGCTGCCGTACAAGCTCTTCGAGCTCGTCAGTTACCTGAGTATTCGACATAGTTGTTCTCCGTCTCGCGTAGAACCAGTCGCGTAAGTGTTGCGGGCTTCACCGCCGGCTCGAGAATCTTCCAGAACTCGACGACAATATTCTCGGCTGTCGGAATTTTTCCTTTCATGAAGTCGACGTCGAGATTCATGTTCTTGTGATCGACTTTATCGATGATCTCGCGGTTTGCGATTTCCTTCAGTCTTGCGAGATCGAGCACATATCCGGTTCTCTCGTCGATCTCACCTTCGGCCGAAATCTCGAGCTCGTAATTGTGTCCGTGCCAGTTGGGATTGTTGCACTTGCCGAACGTCGATTCGTTTTCGGCGTCGCTGAACGACGGATTGTAAACGCGGTGCGCAGCGTTGAAACGCATGCGACGGGTGACAGTGACTCTTGGCATGAACTGGAATACTGAATGCTGAATGCTGACTCTGAAACTACGGGAAAAAAAACTCCGCCGGCACACAACGGCGACGGCGGAGCTGACAAACTGGAACGAAGAGGGTTTTTGAAGCCCTGTCGAATGTATGAGGCCCTCACCGCTGCCTACTGCCTTCCCCGCACTGGGGCATGACATCAGCACGACTTCTCGGACCCACCCGGAGGACTTATCGGCTCAAAAAGTGAATCTCTTCATTCCGAAAGAAGCGCAAACGTCACGCTCCCATAAGGACTATAATTTACGAGCGGGTAAACTTACCGTCAACGAAAATACAAATGGACTTTGGAATCATCGCAGCGGTTTTGATGCTCGCAGCATGGGCTGTGATAACAATCACAACCGAAGCTCCGGGATATGTACACCTGCTGCTCACAATTGGTTGCTTCATTCTTTTCTGGCGGGTCATTGTCAGAAAGGATCCGGTTCCGCCGAAGAAATAGATCCCTATATCGGGCTAGATGAACCAATCCTCTGACGGGTTCTCTACTTCCTTCGAGCCTCAAGTCGAGCCCGTTGTTGCTGTCGCCGAACAGCCACAACCCGAGCGCATTCATCGCGACAGGCCTGTAGTTGTAACCGGGGCTTCTGGCCTCGTCGGCAAACGGACCTGCACAATTCTGACTCAGCAGGGATGGCAGGTTCGGGCCCTTGTGCGGAGTGCAACGCGCGCTGCTGAGCGGCTGGGTCACCTCAAGCTCGAGATTCGCTCGGGAGATGTGCGCGACCCCGACTCGGTGCGAGGCGCATTCAAGGACGCGGGTGCTGTAGTTCATCTCGCTGCAATCGCAATCGAAAAGAAAGGCGAGAGCTACGAGGACACCAACACGCGCGCCACGCGCGTGATCATCGATGCTGCACGCGCGGAGTCCGTCGATCGAATCGTGTTCATGTCGCAGAACGGTGCAGACTCGAAGTCACCGTATCCGTTCCTGCGGAGCAAGGGAATCGCGCAGGATTATGTCACCGACAGCTCTCTCAAGTGGACCGTTCTCAAGCCGTCGGTGATTTTCGGTCCAGAAGATGAGTTCGTGAACGTTCTGGCCCGGCTCGTTCGATTGTCACCGATCGTGTATCCATTACCTGGTGGCGGCAAGGCTCGCTTTCAGCCTGTGGCGGTCTCCGACGTAGCCAATGCGATAGCGAAATGTCTCGATGACGATTCGACGATTGGGCGCGTATTGTCACTCGGCGGTCCAATGCCCTTGTCGCTGCGGGAGATGACCGAGCGAATTCTTGTTGCGATGAACGCCTCGCGCATTCTTGTCGGAGTTCCGGTTGCCGCCCTGCGGCCGCTTATCGCTTTAGGTCAGGCAGTTCTTCCCAATCCGCCAGTTACTACAGGCCTGCTCGATCTGTTGAAGATCGACAACGTCGTTCCATCGAACGATCTCCCGTCACTCGGGATCAATCCAATTCCCTTCGCACCTGAGGAACTTCTTTATCTGAAAAATATTTCCTTCGGCGATGCAGTCGGATCATTGTTGCGCAAGAAATGACGTATCCCACAGCAGCTACTGAAGACTTTGACACGGAGTCAAAGTCTTCAATAGCCGTCAAAGTCTTCAACAGCCGCCAAGCGGAGATCAAATCTCCCAATTCGAAAGAACTATTCCACTCGACGGCACGATCTCCGGATAACCATCGAGTGTCATTCGAAGATCCGACCATCGAACACGCGCGCCACGGCGCATGAGTCGGCGGTAAGCGCCCGAATACTGACCCTGCACACGAAGTGCAACGCGGCGAGTTCCACTGCGGCGCGCATGATCGGACAATGCGGTTACGAGCATCTCGAAGTCTTCATCGCTTCGCGCCACAAGCTTGAGCACACGCAGCTCCTCGCGCACTCGGCCCTCCACTAACGGAACTGAATGACACAGCGCGAAGGCAATCACGTCGTCGCCGTCGCAGAGCATCACGGTATCGCCAAGAGCGAGCTCTTCAGTCAAACGCAGCTCGCGCGTGAAATCGTACCCGTCGAGGATTGATGACGTGAGCGTGCGACACTGCTGAATTGCCTGCTCGAGATCATCACCAACGAGGCTTCCAAGCCGCAATGTTTTGAGGCGGCCGGTCATCGGTGGAGCATAGACTCCGTCGACAGTGACTGTCAGCGTAAGGAAACCTGGAGTCATGCCGAGTGATGAGTAGAAGCCGATGTTGTCCATCGTTCGCGGCATCGTCTCGAGTCCGATTACTGTCGCGCCCGCGGCGCGCAGCATCTCGATCCCCGCAGTCACTACAGATTTTCCCAGCCCGTGACCCTGATGATCAGGATGAACTGCGAGGGGGCCCATCCATGCCTCTTTCCCCGAGAGGTGCGCGATGTTGAATGCAACCACTCGCCCGCGGTCGTCGCGCCACAGCATTGCTCCCGCTCCAGCATCCGCAATCGCGAAGCGCCACACGGGCGGATTCAAGTGCGGGACGCGGACACCGGCCATTCCATCGCGGCGATATCGATCAGTGAATGCTTCACTGAAGACATCGTTCAAATCACCGATATCGTTCTCGTGAACCTGGTGCGGACCACCAGGCAGGCGGGCTGGTCTCCACGTTCGTGCGACGGCCATCAGGCAGCTCCCGCCGTCTCCAGCTCAAATGCCGCATCGCGCTCTTCCGAATGTGCGACACCCGCACCTTTTGTCTGCTGCACCACCGATGCAGCAAGAGACGGATCGTAGCGCACGGATATTACCTGATCGAGACCATCGCGCACCGACTCGATGTGCGTGATCAGAATAACCTGCTCGAACCTGTCGCCGAGTGCGCGAAGGAGCTCGAGAACATTGAAGCGTCGCGTTTCGTCGAGTGACCCGAAAACTTCATCGAGCACGAGAAGCGAGAATGCCTGCCCCGACCTTTCGGCGATCATCTGCGATACTGCGAGGCGAAGCACGAGGTTAGCGAGATCTTCTTCTCCGCCGGAGAGCACAGGCTTCGCGATTCCATCTTCAAGCACCGTGATGTTGTAGCGCTCGTCGAGCTCGAGCTCGGCAGTGCGTGAATCAACAAGCTCGCGCAGGAAAGTCGTTGCAAGCTCGGAAAGCTCGGGACGCAGCTGTGCATTCAGCTGAGAGCGCATGTCGTTGAACGCGCGGTCCAGCTCCTCGTGCAGTCTGCGCTCCTGCTCACGCTCGGCGACGGTGGCCTGCAGTGCACGCGATTCCCCGCTCGCGACAACGGCTTTGTCGAGAGCCTCCTTTGCGTTCCTCAGATTACCCGACGCGGTGATAACGTCGAGCTCCGCACCTCGCGCATCGTTGAAGCAGCGCTCGTAATCGGCTTTGAGCTTGTCGTGATCCGCAATTGTGAACGACATCTGCCGATGCCGAACTCTCAGAGTCCCGAGGATCGACTCGGTGTTCGAAACCGCTGCTGTGTACTCCCGCTGCTGGTCGAGAAGCGCAGGCTCTCTTTCGAGAAGTGCACCAAGTCTTGCTGCGCGATCGCTCAGTGGATTGAGGTTTGTAATCTCGGCCTTTACGAAATCATATCGTGATGCGTCGAAGCCTCGCGCGATGACACCGATGTCGCGCTGCATCTGCTCGAGACGGCGATCCTTCACGGCGAGATCGCGGGTGAGAGCGGTAAGCTCCTGCACCTGCAGCTGAACGCGCGCGAGCTTTCGCTCGAGAGCACCGGTTTCCGCAGTAAGCGCTCGGCGCTTTTCGTCGAGCTCTTTGACATTCGCCGGCATCTCCGACAGCTGCTCGAACCTGCTTTTGTAGTAAGCACCGTCAACGCGAAGCGTCTCGATGGTCTCAGTGAGATGCTCGACGACGTTCTCGAGGTTCTCACCGAGCTTTCTGCTGCAGGTTGGACATGCTCCATCGGCGCCGAGGCTGATCACTCTCTCGCGCTGTTCCTGTACTTCGACGTACTGCTTGCGAAGATCGCGCAGCTTTGTGTCTGCGTCCTGGCGGTCGCGCACCCATTCGGTTCGCCGCGCCTCGAGATCGCCTTGAGCGGCCTCCAGCTCCTCCCGCTTCTTCTCGAGCTCGAGAGTGACTTCTTCTTCAAGCGCAGGCGCTTTCTCGATGACAGTGTGACGCGCGCGCAGGCGATCGATCTCCTCGCGCAGCGCGTGCTCAGCTTCTACGAGCGTCTTGCGACGACCTTCTTCGCGATACATCTCGTCGAGTATCGCGAGCTCATCCTTCAGCTCCCCAAGAGGCTCGAGCGAACGCTGAAGCTTCGAGAGCTCGGCGCGTGAAGTCGCGATCGTCGAGATTTCCGCACCGACACGCTCGAGCTCACGGCGTATCGATGCTTCTTCTCTCTCGTGCAGCGTGATCTCCGAAGCTATCGCGAGAACCTTGTCCCGATTCTGCTGAGCAAGCTCCCACCGCGGCGCGATCGCTTTCAAGCTCGCATTTGCAAGCGTGTGCCTGTGTTCAGCGCTTTGCGATGTCGAAGTTGCCTGGGCGACACGCTCACGAGCAGCAACAACTGCTTTCTCGACAGAATCGGGATCTGGCATCCCCGCGCGCAGGCCAGTGATCTCCGCGCTCAGAGTCCGTCTCCGGTCACTGATCATGTCCTGCGCAAAACGAAGCTTCTCGTAACCCAGCACTTTCGACAGGAATCGTGCTCGCTCCGATGCGCCCATCGCAGCCATGAGCGCGAGCTCTTTCTGCCCCGTGAAATACGTGCGGAAGAATTCGTCGCGAGACATGCCGAGCAGGCGTTGAAGCCGCTCGGTTACGGCTGAAGGCGTTGTTGCGAGAGGACTTTCTTCGCCATCGACGTAAAGATCCGCAGACGTTCGTCCGCGAATGACGCGATAGACGTGTCGACCGAGCTCGAACTCCAGCTCGACTTTCATTGTCTGGCGTCCGGTCGCGGCGATTGAAAGCATCTGCTCGCGCGTCGATCGTCCGTACGCGTAGAGCGCGAACGCGATCGCCTCCAGGATCGTCGTTTTGCCTGCGCCGTTTGGCCCGATAATTCCGGTCAGGCCCGACTCGAATTGAATCTCGGTTGAGACGTGCTGCCGGAAGTTCGTGAGTCGCAGTGCCTTCAGCTTCACGCTTCGTCTCCCAGCATTGCCGGAGCGAGACGCTCGACTTCGTCGAGGTACTTAAGACCGAGATCGACGAGTGCCTTCCTGTCGATTCCCGGAGTGACCGTTCGCGCCTCGAGCATCGAGCGCACGGTCTCAGTCAATGATGCGCGACGGCCGGGCGCTCCGCTGCCCGTCTCGATGCGTGGCGGGACCGGACGACGAGCATCGAGAAGGAAATTCAATGCGCGGCGCTTGTATTCGCGGATCTTGCGATGATCGAGATCGCGCAG
Source organism: Gemmatimonadota bacterium (assembly GCA_046732835.1). Lineage (GTDB taxonomy): Bacteria > Gemmatimonadota > Gemmatimonadetes > Gemmatimonadales > Gemmatimonadaceae > UBA4720. Next base: position 82,787 of record JBKPNY010000122.1, on the reverse strand, counting down.
AATGTGACGAGGAACATCGCGCACGATAAGTCGCACTATGCGATCATCGATTCCTCCGTCGCATTTGTCGACAGCGAGCGCGATTGCCTCACTGAGCTCAGCAGCGGTCAGACCGACGGCGCTGACCTCAGGAATGTCGATGACAGTGCGCGAGAGATACAGTGAATGAAATTTGTGCGAGCCAGTCGAAAGATCGTGCTCGATGAATCCCTTTCCTTCGATGCTCTTCTCACGCTGCTCGTCGACTTCGCCCCAGACGTTCGTGCTGGTGTATTCCGTCGCGCCCGAGTAATACGCGTTTGGCGCTACCTGCCTGTAAACATGGTAATGCCCGAGTGCCACGTAGTCCCACTTCTCCGGTGCGAGCTCGCGCATCGAAAGATCGGGTGAGCTTCTCTCTCCAACCGAGCTGAAGCGATTGATCACTCCTTCGACTTCGGTGTGAATGAGAAGCACGTTGTGCTTCGCTTGAGCGAGCGGAGTGAAGCGCGCCATTTTCGTCGTACCGTCAGGTACGGCGTAGACATGAAGACCACGATCCTCGAAGAAAATGCTCTTTGGCTCAGTCTCTACCACCGTAATTCCCAGCGATTTGAACAAACTGAGAATCGAGCCGGTTTCCACTGTGCGCGGCGTGTCGTGATTTCCTGCGATCATCACAACGAGAGTGTCCGGCAGCGCCTCTTTCAGACGCGAAAAATGAAAGTACGCCTGCAGGATGGCAGGATTTGTCGGCCGCACAGCGTGGAATACATCGCCCGCGACGAGAATCACGTCGGGTTTGAGCTCGATGATTCGATCGATGGCTTTTTTGAATGCCTGCGCAACATCGGTCTCGCGTTGATTGAGACCGGTTGGCGTGAGCCGCTGAAACTGCCTGAATCCAAGATGCAGATCGGCGATGTGAACGATCTTCATCTAGGGGGCCCCGCCTTCAGATACTGCGTCACTCTCGTGCGGACTTTCATGCGATCAGCACCAGCAGGTGCGAGAAAAACCGAGGTCACGTCGATTTCTGCACGTGACTCGGTGATCCAGCCAAGACGGCGATCGAGCTGAAGTGAGCCCGTCATCCAGCCGTCGAGATCAGAGTGACTGCCGTCGCGATGATCGTGTGAGAGTGTGCCACGCATGGAGATATACGCAATGTCTCCATTTCTGCCGAGCGAGTCGAGATGGAACGTGGCCTGGACGAGGCCCATCGCTCCAACTTCGCCGGCAATGGGAATCCGCATCACGCGCGTCCACTTGCCTTTGACCGCGACCGGCTGCCTGGACAGCATCGCGGGCATCTGCCCGAAGATTTCCCTCAGCTCGGCGCTTGCATCGGAGTCCACGACTTCCGCGCCGCCGTCAGTGGAGATCTTGAGCTGCATCGACCCCTCCCGTCCGCGCACGCGCTTGGGCTGGCCGGGTCTTGGACCACGGGATGATGCCATCCGGATTGAATCAGTCACCGCAAGAACAGTGAGGTGCTCGCCGGATGCGTTCTGCACGATTGCGCGGCTGAAGACTTCGGTGCTGGTGATCATTCGCCGCGAGCTCGTGGATCCGCGAAGAGACACGCCGCTCATATCCACTGTCTGATTAAGTCGCACGGCGATTGTATCGCCTACGTGCGGCTTGATCTGAAGTAGAACCGGCTGGGCCTGCGTTACTGTTGCGGTGAATGCGAGCGCGGCGACAGCGAAAGTGAGCTTGTTTCGCTCACGAATCATACGGATCCCCGACGGGTAGCGGCCTCAAGGGCGCGGGCCGTCTTTCTGCATTTACAGTTTCAGCAGGAATGATTTTCTTGAATCGCGACTGGAAGAATGATTGAACGTTCGTCGGGCGCGCGAGCGTAGTCGCATTGCGCGCATCGATGAGCTCTTCCTCGTCGTAAAGTGCCATCATGTTCTTTACCCACGCCATCGTGACGCTGGAATCGAGTGCGTGAAGCGACCGATAAAGCGCGGCCGCAAGACCGACATCCTGCGCCTGCGGAAACATCTCGGCCCCTTCGCGCCCCGAGAGAACTGCAGGTCGCGGGAATCGAACGAATATCGGCTGCGTGAAATGCGGATGACGAACCATCAGCTGTCCCTTCTCGAGCGTCGCGAGCTTGGTTCTCACCGCGGGACTGAGAACGGAGTAGCCGGGGGTCGCGAGCTCATCGCCATCCATGCGGCCGTAAATCGCCGTGCCCGAATTACCGACAACACGCCGATGAACCTGTGACCGGAACTGCTGTGCACTGAAGAGTACGAGACCCAGATACCTTCCTCTCTCCGAGATGTCGAGGAGCATCTTCCGGACGTATGTGTCCTGCGTGTCATTCGGCGCGTACTTGTTGAGCTCGTCGACGAACACGATCAGATGCTTTACGCCGAGGTCGCGCCGCTCGAGATGTTCGCGAAGCCGCGAAACGATGCGAGCGAAGATGAGATCCTGCGCGTCTTCCTCGAGTGACGCGACGTCGACTACATACACCGCGCGGTCCTCGAAGCTCCCGAAAGGAAGGTCGCTCACCTCGCCGCTGTTGGTGACAAGTCCGGCACAACGAGTTGCAATGTTGATGAGCCGATTCCTGACTTTCCTGATGGTGGCGATGTGATGCGTGCGCCACGAGCTCTGGTCCTTCGCCTCCAATCCTTGCAGGAGGTCGCGGAACCATGCCTCGAGATCAGCGAACGATTCGACGCTGTGATCCCTGGACAGATACTGATCACGCTCCGATCTGACGCCGACAACTCTCTCGCTGATGAAATCAATCAGCGCGTCGGCCTTTGCATCGAGGTCGTCCTTGTTGAGAAGAACTTCTGCGTACTGCAGAACTTCTCTCAGGCCCCACGTAAGCGGCGTGACATTGTGCGTGAGCGCTTCGTTCGAGCGAAGAGTGTTGAGACTGTATCCCTTCGCATTGTATGGAGCGAAGTACTCGACTTTAGTGAATGGCTTTGGCTCGACCTTCATCTTCTCGTACAGCGCGCGATCAGATTCTTCGAGTCGAAGTGCAGGCTGATCGAGATAGCAGAGATCCGGCCCCTTCACATTGAAGCAGACCGCGGCAATCGAGCCTTTGCTTTCGGGAAAATGCGTAAACACCGACGAGAGCAGCCACTCGACCGCACTTGTCTTCGTCGCAAGCCCCGACATTCCCGAAATGTTGAGATGCGCCGCTTCTGGTCCGAGAAGAAAATCAGCGTCGAGCCAGACCACAGAATCGGTCGCACCTGCGCGATACACGCCGATTGGAATTCCAGTGTGCGCACCGTCCTTGAGATACGCATCCATTCGCAGTGCGGCCGCAACATCTTCTTCGCCGGCGAGGAATACCTGTCCCATGGGCACCGGCTGCATCGGCTCTTCAGGTATCTGCCTGAGAACAGCTGCAGTATACAAGCGGATTTCAGCTCTCTCGGTGGCGGAGAATCCCGCATTCGCCGGTGATCCGTCGTGGCCGAGTACATCGTGCATCGGCGACTGGAGATCGGTATAGCTGAATCCTTCGACGACAATTCCGTAGATGTGCGGAATCTGTCCATCGATTGGATGAGCTCCATCGACGCGAACTATCGTGCCGATTCCAACAGGACTGTCTAGCGATGTCCAGAAATGGAATTCGTGCGGAGTATTTGGCTTCCGCTCGGTTGCTACGACTCTTCCAAGCGGATCGCTCATGAAATCGCTCTCAGGAATTCTTCAGTGTCACGAATGCCGTATGCCATCTTGTCCCATCTGCCATCCGGAAGCGCGAGCGGTGCTCCTTCAGCAATAATCCATTTTGATATTTCGGTCGCTCGCTCGACGATATCGTCAGAGATCGACGCTTCTGCCCGCACGAGCCCGAACAAAGCATCGCGTCCAGCGGCCGGCCTCAGTCTCACATACCAGCTTGCAACCGGGAATCGCGGCGGGTTGCTCACTCGAAAAATGGAGGAGCGCTCACCCGCGCGCAGACCGATAAGCGTTCGAAACGCATTTCCTTCGGCGTAAAGCCGGCGATGTGTCTTTACCACACCGATTGCAAAGCGACACGTCGAAACTTTCTCGCTTCCAGCGATGCTTCCATCGATGTAGAGAGGTCGCTTTTCGCGCGCGCACCATTCTTCAGCGAGCGAAAGCTCCATTGTCTCACGATCTATCTGGACTCTCTTGAATGCGGCTTCCATCAAAGCCGCCGGATGACGCGACGGAACCTTGTCGGCGGAATCGGACTTTGCCGTATCGACAACGCGGGAATCAGATTTGAGATCAGCGCGAATGTCGTCGACGTAACGAAACGGAAGGTAGTATCGCTTTCTGACAATCGGAGGATGACCGCTCCACGAGACAAGCCGCCGGTTTACACGTGCGCGTATGGCCGATGACAACGTCGCCCAGACGATCGGAATTCCGTGAACGTGATTGACGACGCGAACGTCCTGCGTACCGTCGAGGAACGCAGCGAAATCACTCTCGCCCCGAAGTGTTCTTGGATCCGCTACGGCGATTGCGCGAAAGTCACTTCCTTCGAGCAGCTCAGGGGGCAGGAGAACGGGAACGTCTTCACCGTGCGCGTAGCGCTCGCCCTGAGGCGGTGCGCCCTCGACCGGCTCGCATCCCGGCAGCTGGTCGAGAATGAACTTCGTGGCTTCATGCGGCGAGGCCGGCCAGTCGCGTGTACCCTCGTCGTTGCGTCGGGAATTCACTCCAGCCCGATGTCCCACGCCTGCTCCAGATCTTTCTTGGAGTAAGCCCTGAAGGCAGTGAGAGTCTGCGTGCTCTTTAGTCCCGGAACGGTCAGGATGTGCTCGGTCACTACGGTCGCGACTCCCTCGTAGTCGGTCACCTCGATCATCGCGACGAGGTCCCATTCTCCGGAAACCGAGAAGACCTGCGACACTCCCTCGATACCAGCAAGACGGGTCGCGCATTGCGGAATAAGCCGTGGCTCGGCTTTGATGAGGACGATCGCTGTAATCATCGAGGTACCAAGTGACACCAGAACACCGGTGCCTGGTACCGGTTTTCTGGTTGAGTTGGAGAGAGAGTCGTCGGGCGCGATGCCGCCATGATTCTGCTATGTTTCGTTCAACGGCGAAGTGCAAACGCCACACGGATAATAACAGTATCGGCGCGGCGGAAGCTGCGCCAATGTCGCATTCAGGAGCCAGAAAGGTGGACACCGAAGAGAGAGACGAACGCGGCTCGGGTCGCAGCCAGAATGTTGTGCATACCCTGCCGCGGTCGATGGCTTCGGTGCCGAATTTCCTCACCGGCCCGCTGGAGCGCGTCGACCCTGCTGCGGGGACGACTCAGGTTCTTGTCATCACCTCAGACGCGGAAACCGCTGTGGCGCTGGCCGAAGCGGTTTTGCGCCTGACGGGACCAGCTGGAATAGAGCTGGTTCCAATAACCTCCGCACGCCGGGCACGCAGACTCCTGGCTGAAAGACCTGTCCTGACTGCTGCGGGCTCCCCCCGCGACATTCGCGACCTTCTCAAAGGCAGTCAGCTCAAGCTCGAATCCATCAAGTCGGTCGTCCTTGCGTGGGCCGATGAAATTCTGTCTGCCGGTGAAGAAGACGTAGCAGCGCTGGAAGCAGTGATGGCCGAAATCCCCAAGGATGCCGCTCGAATTGTGGTCACCAGTCGCAACGAAGGCAGAGTCAACGCGTTCGCCGAGCGTTACCTGCGACGCGCTCATCGTGAGACAGCTTCCGACATCGACGAAAATGCCGAGCCGATTGCGATTCAGTATGTCGTTGTATCGCGTGGCTCGCGTTCAAGCACCTTGCGAAGGCTGCTCGACGATCTGGATCCTCCATCGGCCGCCATCATTGTCTCGGACGATGAATCCGAGCGAGAGGTTCAGGGACTTCTCAGAATGCTCGGATATCACGAGGGATCCACTGCGGTTCGAGTAACCAGAGGCGAGATAGAGCCGTCGACTTACGCCGTGATCTTTTTTGATGCGCCGACGTCGCGGAGCGTTCTTGCTGCAGCTGCGGCTGCGTCTCCCGTAACGCTGGTGTCGCTGGCGGACCCGCATGAGCTGACGACACTCAAGAGAATTGCAGGAAGCGAGGTGCGGCCGTTCACCCTTTCCGCCGCCGGCAACGTTGCCCGGGAGCGAGAGGCTGCAACCCGGCGCGAGCTTCAGAATGTCATCGACAGCGGACTCGCTTCCAGGGAGCTTCTGTCACTCGAGCCGATGCTCGAGCGGCACGACGGAATCGAGATTGCCGCGGCCGCATTGAGGCTTCTCGAGAGGGAGCGATCACTTCGCAAGGCTCAGGAGGAATCGCGCCCTGCCCCGCGCAGCTTTGGACCGCCCCGTGACGGACCGCGTGGCTTCTCACGCGGACCTGACACACGTCGAGGCGAACGTGGAGAGCGAGACGGCGGGCGCGATTCGCGAAAGGGGCCACCGCGCGGGCGGGAAGGCCCACCCCGCGGTAGAGAAGGACCGCCACGTGGAAGAGAAGGAAGGCCGCCGAGGCGTGACAGGCCATGAGCCAGTCGTTCCATCAGACTGGAGGATGGATCGAGGTAATTGCAGGCGTGATGTTCAGCGGAAAGAGCGAAGAGCTCATTCGCCGGGTGCGCCGCGCAATCATCGCGCGCAAGCGTGTTCAGGTTTTCAAGTCGCATCTCGATGCGCGCTACTCCGGGATTTACAGCGTATCCAGTCACGACGGGCGAACCGTGGAGGCCATTCCCGCTGACAATGCATCGCAGATCGCCGTGAAAATCGATCCAATGGCAAATGTGATTGCGATCGATGAGGCGCAGTTCCTCGATGACGGGATAGTTCCTCTGGTGACTTCCTTAGCGGGCCGTGGCCGGCGGGTCATAATCGCCGGGACGGATACCGATTTTAGAGGCGAGCCTTTCGGGTCGATGCCCTCGTTGATGGCAATCGCCGAGGTGGTCGACAAGCTGCACGCGATTTGTGTGCTTTGCGGGGGGCCGGCGAGCCGGAACCAGCGCCTGATCAGCGGCAAGCCTGCGCCTTACGATTCCCCTACTATCATGGTGGGAAGCACAGAATCGTACGAGGCACGCTGCCGGATGTGCTTCGCCGCCCCCCGAAAAGACGCCAGTCAGGCCACTCTGCTGTAGGCGGAGACATAATTTCACTTTACCTTAGTGCTGCCATTCACCCTACTCACATGCGACTGATCGGCCTTACGGGAAACATCGCCAGCGGCAAGTCGGCCGTCGCTGATCTCATGGAAGATCGCGGCGCGACCATTATCGACGCTGACGTCCTCGCACGGGAAGCGGTCCTCAAGGGAAGTCCCGCACTCGAGGCAATCAAGTACAAATGGGGCAACGGTATTCTCGACGATGAAGGCAATCTCGACCGCGCCGCCCTGCGCCACAAAGTCTTCGCTGACCAGTCGGATCTCGACGCGCTGAACGACATCGTTCATCCAGAAGTACAGCGTCTGCGACGGAAAGCGGTTGCTGCCGCGCGCGCACGCGGTGACAGCGTTGTCGTATGCGTGATTCCACTTCTCTTCGAGAGACATATCGCGGATGAGTTCGACACGATCATCCTCGTCGACGCGCCGCGCTCGATCAGACTCGAGCGCATCGTTCGCGATCGCGGAATTGATGAAGCTGAAGGAATGAAGATGATCGCCGCTCAGATGCCGGCTGACCTGAAGCGCGCCCGCGCTGATTTCGTTATCGAGAACGCGGGATCGCGCGAGGATCTGGAGAATGAAGTGGACCGCGTGTGGCAGGCGATTGCCAACGACAGCGTCACAGCACAGGCTGGCTGATTATTTTCCTCCGGTCGGCCTGCAGGTAACAATCTTTCGAGGTGTGGCGTGGCGAATATTCCGGATGATCTGCGGTATACAGAAGAACACGAGTACGTGCGAAAGACAGCCGACGGAAACGTCGAGGTCGGAATCACGGACTACGCTCAAGGTGAGCTTGGAGACGTAGTGTACGTCGAGCTTCCTTCAGTCGGAACGAAGCTCGGGAAGCACGATGTGTTCGGTACTATCGAAGCCGTGAAAGCAGTGTCCGAGCTGTTTTCACCGATTGCCGGCGAAGTTATCGAGATCAACGGACGACTCGACGGCGAGCCTGCGCTGGTTAACAGCGACCCCTACGGCTCAGGCTGGATGATTCGCATTAGACCTGCGGATCCCGCCTCGGTCGATGCGCTCATGGATGCAGCCGGGTACGCAAAGCACCTCGGCTGAGTAAGAATACTGAATGCTGAATGCTGACAGTCAGCATTCAGCATTCCAGTTCTTATCTCATTGCTTCCTTAAACGAGACACCCGCCCGGAATCCTGGAATCTTTCTCGCTTTGACCTTCACTGTCTTTCCAGTGAAGACGCTGTTCACATCACGCGCCTTGTGATTGCGGCGATCGAACGTCCCGAAGCCAGCGATCGTTACCTTGCCGCCGCGCTTGATCTGCTTCGAGATCACCCCATCCTCGGGATCGAAGATCGCATCCACAACCCTTTTTACGTGTGTAGGGCGCAGCTTGGTCTGACGCTGCAGGGCTTCCAGCAATTCCGCCTTGTTCATACCGGCTCCAGGGAACGGGAGAGAGAGCTAAGCGAATTCTGACGGCAGCAAAATTAGCGTTTACTTACTCAGCCGCAACATTCAATATCGGCGCATCCGCATAGGCATCGGTCGGCGGACACGAACAAACGAGATTCCTGTCGCCATAGGCACTCTCGACTCGGCCAACTGCAGGCCAGAATTTGAAGTCGCGAGTCCAGGGCGCGGGAAACGCCGCACGCTCCCTGGAATATGAATGTGACCACGAGTCCGCCGTAATGCGCATGAGCGTATGAGGCGAATTCTTGAGGAGATTGTCCTTCTTGTCGGCCTTCCCTTCCTCGATTTCGCGGATCTCTTCGCGGATCGCAATCATCGCATCACAGAAGCGGTCCAGCTCGGCGAGTGATTCGCTCTCAGTGGGCTCGATCATCAGAGTTCCGGCAACCGGGAACGATACCGTCGGAGCGTGGAAGCCATAGTCCATGAGACGCTTCGCAATGTCTTCCACTTCAACGCCGCTCGGCCCCTTTACGACGCGCGTGTCGACGATGCACTCGTGCGCAACGGTTCCGTGCGCGCCTTTGTACAGAACGGGGAAATGCGGATCGAGACGCTTCGCGATGTAATTCGCATTCAGAATCGCAACCTTCGTTGCCTGTGTGAGTCCGTCCCCACCCATGAGCCTGATGTAGGAATCAGATATCGGAAGAATGCTCGAGCTGCCCCAGGGCGCCGCTGACACTGCGCCAACTACATCGCGTCCTTTCTGCGAGATAACTGCGTGACCCGGCAGGAACGGCACGAGGTGCGACGCGACACCAATCGGGCCCATGCCTGGTCCCCCACCGCCATGGGGAATGCAGAAAGTCTTGTGCAGGTTGAGATGGCACACGTCGGCACCGATATCGGCCGGACGGCAAAGCCCGACCATCGCATTCATGTTGGCGCCATCCATGTAGACCTGTCCGCCATGCTCGTGAACAATGCGGCAGATGTCGACAATCCCTTCCTCGAACACGCCGTGCGTTGACGGATACGTCACCATCAATGCAGCGAGATCGTTCTTGTGCTCTTCAGCTTTTGCGCGAAGATCGTCGATGTCGATGTTGCCCTTTGTATCTGTCTTCACGACCACGACTTTCATGCCCGCCATGACAGCGCTCGCCGGATTTGTTCCGTGCGCTGACTGCGGCGTGAGGCAGACGTCACGATGATTTTCGTTGCGCGATGCGTGATAAGCGTGAATCGCGAGAAGTCCCGCGTACTCACCCTGCGATCCCGCATTCGGCTGCAATGAAACCGCAGCAAAGCCCGTGATCGTCGCAAGCGACGATTCGAGCTCGTCGAACATCTGCTGATAGCCTTCTGTCTGATCGAGCGGCGCAAAAGGATGAATCTTCGAGTAGCCCGGCCAGGTGATTGGCATCATCTCGGCGGTCGCATTCAGCTTCATTGTGCATGAGCCGAGGGGAATCATCGAGTGAACGAGCGAGAGGTCCTTTGATGCGAGCTTGTTCATGTACCGCAGAAGCTCGGTCTCGGAGCGATGCGTGTTGAACACATCGTGAAGCATGAACGTGCTCGTGCGCTTGAATCTTTCGTCGTATCTCGGATCTGCGGTGGTAACGACTGAAGCAGGAGTGAGATTGCTTCCCGCACCGAACACCTGGAACAGATCAGAAAGATCTTTCTCGGTGACTGTCTCATCGAGCGCGATGCAGACCGCGTTGTTCGTTATGGGGCGAATGTTGATTCTGCGATCGGCCGCACGGGCGACAAATTCTGAAGCCTTCTTCTCGCCCAGCTCGACGCGGATTGTATCGAAGTAGTCATCGTGCGCGATTTCGAATCCAAGCTTCCTCAACCCTTCAGCGAGAACCGTTGTGTACTGGTGCACGCGGTTCGCGATGCGCTTGAGTCCCTCGGGACCGTGATAGACGGCGTACATGCTTGCGACAACGGCAAGCAGCACCTGCGCTGTGCACACGTTGCTGGTTGCTTTCTCGCGTCGGATGTGCTGCTCGCGCGTTTGAAGAGCCATTCGCAATGCGGGCTTTCCGTCGGCGTCGCGTGAAATGCCGATGATGCGTCCCGGAATGTTGCGCTTGAATTCATCGCGCGTGGCAAAGAACGCCGCGTGCGGTCCGCCGTAGCCGAGGGGAACTCCGAAGCGCTGCGAATTCCCGACGACAATGTCGGCTCCCCATTCTCCGGGTGGCACCAGCAGCGTGAGCGCGAGAAGATCGACAGCAACAGTGACCAGCGCACTCGATGCGTGCGCTTTCTCTACGACTTCGCGATAGTCGCTGACAGCTCCGTCGGTCGCCGGATACTGCAGGAGAATTCCAAACACATCGGCGCCGATTTCATCGGCGAACGGATTGCCTACTTTCACTTCGATTCCGCGAACTTCAGCACGCGTCTTCACAACGTCGATGGTCTGCGGGTGACAGCTGTCGGCGACAAAGAAAACTTCCTTGCCTTCCTTGCCGCGCAGTCCGTAGGACATCGTCATGGCTTCGGCTGCAGCAGTGCCCTCGTCGAGCAGTGAAGCGTTCGCGATCTGCATCGCCGTCAGGTCCATTACGACCGTCTGGAAGTTGAGAAGCGCTTCGAGTCTGCCTTGCGCTATCTCCGCCTGATACGGTGTGTACGCTGTGTACCAGGCGGGATTCTCGACGATGTTTCGCTGGATGACGGGCGGCGTCACCGTGTCGGCGTAACCCATTCCAATGAATGAGCGGAACACCTTGTTCTTCGCGGCCATCGCGCGGAACTCTGCGAGAACCTCGTGCTCGGCTTTTCCATGCGGCAGATCGAGCGCGCCGCGAAGCCTGATTTTCGCCGGGACTGTCGCGTCGATTAGCTCGTCCAGGGACCTGAACCCAATCGACTCGACCATTTTTTCTATGTCAGCGGCGCCCGGCCCGATGTGACGCGGCACGAATGATTCCGCTGGCAGCAGCGCGCTCTCAACCTGCTTTATTGTTGTAGCCATCAGTGATCTCAATTTTCAGGACTTCTGGAAGCTTTCAATTTAACCCGTCATGACTGTCTCGCGCACTTGGCCCACGTGGCGGCTGATGCATGTTGGGCCGCGCTCCGGAGCAGAGAACATGGCGCGCGACGCGGGGCTAATGGATCGCGCGAGGAGCTCCGGCGAGGTGGTGTTTTCGATCTACTCGTGGTCGAAGCCGACTCTTTCGCTGGGGAGGAATCAGACAGCTCTTGGTCGCTATGATCTCGCTCAGATTGCTGAGCGGGGGATCGATGTGGTGCGCCGCCCAACAGGCGGCCGCGCGCTGCTCCACTGGCGCGAAGTCACTTACAGTGTGACAGCGCCGGTCTCCGATGGCGATTCACTGAGAGCCTCGTACGAGAGAATCAATCGTGTTCTGCTCGACGGTCTTTCACGTCTTGGGGTTCTCGCAACGGAATCGCGAGGAGGGATGTCGACTCCGCGGCCCAGCGAGCTTCCGTGCTTCGCACAGCCAGCCGAAGGCGAGCTCGTTGTTGATGGCGCAAAGCTCGTTGGAAGCGCGCAGTATCGAGAGAATGGTGCGATGCTGCAGCACGGATCGATTCTGATTGCTGACGATCAGCCGGTTATTGCCTCGCTTCTTGTGTCTCGTTCACCTGAGCTCGAACCTCCCGAAGCTGCTACTCTCGCTCAAGCTCTCGGGCGTGAGCCTTCGGCTGATGAAGTTGCTGCTCAGCTTTTCGATGCTGTTCGTCATCTCGAAGATTCGGGAGCTTCTGTTCTGAATGAATCGGAGACGCGTGAATTCACCGATCGCTATCTCGACAGCTACCGAAATGAACTGTGGACGTGGAGGAAATGAGTCCACAACTTTGTCTTCCGTTGCGGCTCCTGCGCGGGTGCAGGCTTTACGGTTTTGTGAGACAATGAGACAATGAGAGCTTCGGGATACTTTTTGTTAAAAGACACAAAAACAAAAAAGCTTTTCTCATCGTCTCATCGTCTCACAAAACTCTTTGCGCTTGCCGTCGTAGTGGCATGCTCGGGCGAGAACAAGCCGGCGCCACAGGGCGAGAACGGCGGCACGCTGGTGATTGCAGTCGGCGGAGATCCCGAAACTCTCTTCCCTCCCCTTGCATCCACGACAACCGCGCAGGTTGTCGGCGATCTCGTCTATGATCGTCTCGCCGAGATTGGCGATTCGCTCAGCACGGTGGGAGATCAGGGTTTCCAGCCGCGACTGGCAAAGACATGGGATTGGGCTCCAGACTCACTTTCTATTGCGTTCCATCTTGATCCCGCGGCGAAGTGGCACGACGGAGCACCGGTACGCGCGGGCGATGTCGCATTCACGTGGCGTGTTTATTCGGACAAGACAATCGGATCGCCATTCGCAACTGCGCTCGAGGATGTCGACTCCGTAACCGCAACTGACAGTCTCACGGCAACTGTCTGGTTCAAGGCGCGGTCGCCAATGCAGTTCTATGATGCGGTGAATACCATGCTCATTCTGCCCGAGCATCTTCTTCACAGCGCTCAGGGTCCGAGGATCGGCGAATCGAGTGCAGCGCGCGCTCCCATCGGGACAGGCAGATACAGGTTCTCCAAATGGAATGCCGCGCAGTCGATCGACCTGGTTGCGGACACGGCGAATTATCGCGGACGCCCGAGCCTGGACCGTGTCATTCTGGCAATTGCATCCGACATGAGTGCCGCGATCACGCGACTGAAAGCAGGCGAGGCGGACATGCTGGAGCAGATACCAGCGCCGAGCTTTGCTGAGATTGCCGGTGACAGCTCGCTTCGCATTACGCTCACGCCGGGGCTCGATTACAACTTCGTTCAGTTCAATCTGAACGATCCACAAAATCCGTCGCGCCCCCACCGATTGTTTGGCGACCGTGGCCTGAGGCGCGCAATAACGATGGCTCTCGATCGCTCGAGTATTGTGCGCAACGCCTACGACTCACTCGCAAACGTTGCGATTGGCCCAACTGTCCGCGCATATCCGACGACCGATACCGCGCTGGCGCAGATTCCATTTGATCGCGTGAAGGCGACACAGTTGCTCGATTCCCTCGGCTGGAAAGATTCGAACGGAGATGGAGTTCGTGAGCGCAACGGGATCCCTCTCGAATTCACAATTACTGTTCCGGGACCGAGCAAAGCGCGGAACACAATGGCGGGGGTCATACAGGAGCAGCTGCGACTTGCGGGAATGAAGGTGAACATCGAGCCACTGGACTTTGCAGCCTTCATAAACAAAGAGAATACACGCCGCTTTGATGCGGTTTTCGGCGGATGGCACGTAGAACCCAGTCCCGGTGGGATTCGGCAGACCTGGGGATCATCAGGCGCGGCGAAGGGCGGCACCAATTACGGATCGTATCGAAACGCGGCATTCGATGCGCAGGTCGACAGCGCGCTCTCGGCTAGCACTCTCGATGAGCGCCGAAGGCATTTCACGAGCGCGTATCAGATCATCATCGATGATGCGCCCGCTGTGTGGATGGCGGAGCCAAAGCGCGTGATGGCAGTCGAGAAGAGGATCCGCACAGTTGGCATGCGGCCCGATGCGTGGTGGGCACACATTCCAGAGTGGTCGATCCCTGCCGCGCGGCGAATTGCGCGCGACCGCTCAACTTCAGCGCAGTAATTCGTGGCGGCATTCATTGTTCGCCGCTTAATCCAGGGAATCGTAGTCGTCATTCTTGTTGCGACGATTGTCTTTGCTTTGCTGCATGCCGCACCCGGCGATCCATTTAGCAGTGCGATGGAGAATCCTTACGTTACGGAAGCAGTTCGCGACAACTGGCGCCACGTCTACGGACTCGACCTACCCCTCGTCGAGCAGTTTTTTCGATTCGTCTCGAGTGTCTCTCACGGAGACCTGGGATTCTCAACAGCGTTTCAGCGACCGGTAAAGAATGCGCTAGCCGACGCATTTCCTTACACGCTCGTTCTCATGACGTTCGGACTGACGGGTGGATTTCTACTGGGAATGACCGTAGCAGTTGTGCAGGCTCGCAGCGTGGGAAAACGAGCGGACAAAATCCTCGGCGGAATCTCCCTCGCGTTCTTCTCGGTACCAGACTTTTTGTTCGCGCGATTGATGCTGCTGGCATTTGTGTTCTGGTTCGGGTTTCCGCCCGGTGGATCGATCGATGTCAGGTATTACGATTATATGGATCCGGCTGCACAGATCGTCGATCGACTCGAGCATCTGTTCGTGCCCGCGCTGACGCTCGCTTTGCTGTACTTCCCGCTGATTGCGCGACATCAGCGAGCCGCGCTTCTCGACACTTTGCCTTCGGAGTTTATTGTTACGGCGCGAGCAAAGGGCGTGAGTGAATCCCGGCTGGTGACACGTCATGCGTTGCGTAACTCACTCCTTCCCGTTGTGACGCTGCTCGGTGTCGCATTCCCTGCTCTTTTCACTGGCGCCGTCTTCGTCGAAACGATTTTCTCGTGGCCCGGTATGGGAAGTCTGATAGTCAAGGCAATCAGTGGCCGTGATTACCCTTTGCTCACAACAGCTGTCATCTTCGCAAGTGCCTTCGTTGTCATGGGCAGCATCGCCGCGGACGTTTTATATCGATGGCTCGATCCAAGACTCCGCAGTGATAGTTGATACCCTGTACTTGAGCAGTGCCGCTCGTATTGGCATGAGCTGGTTTCGGCGTGACCGTTCAATGGTTCTCGCCGCGATCGTTATCGCCGCGATTGCGATTCCGTGCCTGATGGCGCCATTAATCGCACCATACGACCCGCGATACACGCCAGACATTGTCAATCTGAAGTATGCGGCTCCGTCACTCTTTCACCTGATGGGAACCGACAGCATGAGCCGTGATATTCTGAGCCGACTGCTTTACGGCGGAAGACTGTCACTGTCGCTCGCTGTGTTCGCTACCCTTGTCAGCATCACAGTAGGAACCGCCTACGGAGCAATCGCGGGGTATTCAAGTGGACTGACAGCAAGCGTTCTCGAGCGTGTTCTCGACACATTACTTGCGATTCCTCGACTTCTCGTCCTGATCGTCATATTCGCCACCTGGGAGAACATCGAGCTCAAAGGATTCATTGTCATTCTAGGGAGCACAGGCTGGTATGGATTGGCGCGACTCGTCAGGGGTCAGGTTCTTGCGTTGAAGTCACAGGATTTCGTGACATCTGCGCGCGCGCTCGGCGCAACGCAAACACGAATTCTGGTCCGGCATATTCTTCCCGGCGTCATTACGCCGGTGGTCGTGGCAGCAACACTCGGACTGGGTCAAATCATAATGCTGGAATCGGGTCTGTCGTGGCTTGGTATCGGCCTCAGTATCCCGACACCAAGCTGGGGAAGCATGATTCAGGAAGGCTCCGAGCAAATAACAACGAATTGGTGGATCTGGTTATTCCCGGCGCTGGCACTCGTTCTGATAGTTCTGGCGTTCAACGTTCTAGGTGATGGCCTTTTGAGAGCACTCAGTCCAAGACAATTGAACCGGCGATGACAGACCCGCTTCTCTCAGTCGAAAATCTCCGCACGTATTTCCACACTCCGACAGCGGTTGCGCGCTCGGTCGATGGGGTTTCATTCGTCGTCAATCCCAGCGAGACACTTGGAATCGTCGGCGAATCCGGTTGCGGGAAATCAGTAACAGCGCTCTCGATACTGCGTCTGATACAACCGCCGGGAAGAATCGAAGATGGAAGCCGGATTCTTTTCGAAGGAAAAGATCTCGTCACGCTCGATGACGCCGGCATGCGCCAGGTAAGAGGCAATCGCATCTCGATGATTTTCCAGGAGCCGATGTCCGCCTTGAATCCTGTTTTCACCGTGGGCGATCAGGTAGCGGAAGTCGTGCGCGTTCATGGAAACGGATCCCGCAAGGATGCATGGAACCGCGCCGTCGAAATGCTGACGCTCACGGGCATTCCATCACCTGAGGAAAGAGCAAAGCAATATCCGCATCAATTGTCGGGCGGAATGCGACAGCGCGTGCTGATAGCGATGGCGCTGATAATGAATCCCGCGCTGGTGATTGCAGATGAGCCAACGACTGCGCTTGACGTCACGATTCAGGCGCAGATTCTGGAGCTTCTGGTCGATCTGCAAAAGCGATTGGGAACTTCCATCCTGATGATCACGCATGATCTTGGCGTTATTGCCGAGACTGCGACACGAGTGCTCGTGATGTATGGGGGTGAGATTGTCGAAGAGGCTTCAGTCGAAACTCTGTTCGCGTCGGCGCATCACCCCTATACAGAAGGATTGATGAACGCGATGCCTCAGATCACCGAGTCGCGCGAGAGACTCAACGTCATTCCGGGAACGGTTCCTCCTCCAACGGCGTGGCCATCGGGCTGCAGATTCCGCGATAGATGCCCGTACTCGTGGGAATTATGCGAGCGCGAGCATCCACCTCTGTATCAAATCGCTGAAGGCCACACTTCGCGCTGTCATCTCGCGATCGAGCCGGAGCGAAGAGCGCATCCGCATCTTCCAATTGTCGAGCAGGTGGGAGCTACACTGTGACTGAGCCGCTCCTCCAGGTAAGAAATCTCCGGAAAGTTTTTCCGATCACCCAGGGTGTATTTGCGCGCAAGGTGGGCGAAGTGCGCGCTGTGCACGACGTATCGTTCGACATCATGCCGGGCGAAACGCTTTCCCTCGTTGGTGAATCAGGGTGCGGCAAGACAACTACGGGTCGCGCAATTCTCCGGCTTATCGAGCCAACATCCGGCGAAGTGAAGTTTGCCGGTCGCGATGTCCTCGCCCTGAATCCCGGCGAGCTGCGCGCAGTTCGTCGCGAGATGCAGATCATCTTCCAGGATCCAGTCTCGTCGCTCAATCCACGGATGACTGTGGGCGCCGCGATTCGTGAGGGCATAACGATTCACCGGCTTGCCGAAGGCGGTGAGGCAGACAAGAGAGTCGACCGCCTTCTCGAGGAAGTCGGCCTGAGAAAGGAGTATGCGAATCGATATCCTCACGAATTCTCCGGCGGACAAAGACAAAGAATTGGAATTGCACGTGCGCTAGCAGTCGAGCCGCGATTCATTGTCTGCGACGAACCCGTCTCTGCTCTCGACGTGTCAGTGCAGGCGCAGGTTATCAACCTGCTGCGCGATCTGCAGAAAGAACGTGGTCTGACTTACCTGTTCATTGCACACGATCTGTCAGTCGTGAAGCACATGTCGGACAGAGTCGCAGTGATGTATCTCGGAAAAATCGTGGAGCTTGCGAAAGGTTCAGACCTTTATCGTGAGCCTACAATGCCGTATACACAGGCTCTCCTGTCGGCAGTGCCGGTTGCAGATCCAACGATCGACAAGCAGCGGATACTTCTGGAAGGCGATGTTCCTTCACCAGCGAATCCTCCGTCGGGATGTGTGTTTCATCCGCGATGTCATCATCCCGCGAAGGATGCAGCGTGCGCGAAAATCAATCCGCCTCTCGAGGAGAAGGCACCTCAGCACCTTGCTGCGTGTATCAAGCAGCCTCCTACTGTCATAACGTGGCAAGAACAGCAGGCTGCGGGTGGCACTAATCCGCCCGAGAAATACTTTCCCGTGGTACAGCAGACTGAAAGGCAAATAACCAACACCCCTGAAGGCGCCCAATGACTATGACAACGGACAAGTCGGTGTTCGATCAGCCCGAAGCCACAGTAGTGTCGACAGACGCCCCCACAGGGCTGGAACAATGGACAAAGAACCGCGGGTTCTTTGGACATCCGAGCGGACTGGCGACGCTCTTTTTCACGGAGATGTGGGAGCGATTCTCCTACTACGGACTGCGGCCGCTGCTCGTGCTGTTCATGTCCGCGACAATCGTGAATGGCGGTTACGGATTCGATCGCACAACCGCATCGGCAATCGTCGGTATCTACGCTGCCTTTGTGTATCTCATGTCGCTTCCCGGTGGCTGGGTTGCAGACCGTCTCCTTGGATTGCGACGCGCGATTTTCATCGGTGCCTGCCTGATCTCGGCGGGACATATCTCGATTGGGTTGTCAGGCCTCGCGGGTTCCGGCGGAGGGAAGATTCCTTTCTTCCTTGGACTCATTCTCATCGTTCTTGGAACCGGTCTTCTCAAGCCGAACATTTCCGCGATCGTCGGCGATCTGTATCCGGAAGGCGGTGCGCGCCGCGATGCAGGATTCTCGATATTCTACATGGGAATCAACGTCGGCTCACTCATTGGACAGATGGTGACGGGATATCTCGGCGAGCAGGTCGACTGGCATGTCGGAATGGGTGCGGCAGGCGTTGCAATGCTGCTCGGCCTGACGATGTATGGACTGCGTGCAAAGAAAACTCTCGGCCCTATTGGAACGATGCCGACGAGACTCGCCGATCCTGCAGCTCAGGCTCGCCAGGAAAGGAATGTAAAGACGGCGATCTTCACGCTTCTCGGCATTGTCGCGCTGCTATTCGTACTTGGCGCAACGGGGACGCTCACATTCAGTCCACCGGCCATTGCGAAGTACATGACCTATGTCCTGGTGGGCATGGCGGTTGTGTTCTTCCTGGTCGTCTACGCATTCGGCAATCTGAGCGGCACGGAAAAAAAGCGCGTTGCAGTGATCATTGTGCTCTTCGCGTTCGCTGCAATCTTCTGGTCAGCTTTCGAGCAGGCACCCACATCACTGAATCTCTTTGCGCGTGACTTCACCGACAGGCAGCTTGGGGGCTTCACGATTCCGGCAACGTGGTTCCAGTCAGTGAATCCGCTGATGATCATCATCTTTGCGCCGCTGTTCGCGTCCTTGTGGGTAGGGATGGCAAAGCGCGGGGTCGATCTCTCGAGCCCTTCGAAGTTTGCGCTCGGTCTCTTCCTCGCCGGCATTGGCTTCGTGATCATGATCTTCGCCGCGAACGCGGTTGTCGCCAGCGGCGGCAAGGCACTCGTATCGCCATGGTGGCTCGTAGGCAGTTACTTCTTCCAGTCGATTGGTGAGCTATGCCTGAGTCCGGTCGGTCTTTCGTCGATGACCAAGCTCGCTCCGCGACGCTACGTCAGTCAGATGATGGGCATCTGGTTCCTCGCATCAGCACTTGGCAACCTGATTGGCGGACGAGTTGGCGGACATGTCGATCCTGAAAAGCTGGATCAAATGCCGCAGCTGTTCACTACGACGACGCTTTCGCTGATGGTTGCTGCCGCGGTGATCGCACTGCTGATCATTCCGATTCGGAAGATGATGGCGTCAGGCGGCGGAGCAGCAAGAGTCCACTAGGGCCAATTGAAGACGGAAGTCGGAATCGATCTCTCGCGATTCCGATTTACGTCTCCCGGCTCTTTCCAGAATATCGATGAGAACTCGCGGCTGAAGAGCCGGACTTTCAGCTTCGCTCCGGTGTCACGATTGAGTGGGTACATCACGTCCAGGCGCCACATTCTCTGAGAACGCGGCGGGACTGATGCGAGCAGAGAAATTCCGATCGACGGATTGAGGGTGCTGTTTACACCGAACGGAACGTCGCCCGCCCAGAGTTTTCCGACGTCCATGAAAGGCGCGACGCCGACTGTGGCAAACTGCTTGAGATGTCCGAGATAAATTCGGTCCTCGAGTCGAACTACAACTCTCTCACCGCCCCCAAGCCACGAATCCCGATAACCGCGCGGGCCTCCATCCTTGTCAGAGAACGTCACCTGAAATGGAATTCTCTGCTCCCATCCTCCGCTGAATTCTGCAGCACCGAACAACGTGTGGCGTGGCGTCGCCTTGAAATAACTCGCCAGTCTTCCTGCGCCGAGCACGCCGTCCCAGCCCGCTGCGCCATCGTCATGGCGTCCTTCGATGGTACCCTCGAGAACTTTGAATAATCTTGGGCTGCCGCCTCCGGCGTAAAGATTTGCCGACGCGAAAAGATCCTGATTGTTACCGCCCCACATTCCCATTCCGCGCCCGAGTACCGTCGCGAGCTCGAACCCACGACGAACGTCCTGCGTTCCATCGAGAGTCTCGAGGCCCGTGACGCGCAGATAATCGATATGGCGCAATCCTGCGAGCGCGTTGACTCGCGTTACGCGCCTTCGCGAGTAGCGCTGCTGCAGCTCTGCAGCCGTGTCACGTTCAACTGTGCCAATACCGATTCGGGTTGGAAACGACTCGGGCATCTCGTCTTCGAAAGAGAGCGATGCACCAATGAGCGCAAGTCTTCCCGGTGGTCCGACGCGAACTACACCACCGACATCAGCGTACGAGCGCTGCAGAAGAACTGCAGGCCGCGTAAGGTCATTTTCGTCTCGTTCTTTTCGAAAGGACCGATATTCTTCGCGCGAGCCGGCAGTCGTACGCCATGAAATGCGCTGCAAATCCGTGAGAAATGGATGACTGAGCTCGAACGCCCAGTTCCCGCCGAGCTCGTTGCGCGCTCCGCTGAGGCGCAGCTGATACGGTCGTCCGAGAAACTGGTAGTCGATGACTTCAGCGTTGAAGTTGTCACGGAAGTTTTCGCTGTAGCGCCATTGACCGACGACCGAAGTTGCCTCACCCATCAGATTCTCTTCGCCGAATCGGAATCCTCTCAGGTATGGCGTACCTCCCGATCCATTTCCTCCAAGCACGATGGAGATTTCGTCAGTCGTTGTGACTGCGAGATAAACTCCGCCGGCATCATCTGGAAGCACCGCAACGGTGGCATCTGCAAGATATGGCTGCGCACGAAGAATTCTTTCCGACTCGAGTCGCCTCAGCTCGCTGCACGCCATTCCCGGCCTGAGCGCCAGGAAGCGTGTAATGACGTTGGGATTCGTAGTGGAGTGAAGCCGCGTGAGCTGCCTGACCATGCGGCGCTGAAGACCCGTCCCACGCGATTCAAATGGCGGACGCGAGCTGACTTCTATCCGGCTGATGATCTGGCCCTTGCACGGCACAGGCGTGCCGTTCAGACTTTGAGCCTGAGCATTCACCGCGACAATCATTGTCGCGGGCAGGATCGTCAATCCAAATCCGAGAGATCTCAACGTGTCATCCGTACTTGCTCAGAGTGTTCCCGGCTCTCGATCAACTCGTTCCCCCGCTTCAGGCGCTGTTGTCGCAGTATCGGCAACTTCGGACTTTCAGAATGGGCCGCATCGTGTAAGGCTCAACAATGCATACGTCGCCGCCCTCGAAAGTGCAGGCATCGTACCAGTGGTTGTACCACCACTCGCGAGCGAAGATTCCGTAAACCTCATACTTGATCGAGTCGACGGTCTTCTCCTTACAGGCGGCGAAGATGTAGAGCCGTCGCTTTATGGACAACCCCGGAGTTCCGAGTGCGGGGTTTCCAATCTCGAGCGAGACCGGACGGAGATCGCCCTGGTCAAGGCGGCGCGGGAGCGGCGCCTTCCCCTCCTCGCAATCTGCCGCGGACCGCAGCTGCTGAACGTCGCCCTTGGCGGCACGCTGATTCAGGACATTCCGTCCGAAGTTCCAGACGCGCTCGGGCATGACTCGAGAGAGGATCGGGCAGCGAGAGTTCATGATGTAGCGATCGATGAGGGCTCGCTGATTGCCGATGCAATCGGTGCTACGCACATCAGCGTGAATTCACTGCATCACCAGAGCGTTCGCGATGTCGCGCGCGGCCTCAAAGTGACGGCACGCGCACCCGATGGAATCGTTGAAGGGCTGGAGTCCGAGTCAGACGACTGGTGGGTGATGGCGGTGCAGTGGCATCCGGAAGAAATGAACGATTCACCAGAACCATGGGATCGCGGCCTCTTCAAAGCATTCGCGGATAAACTCGCCGAGGGGTGAAGCGGCTAAGGATCCTGCATCTCGATTCCGGAGCGAGCTGGCGAGGAGGTCAAAGGCAGGTTCTTCTCCTCGCGCTCGGCTTGAAAGAAAGGGGACACGAACAGCTTCTAATCGGATCTCCCGGCTCACCTCTCGTTGAAAAAGCGAGAGCCGCTGGCCTGGCCGTCGCTGCAATTCCGATGGCGGCCGACTGGGACGTGCGCGCCGCTCGAAGAATCCGCGCACGCATGAGAGCGTGGGGAGTGGACCTCGTTCACGCGCACGACGCTAGATCTCACGCACTCGCAATGATCGCTATGCTTGGCCGCAACGAGATGCCTCTCGTTGTGACACGTCGGGTTCCATTTGCTCCCCGATCAGTGCGCGTCAAGTACGGTCATCGTGTATCGCGATTCATTGCGATCTCACGCGCCGTGAAGCAGGCAATGACGGCGGGTGGAATCGACGGCTCGAGAATCTCAGTCGTTCATTCGGGAATCGCGACAAGGCCGGATCCTGTAACGCCCCGCGACTGGAGAGCCGAGCTGCGCTGGGATTCTGATACAGTGATAGCCGGCGTTGTTGGAGCGATGACAGCGGAAAAAGGAATCGATCTGCTTGCTTCGATCGGGAGTGCGATGCCAGCCGATTCGAGGAAGCGAACCCGTGTGATTCTGCTTGGGGGCTCGCAGGGAACAATGCAGGAAACCGGCGGATTAGTAGTTCACTCCGCCGGATTTGTGGATGACATAGACCCGGCGATCAAAGGACTCGACATGCTGTGGCATCCATCGAAAGCGGAGGGTCTTGGCACTTCGGTGATCGATGCGATGTCGCTTGGCGTTACTCCTCTCGCATTCGCAACGGGAGGGCTGCCCGAGGTCATTGAGAACGATGTGAGCGGCATTTTGGTCCCTGCTGGCGATGTAAAGGGATTTGCTGCAGCCGCAACGCGCCTTGCCGGCGACGCCAGTCTTCGCGAGCGCCTCGGACAGGGCGCAATCGATCGCGCGAAAACCTTCGATGCCGCAGAAATGACCAAAGGAACCGAGGCGGTGTATAACGAGGTGCTTTCAGGGTAGCGTTCGTCTTCCAGGGTCGTCTATCTTGCGAGGCAAATCAGCCCTGTCCGCCGGCCACTGGTCCAGCAAGAGAACCGAATTTGATCTACATCTGCATTCCGTCATTCAATGAAGGGACGACAATTGGCGTCCTGCTGTGGCGCATCCGAAAGGTGTTCCAGAGCTATTCGCGCGAGTACGAGATTCTCGTGTACGATGACGGGAGCACTGACGATACGTCCGAGATCCTGGCGCCTTATGCCGATATCGCGCCGCTCACGGTGCTGCGCGGGGAGAAGCGGAAAGGACACGCCCATGCGCTGAACGCGCTCGCCCGCGAAGCCTCCAGGCGTACGAAGTATCCCCGACGCGATGCAATGGTGATGATGCAGGGCGACTTCACTGATCAACCTGAGCTGCTGCCTGAGCTGATCAAGCGGTTCGAGGGCGGTGCTGATATCGTCGTTGGCGAACGCGCTGCCGGAAATGAGCCCGCTGAAGTGAGAAGGTTGCGACAGCTGGCCCCCTGGGCCATGCGCTTTTCGGGTGCGTCTAATGAGCTGTCGGATCCGTTTTCGTCGTTCAGGCTTTATCGCATTTCGCTCATTCGCGATCTGATCAAGTCGTCGCCCGAAAAGCCGCTTGCGACAACTGACGGATGGGCAGGAAATCTCGAGCTTCTGCTCGCGGCAATGCCTCTCGCTCGCAGAATAGAGCGTGTCGAGCTCGCGTCGCGCTACGATTTGCGAGTGCGTCCATCACGCATCCGGCCGTTCGCCGATGCGATGACCCTGTATCGATTCGGGAAAACCGTGCGCGGCAAGCGCATCGCAGTTCCGCAGCCGCAGCGAGCAACGTCGTGAGATTGTCTGCGATCAAGGGAGCGCTGTTCTCCCTCGTACTGCTCACAGCGGGTTTCGCGGCTGCGCAGGAGCGATCGTGGCTTGCCGACGTCCTGCCGACATCGCGCGCGACACTTTCGCACGATGCGCTCGACGTTCCGTTCGGCGCCGGTGAGAAGTCCACGTTCGAAGTGCGCTTCGGTGCCGTGCGGGTCGGCAATGGATCGCTGGCGGTTGTGGGCCTGGACAACGTTCGCGGCAGGGACGCATGGCACATCGCATTCAACGTGCAGGGCGGCACTTTCTTCTATCGCGTGAACGATGTGTACGAGAGCTGGATCGACACTCGCACGATGAATTCGCTGCTGTTCAACCGGCAGATCGAAGAGGGCACGCGCGATCGAACTCAGAGCTACGAGATAATTCCCGAGCGCGGCACTTACATCGAGCGCACTCGACAGAAGACTACAACGAAGAAAACAGTCGAGGCGCCGCTCGACGAAGGCGCCTTTCTTTATTTCGTGAGAACAATTCCGCTGGTGGTTGGCCAGTCATACGAGTTCCACCGCTATTTCATTCCGGATCGGAACCCGGTGCGGCTTAGAGTGCTGCGCAAGGAGCGTGTGACTGTTCCGGCGGGGACGTACAACGCGATTGTGGTTCAGCCGATCATCAAGACCAAGGGAATTTTTTCCGAGAAGGGACAGGCTGAGGTCTGGCTCTCTGATGACTCTTCGCGCATCCTACTGCAGGTCAAATCGAAACTGTCGTTCGGATCCCTCAATCTCTACCTGAAATCCTACACCCCTCCGACGGGTCAAACGACCCGCGACTAATTCCAGAAGCGGATCTGTCCAGGGTGAGGACAGTTCCTGTCGAGAGACGGCCGGACAAGGTTGGGACGGAGGAGTTTGCGTCGCCGCCTGCTGACGATTGCCCCCAACCTGACCGTCCAACGAATGCCGGCGGCAAAGGCTACGAAATAACAGGGCACCATGAAATCATGGTCCCCTTCCTGAGCGGGGCAATCGGTAAAAACCCGCTGAGTTAAAAGAGTAAGAAGTTTTCAGTCACTCAGTACTGAGTACCCAGTACTGAAAACTGCTTACTCTTTAACTCAGCCGGTTTTTACCATTACCTGGTCGGCATTCAGCCCCAGGCACTTAGTATTTATCGAGTGAATTACCCGAGAACTTTCCCCTCAGACGCGCCGCCGTATCGGGAGATACGATCCGGATCGCGAGGTAAGCGATTCCACCGACGATCAGTGCCTTTACCGCAAAGCCCAAGAGCAGGAACGTGAGCGCGATCAGGCCGCCGAAAATCTTGAAGACGAATCCAAGCGCAAAGATGCCGAGCATCACCATTACGCCAGTCATTATTATCGTGCGCAGCATGCTCACATTCTCCAGTAGAACGGTTGATGCGCTAACTACGAGTCCTGGTTCACCGGGGTTTCAGGATTGAGAAGAGCGGCAGACACAATTGTAGTAGGCGCAGGTGTGGTTGGACTCTGCGTCGCAAACGCCTTGGCAAGGAAGGGGCAGATTGTCGCCCTGATTGGTGAGCACCGCGCTGGCGAGGCCTCGCGCGCAGCCGCGGGAATGCTGGCGCCGTCGGTCGAGCAGTCTGACGGTCCCGCTCATGATTTTGCGATCGCGGCACGTGACTTCTATCCCGACTTCCTCGAGTCTCTCGCCGACGATATCGGCGTTCGAGTCCCGCTCAACCGACTGGGGATTCTTCAGGTTGCTTTGACTTCTCGTGGAGTGAAAGGACTCAGAAAGACTGCGCCGGAGACCAGCAGCTGGCTCGAGCGAAACGAGCTGGTCGAGATGGAGCCGACGCTGGGTCACGCACTTGGCGCAGTGTTCAATCCGGATGATGGTGCTGTCGACAACGTGATCCTGATGGACGCCCTGGAAGCGCTGATCGACGACACGCCGATTGTTTCGCGATTTGCATCGCCTGCAGTCAGCGTTTCGCGTCAGGATGCGACAGTGACGCTCGCCTCAGGGCAGACGCTCGATGCAGCAACGGTGGTAGTCGCCGCAGGTGCATGGGGTCCATCCATCGAGGGAGTGACGGGGATTTCAGCAGTTACTCCCTGCCGCGGCCAGCTCGTGTCGTACAAAACAATCGGACTTCGGCACGTGACATACGGACCGCGCGGTTATCTGGTCCCGAGGGCGTCCGGGACCATCGTCGCCGGAAGTACGATGGAGGAAGTCGGATTCGACTCGAGTACGACACCGGAAGGTCTCGCCAAGGTCAAATCCGCCGCTGAAGAGATAGCTCCCGCACTCGCGATTTCCCCGGTGACGGATGAATGGGCGGGCTTGAGGCCGATCACGCCCGACATGCTTCCAATCATCGGAAAGGATCCGGAAGCGGATCATTTGATCTACGCGGTTGGACATTCGCGGAATGGCATTCTCATGGCGCCCTTGACCGGGGAAACCGTTGCAGCGCTGGCGGTTGGAGAATCACCCGCGCATGACCTGTCTCAATTCCGACCAGGGCGGTTCTAGGCTAGATTCCCCCTGACACATGAGCGAAGTGCTATACCAGATCATGGGTCGCCATCGCGTTGCCCCCCTGCCCGAGCGCAAACCCTCGTGGCTCAAGGTGAAAGCGCCTGGCGGACCCAATTATTTGCGCCTCAAGCAGATGATGCGCGAGCTGGACCTCCATTCGGTGTGCGAGGAGGCCCACTGCCCTAACGTTGGCGAGTGCTGGGAGCATGGCACCGCGACGTTCATGATCCTCGGCGATGTCTGCACGAGGAACTGCGCATACTGTGCTGTCGCGCATGGCCGCCCCCCGAAGTACGACATCGAGGAGCCGGATCGCGTTGCGCAGGCAATTGCCGAGATGCGGCTGCAGCATGCGGTGATTACGTCGGTGGATCGCGACGATCTGCCTGATTTCGGCGCATACATCTTTGCCGAGACGATCAGACAGATTCACGCGCGAGTTCCGGGGTGTTCCGTTGAGGTGCTCGTCCCCGATTTCCAGGGAAACGAAGACAGCATCAGAGCTGTTCTCGAGGCGGAGCCGGAGATTTACAATCACAACACGGAAACGGTGCCGAGACTTTACAAGAAAGCCCGTCCGGGCGGTCGGTATCCGCGCGTAATGGAGATTTTCCGCTTCGCCAAACGCGTTGCGCCGGAGATTCCGACCAAGACGGGCATCATAGTTGGAATGGGTGAGACAATCGAGGAAGTCATCGCAGTAATGCGTGACCTGCGCGAAGTCGACGTCGACATTCTCACTCTTGGCCAGTACTTGAGACCTTCAAACAATCACATCGCGCTGGATCGATATTACACGCCCGAAGAATTTCGTTATCTGTATGAAGTCGGAATGGAAATGGGCTTCCGTCACGTGGAGTCCGGCCCTCTCGTTCGCTCCTCGTATCACGCGTGGGAGCAGGTTCAGGCGGCAGGCGTATGACTGAGGTAATGAGCGGCGAAGCGCGCAAATCAAAGCGAGGCATGTCGAACAAGAAAAACGGTGAGTCTCCCGAGGCTGCTTCAGACGAAGTGGCGCTGAGAAAAGATCTGCTGCGATCGATGCTGCTTCAGCGCCGGTTCGAAGAGCGGTGCGCGGAAGCGTACGCGCTCGGCAAAATCGGCGGATTCTGCCATCTCTACATCGGGCAGGAAGCGATCTCGTCAGGCACGTGCTCACTGCTGCGTGCAGATGACTACATCGTGACGTCGTATCGCGATCACGGTCAGGCGCTTGCGCGTGGAATGACGCCGCGCTCAGTGATGGCGGAGCTGTTCGGTCGCATCGACGGATGCTCGAAAGGAAAGGGCGGATCGATGCACCTTTTCGACAAGAGTCTTGGATTCCTCGGCGGCCATGGGATTGTAGGAGGACACATTCCTCTTGCAGCCGGCGTCGCGTGGGCAATCAAATACAGAAAGGGCGACCAGGTATGTGTGTGCTTCTTTGGTGAAGCTGCGGTGAACATCGGCGCGTTCCACGAAGCGCTGAACATGGCTTCGCTGTGGAATCTTCCCGCGGTATTCGTGATCGAGAACAATCGCTACGGAATGGGTACCGCTATCTCACGCGCGACAGCGAACGAAGATGTGAAAGCGCGCGCTGCAGCGTATCGCATGGATGGCGAGTCTGTCGACGCGCAGGATGTGTTTGCTGTTCGCGACGCGATGGGACGCGCAATCGATCGCGCGCGAAAGGAATCGCGGCCGACGCTCATCGAGATGCGCACGTTCCGCTTCATGGGTCACTCGATGTCCGATGCTGCCAGCGGAACGTATCGCTCGAAGGAAGAGCTGGAGGACAGCATGAAGCGCGATCCGATTATCCTGCTGCATGATCTGATGCGCTCGGAGGGCCAGCTTTCCGACGGTGAGTTCGCGAAGCTCGACGAAGAGGTGAAAGCGATCTGCCAGGACGCGTGGGATTTTGCAGATGCGAGCCCGGAGCCTCCAATCGAAGAGCTCATGAAGGACATCCTCGTCGACACAACGAGCTGATCATGGCAGTAATTACCTACCGTGACGCGCTGAACCAGGCTCTGCGCGAAGAGATCACTCGCGACGACCGCGTCTTTCTCATGGGCGAGGAAGTCGCACAGTACAACGGCGCGTACAAAGTGTCGAAGGGACTTCTCGACGAATTCGGTCCAATGCGAATCGTCGACACGCCCATCACAGAGCTCGGATTCGCCGGAGTTGGCGTCGGCTCGGCGATGGTCGGGTTGAGACCAATCATCGAGTTCATGACGTGGAACTTCGCGCTGCTCGCACTCGATCAGGTCGTGAATGCCGCAGCGAAAATGCTTTACATGTCGGGCGGTCAGTTTCCCATGCCGATGGTCTTTCGCGGACCAAACGGATCTGCGCTGCAGCTTTCCGCGCAGCACTCACAGGCGTGGGAATCGTGGCTCGCCCACATTCCCGGACTCAAGGTCATAACGCCGGGAACGCCGGCTGACGCAAAGGGACTGCTCAAGTCAGCGATCCGCGACGACAATCCGATTGTATTTCTCGAGGGAGAAATGCTGTACAACACCAAGGGCGAAGTGCCCGATGGTGATATCACGATTCCAATAGGCAAGGCAGAGCTCAAGCGCGAAGGCAGTGACTGCTCGATCATCACGCACGGCAAGATGGTTCTCGTTGCGCTGCAGGTTGCTGATCAGCTTGCGAAGGAGAACATCAAGGTCGACGTCGTCGATCTGCGGACCGTTCGTCCGATCGACGTCGAGGCGATTGCGCAGTCGGTTCAGAAAACGAATCGCGCAGTCGTACTCGAAGAGGGCTGGGAGATCTGCGGAATGGGAGCGCAGGTAGTCGACTTCATTCAGCGTGAATGCTTCGACGATCTCGACGCGCCTGTGATTCGTGTGCATCAGGCTGACGCACCGATGCCTTACGCAAAGAATCTCGAGAAGGCAGCGAAAGCAGATGCTCCCAAGGCAATTGCAGCAGTGAAAAAAGTCATGTACCTCGGCTAAGAGATAAATGGCGACCAAGGTTGTAATGGAGGCGCTCTCTCCGACGATGGAGGAAGGGCGCCTTGTCAAATGGCTGAAGAACGAAGGCGACCAGGTAAAAAGCGGTGACGTTCTCGCTGAAGTCGAGACGGACAAGGCCGTGATGGAGCTGGTTGCCCGTGGCGATGGGATAATACGAAAGCGTATCGCCAATGAAGGTGACTCATCTCCGGTGGGAACACTCCTGGCGGTTATCGGATCGGCGGACGAGAATGTAGACGCGATTGTTGGAAACGCGGCTCCTGCAGCGCAGCCCGCTGCGGCTGAAGCAGCGGCTGTCCCTGCGGGCGCTGCAGCTCCGGCTCCAGCGCCAGCTCAGGCGGCCCCCGCTCCAGCACCGGCCGCGCCACCACCACCAGCTCCCGCCGCCGCTGCGCCGCCTCCACCTCCGGCGCCGCCACCGGCGGCAGCACCAACCGATGGACGACGGCCAAGATCTTCACCGCTCGCGCGCAGACTTGCATCAGAGCGCGGGATCGAGCTGTCGCGCCTTCAGGGCTCCGGTCCAGGCGGACGGATCGTAAAGAAAGACATCGAGAACGCGCCTAAGCAGGCACCTGCAGCTCAAGCTCCCGCAGCTGCTGCAGCAAAGCCGGCGAAAGAAGCGCCGCAGCGTTTCATCACTCGTGATGGCGACTATCAGGACATTGCGCTCTCGCAGATTCGCAAAACAATCGCAAGGCGCCTGGGCGAATCGATCGGCCCGGTGCCGACGTTCTATCTCACTGCAGAGTTCGATGCGGAGAAAGCAGCTTCATTGAGAAACGAGCTGAAGGAGCTCGGCGACGAATACAAAATCAGCTTCAACGACATTGTGATCAAAGCTGTCGCCAACGCTCTCTCCGAACATCCCGAATCAAATGCGCACTGGCTCGGCGATCATATCCGCTATTTCAATCGTGTGCACGTCGGCATGGCGGTCGCAATTCCGGATGGACTCATCACGCCGGTGATCTTCGACGCAGATCGCAAGACGATTGGCCAGATCTCTGCCGAATCGAAAGCCCTCGCCGGACTCGCGCGGCAACGCAAGCTCACACCCGAGCAGTACACAGGCTCGACATTCTCCGTCTCGAATCTCGGAATGTTTGGCATCGACCAGTTCACAGGAATCATCAATCCGCCTGAAGCCGGATTGCTCGCAATCGGTGGAGTTGAGCCAAAGGCGGTAGTTGTCGACGGCGAGATTCAGGTGCGCCAGCGCATGCGCGTGACGATGAGCTGCGATCACCGTGTGATCGACGGTGCTACCGGCGCAAAGTTCCTGCAGACGGTGAAGCTCTTCTTTGAAAATCCTCTCCTCTTAATGGTCTAATGGCATCGTTCGATGTGATCTTCATAGGCGGCGGCCCTGCCGGGTACGTCGGCGCAATAAGAGCGGCACAGCTTGGAATGTCAGTCGCGGTGGTAGAGCGTGACGGTCTTGGCGGAACGTGCGTGCTGTGGGGATGCATTCCGGCAAAGGCGCTGCTCGAGTCTGCATCGCTCGCCGAGAAAGTGAAGAAGGCAAAGGATTTTGGCGTGAATGTCGGCGAGACGAGCTACGACTACGGCGTCGCGATGAAGCGATCGCGTGCGGTGAGTGAGCAGAACTCAAAAGGCGTTGGATTTCTTTTCAAGAAGCACAAAGTCACCACCATCAAGGGAACGGCGAAGCTCACCGGGAAGAATTCCGTTTCGGTCAAGCTCGAAGATGGGAAGGAAGAAAAACATGACGCGAAGAAAGCCGTTGTGATTTCAACAGGCTCGCGCGTGAAGGGACTTCCGCAGGCGGGTCTCGAGCTCAACAAGACAACAGTCTTGTCGTCGGACGATGTTCTCATACTCGACAAGGCACCAAAGACGATGGCTGTCGTCGGAGCAGGCGCAGTCGGCTGCGAATTTGCCGACGTGTTCGCGGCGTTCGGAACTCAGGTCACACTCATCGACGTCGCTCCCTCTATTCTCCCTCTTGAAGATGCCGATTGCTCCGCGGAGCTGACGAAAGCGTTCAAGAAGAGAAAAATCGACGTGATTGCGGGCGCAAAGATCGGCAACGTGAAAGTCGGAAAGAATTCCGTCAGCATGACAATCGACGCTGGCGGAAAGAAAACCGATCTCGAAGTCGAGAAGGTTCTTGTCGCAGCCGGCCGCGCACCGAACGTCGAGGACATCGGGCTCAAGGAGCAGGGCGTTCAGCTCACAGATCGCGGTTTCATCAAGATCAACGAGCGGATGGAGACATCGACGAAAGGCATCTACGCAATCGGCGACGTTGCCGGCCCACCGATGCTCGCGCACAAGGGATCGCGCGAAGGCGTAGTGTTCGCCGAGCTTCTCGCAGGACAGCATGCACACCCGGTGAACTACGGAAACATTCCGAACGCCACTTACTGTCATCCTGAAGTTGCGTCGATCGGGCTCACCGAAGCGCAGTGCAAGGAAAAGAAGCTGGATTACAAGGTTGGACGATTTCCCTTCTCCGCTAACGGACGCGCGCGCACGTCAGGTGAGACCGAAGGCTTCGTGAAAATCATTCGCGACGCGAAGTACGGCGAGATCCTCGGCGCGCACATCATTGGATCGCATGCAACCGAGCTGCTGCATGAGCTGGCGGTCGCGCGGGAGAACGAGTTCACCGTCGAAGAAGTCGACCTCGCAATTCACGCGCACCCGACTCTTTCCGAAGCTGTTGCTGAAGCCTGCCTCGATTCGCTGGGCAGAGTGCTCCACATCTAGGTCTCATGGCTGAGCGCGAGATGTGGGTCGTGCGACTCGGCCGAATGAGCTACGAGGAGTGTCTCGAGCTTCAGCGTGAGGTGGCGCGGCAGCGGATAACAGGCGCGATCCCGGAGGATGTTCTGCTTCTTGTCGAGCATCCTCCGGTCGTAACGCTTGGCCGCTCATCCAAGCAGAAGAATCTCATTTCGAGTCCCGATTTTCTTCGTTCGCGCGGCGTCGAGCTCTTCGAGGTCGAGCGCGGCGGAGACGTGACATTTCATGGTCCGGGACAGCTGGTAGGCTATCCGGTGTTCGATCTCAAGCGTCACAAGCAGGATCTGCACTGGTACCTGAGATCAGTCGAGGAAGCAATCATCAGGGTTATCGGTGAATATGGGATTCCCGGAGAGAGATCCACGGGATACACCGGAGTCTGGACGCGTGGCCGCAAGATCGCATCGATTGGAGTTCATGCTCGTGACTGGGTCACCTGGCACGGATTTGCTCTGAACGTCTCGACCGATTTGTCTTATTTCGATCTAATCGTTCCGTGCGGGATAGTCGGCGTCGAGATGACTTCGATTGCGAAGGAAACTGGATCGGCTGTCGATTTCGATTCAGTGGCTTCGATGGCGGCTCAGCATCTCGGGGCGGTTTTCGGACTTCCTGTTGCTGAGGTAACGGTCGAAAGTCTTGGCTCGTTGACTGCGGACAAAAGCAACTGAACTCCGCGGCCAGCGACCCGCTTAACGCTTCCCGCTTCCAGCTCAACCAGAAAAAACATTCAACTCAACCGTCATTAGCGGTATGCGGGCGGCGTTCACCGGGACGCCGGCCGCGGAGTTCAGTTGCTGTTGTCCGCAGTGAAAAAGGTTCGGGAAGTTTTCGGGAACCGAGCATATATTCAACCGAGATGACCGAAGCAGCCGAAACCCGGGTCTATCCAGCCCGGGAAAGGATTGTTGATCCCGCCCAAAAGCGAGACTTCGCAGCCGAGCTGAATCCCCAGCAGGCAGCAGCGGCAACTCACGAAGACGGTCCGCTTCTCATCATCGCCGGAGCAGGCACCGGCAAGACGCGCACACTCGTCTATCGGGTCGCCCATCTTATCGAAAAAGGGATCAAACCCGAGCGAATTCTTCTGCTGACCTTCACCAGGCGCGCAGCGCAGGAAATGCTTGGCCGCGCGGAGAAGCTGGTCGGGGCAACAAGTCGAAAAGTCCATGGCGGAACATTTCACGCCACAGCGCATCGGCTGCTTCGAAGATTTGGTCCCGCGGCTGGACTCGCAAAAGATTTCACGATCATGGACCAGGGAGACGCTGCCGATCTGATGCAGCTGTCGCGATCACAGCTTGGCTATGCCCAGAAATCAAAGCGGTTTCCGAAGAAGGAGACGCTGCAGTACGTCTACTCGCGCCACATCAACACCGGATTCACTGTCGACGACATAATCCGTGACGAGTATCCGCAGTTCATCGAGTATCTCGAGGATTTCGGAAAGATCTTCGCAGACTACACCGCGAGAAAGCAGGAAAGAAATCTCGTCGACTACGATGATCTCCTTCTTTTCTGGGCATTGATGCTCGAGGCATCGCCCGAGCTCGCGGCAAAGATCTCAGGACTCTACGACCACATTCTGGTGGACGAGTATCAGGACACCAACGTTCTCCAGGCTCGCATACTTCGCGGAATGTGTCGCACGCATGCGAACTTGAGCGTCGTTGGCGATGATGCACAGAGCATCTATTCCTTTCGCGGCGCGAACTTCCGCAACATCCTCGGCTTCCCGAAGCAGTTCGAGGGCGCGACGATCGTCACTCTCGAGCAGAACTATCGATCGACTCCGGAAATTCTCGACGCGACAAATACAATGATCTCGCGCGCAAGCGAGAGGTTCACAAAGAATCTCTGGACCGAGCGAGTCGGCGGTGAAAGGCCGTGGCTCGTGTCAGCGCGGGATGAACAGCAGCAGACGCAGTTCGTAGTCGATCGAATTCTCGAGCTTCACGAGGAAGGAATTCCACTGCGGGAGATCTCGGTGCTGTTTCGAGCCGGCTACATGTCGGCGGATCTCGAGATCGAGCTGACGAATCGAAAGATTCCATTCGAGAAATGGGGCGGTCTCAAATTCCTCGAAGCGGCGCACGTGAAGGATGTGCTGGCGTTCCTGAGGATTCTGGAAAATCCGCGGGATGAAGTGAGCTGGTACCGCATCCTTCTGCTTCTGCCTGGAATTGGAGATTCGACTGCACGGTCTGCGATCGAATCGATGGCGAGCGCAGCCTGGGATTCGTACGCGTTTGGACGCTACACTCCTCCCGCACGGGCGCGCGGAGCACATCAGGCGCTAGTTGGACTTCTCGATGATCTGCGCTCCGGTGTCTCCACAGATCAAGCTAAGGTTACGGCCGACATCTCACGCGTGCGCATGCTGTACGACAACATTCTTCGTGAGAAATACGACAAGCCCGAGCCGCGCATCGCCGATCTCGATCAGCTGCAGGTGATTGCTGCCGGATATCCCGATCGCGCTACTTTCCTGTCGGCACTGGCACTAGAGCCACCTCAGGCATCTCAGGATCTTCCCGGCGGATCATCAAAAGAAGATGAAGACTGTCTCGTCCTGAGCACCGCGCACTCTGCAAAAGGAAAAGAATGGGAAGCGGTGTTCGTGATCTGGGCAGTCGATGGATGGTTTCCATCAGCCCGATGTCTCAACAGCGACGAAGAGACTGATGAGGAGAGGCGTCTCATGTACGTCGCAATGACGCGCGCAAAGAATTACTTGAGCGTCACCTATCCACTCAACGCGTATTCAACGAGACGCGGGTCGGAGTACACACTCGATCAGCTGTCACGATTCATAGATCGCGGCGTGCGCGACAGAATGGAGAGAATTGCCGTCGGTGCTCCTGAACCGCAGAAGCCCGCTGAATCCCCTTCTCCTCTGCTCGACTTGAGGGCACTACTGCGAGGACGTTTCGGAACATAGCGACATACCGGACACACTCATATTATTGGTGCAACTTCGGGAGGCAAATGCGTCGAGTGCGGCATGCCGTTCGGCTTGCAGCTATTCTGCTCGCGGCAGCAGCCTGTGCCTCGTCGCCGCGAACTCCTGCCGTCGGTAGCAGGAACGGCTACGGCGATGAGCTGATAACCGGCGACAAGATCGATTCCGACCACGCAGCGAATGTCTGGGATCTTCTTCGACATCTCGTTCCACGCTACAGCTATCTGGAAGACAAGTCTGGACGCGCTATCTCAATTACCGGTCACCGTGGAAAAAGCAGCATCTCGGTGGGAAGCTCCGAACAGGCGCTCGTTCTTCTGGACGGAACCAGACTCAATACACTGGAGCTGCTGCAAACAATGCCGCCTGGATCCATAGACAGGATCGAAATACAAGGCGGTAGTCGCGGGACGAACAAGGAAGGAACCAACGCATCGGCCGGCGTGATCTACATCTATTCCCGCTCACACTGACTCAAAAGAAAAAAGGGCGCCCAGGCAGCGGGCGCCCTTCCTGTCCGGAGTCGGCCTACGCCTGATCGAGCTTGCAGGCAGACGGATCGTAGCTCGGGTTGTTCTGTTCCCGCTGTGGCACGGGCGAGCTCACATCAGTTCCGTACGTACCGCCTTTGAAGTAAGCACCCGTCGGAAAAACGGTATTGGCTGGCCTGTTGTATTGACGAATCAATCGCCGCATATCACCAAGCCGGTGAGACGTCAGGAACAACCAGTACGCCCTCTCCTTGAATAACTGGTCGACCTGAGCGGCCTTGGTCGCCTGCAGTGTGAGCGGCGGAAGTGAATTGGCGGCATACCCCCGCAGTGCCAGGAGAGCTGAGTTGCTTCTCAAGGCGTTGAGTATCACCAGTGCAGCGTCAGGATTGGTCTGAAGTGCGGCTTCCGCTTCGATCAGTCGCGCCTCAACGCCATCAGCAATGATCGAGGGAGCTGCACGGATTGGATACTTCTGTTGCACGAACTGGAACTCACCACCGGGAATTCCATTATCGAATCCGCGACCGCCATTGTTCGGGCGAATGGCATTTGCGACGCGCGGATCGAAGCCGGCGTTCTTGGTATCTCCATCCGTCTGGTAAGGAAGTCCATTTCCGCCTTTCCGATCCGCCACTCCGAAACGGCCGACGTTGGTGGTGAGTGCCCATGTTCCGTTGTTCTGAGCGCCCGTTGTCTCCGAGTGCTGGTAGATGTACTGGAACGTCGTAGACACACCGGCGACGGCAGCGGCGGCGCCGGCGTAATCACCCTTATCGAGCAACGCGCGCCCCTTGCCAATCTGAGCGAGCTGCTTGAAAGCCGACGTAAGATTGGCTCCCTGCACCGCCAGTGCCTGGTTGAACTTCGAGGTTGCGCTGTCGAGCTGCTGGACCGTCGTAAGTGCGGCACCGTAAGTAAACGAGCCATCATCGTTCACTACGCTGAGGGGAACTGCGCCACAATAGTTCTCCGCAAAGAGAACATACGCCAGGCCATTGAGCGCCAGCACCTCAGGTAACCCAGCACTGTCAGCCGAGTTGATAGCGAGCTTCTGAATTCCGGCAATAGAGCGTTGCGCCAGACCACGCGCGCGATTGAGATCGAGGAACGTTCCTACAAGGCTCGTGTTGCCGATTGTCTGGGCTCTTTGATCGAACTCGATGCGTGTGGGGAAAGTTTCGGTGTTGATGAACTCGTCTCCAAGTGAAGCAGACAAATGCACCTGTTCTTCGTCGGAATTCTGCCCGTTGAAGGCGGTGCCGAAGGAGCCGATTGCGCCAGCGCGAAGTGCGGGCAGCGCCGATCGATCATCCAGTGAAGCCGGTCTCGCAACATCCGGGTCAGTAACGCTGAGGATCTCTTTACTGTCACACGACGTCACTGTGGTGAGCGCGGCGAAGACCGCGAGTGAGACGAAGCCCGTGCGCCGACGGGCGAAATATGTTCTTGTCATCATTGCCTCCGTCGGTACGGTTAAAAGGTGACGTTGATGCGACCCGTCCACGTTCGTGAGGGCGGGAGCGTGAGAAATTCCGACGTGCTGAAGTTCGAGCCCGCCACGGAATTCACTTCAGGATCGAAGCCGGTGTACTTCGTCCACGTGTGCAGGTTTCTTCCTGCAATCGTGAAGTCGAGATTCTGCAGGCCCAGCCGATGCGCGAACGCCTCGGGTGCGAGAATTGTAAATGACATCTCACGCAGCTTGGTGAAGTCCGCGTCCTCGATGTATCCCGCATCTGTGCCCAACGCGATTGCGACAGCCGCCGCCTGATCCGCAAGCGAGCGCTGCTTAACAAACGACTCCTCGCACGTGCTGAAGCTGCAGTGGAAGCGGCGCGTGTTGTTGAAGAGCTTGTATCCGGTTTTCCGGTCGATCAGCGCCGAAACTCTGAGATATTTCATTACGGTTACGGTGGGCGAGATCGACATCTCCCGCTTCGGCAGCGGGTTACCGAGATAAACTGCGGTGTCACTTAGCTTGATCTCGCTGCGCGCGATAATCGAGTCGTTGTTGGCGTCCGCGAAAGTGATCGACTTCTGCCAGTAGCTGCCAAGCGGGAACCCGGCGACGTGCTTCTGCTGCGTGTTGACCGTGATGGGCGGAACCGGTGTCGTCGATCCGGGAATGAGTCCCATCGAAATCAGCTTGTTGGAATTGCTCGATGCCGTGCCAATGAGCCTGAAGGAAATCGGATCAGTATCGATGACGTTCGCGTCGAGAGTGAATTCATTGCCCTTGTTGGTCACTTCGCCCAGGTTCTGGAACTGGCTGGTGCTGAGACCGAGAGACGGTGGAAGCGGAACAGCGATAAGCAGATCGTTCGTCTTCTTGCTGTAGTGCGTGTATTCGAAATTCACGCGATGCTTGATGAGACCCAGATCGGCGCCAAACTCTGTTTCGGTCGAACGCTCCGGCTTCAGCGCGATGTTGCCCGTTCCACCGATTGCGATCCCCGGGACGTCGGCGTTGCTCACCGTTACCGTAGTCGCATTGAAGAACGTGATAGCGTCACGGAAGTTCGGCTGTCTTCCCGACCGGCCGTTCGCTGCGCGAAGTCTCAGCGATGTTACAACGTCGGTTTTCGGGAAGAACCCTTCTTCACTGACCACCCACGATGCACCAACCGAGGGATAGGTGATGGAGCCGAAGTCCTGGCCGAACGCGCTGTTTTTGTCGTTTCTTAGGGCACCGTTGACGAAAACGCGATCCCGCCAGCCAATTTCCTCCGATGCGAAGTATCCAAGAGTCTTGTTGTCCGTGTTCACCTCGTTGACTGCAAAGCGCGCGGTCGCACCTGCAAGCGAGGAGGTTCCGCCCAAAAGCTTCGCGCCGAACGCCTGCGTTCCGCGAACCAGCGCCTTCGTGAATCCAAAGCCGGCCGTTGTCGTCGACGAAATCGCCGGCAAGGGCGTCCATGTCCCTACGAGGTTGCCCTGCGCAGTGTAGGTGTAGATCGAGTAAGGGTTGGACGATCTCTGGCCATCAGGCAACGCACCGAAGAAAACAGAAGCTGGAGGAATTATCTCGTTGTCATGTCTGCCCAGATAATCGAGGCCGAATGTTCCCGTCGCCCTTAACCAGCGCAGCGGCTGATAGTTGCTCGTGATGTTGTTCTGGAACCGCTGAATGTCCTGCCGCGTGAACCAGACTCTCTCGAGCACCTGCGGAATCTGTCCATTCAAATAGCCGTGCGAACATCCAGGAGCCGGACATGCCTTACCCGGTATCGAATCGTCAAACGCGCTGCCCAGTATTCCCGACGAGACGATTCCGAGAATGTTGTTGTCGTTCTGCGGAAGCCTGAGGTGATCGGCCAGGTAGTTGCTTCCAATCTGTATGTCCCAGTTGTCGCGCAGCTGCGCACTCAGGTTCAGGCGTCCGCCTGCGCGCTGATCGTTGTTCGCGTCGAACACACCCTGCTGCCGATCATAGTTCCCACCGACATAGTACGTGACCCGATCGTTTCCGCCGATGGCGCTCAATCCGAATGCGTCGCGTTGTCCTGTAATGAATGGGTTATATGAAACCAGCGGGCTGTAGCTCACCAGCGAATCCAGCAAAGGCGTGCAGAGATTCCGGGTCTGGTTATCGAGATTGCAATTCGTCGTGCGTGCGCCAGCTGTCGTTCTTCCGATTTGCGCAAAATTCAAGGGGAACTTCGTGTGATCCTTGATCGTGCCATACTCGCTGAACGCCGTGAATCGCGTCTTACCCACGCGGCCCCGCTTGGTCGTGATCTGAATAACACCATTGGCCGCAGCAGTCCCGTAAAGTGCCCCTGCAGCCGGACCCTTTAGGACATCGACTTTCTCGATGTCTTCCGAGTTGATGTCATTGAATCGCGACGGCGTCTGGCCACCCACGCCAATTGTCGATGATGCGGAGCTGTTGTCGACGCGAATTCCATCGATAATCAGCAAAGGATCATTCGACAGTGAGAGAGAGCTGGCGCCACGGATGCGAAGCCTTGCACTCGAGCCGATCGTTCCGCCGGTGGTAGCTACATCGAGGCCGGGGATCCGTCCGGTGAGCAGCTGCGTCACGTTTCCCGCAGACGCCAGCTTCGCCGGCTCCGGCGTCAGAGTCCCGACCACATTTCCCTGCTCACGCTTGCGAGTGGTTTCGCCAGTGGCCGTGGTCACTACCTGATCGAGTGTTACAGCGACAGGGGCGAGTGAGAATTCGATTCCACTGAGGTCAGTCCCGCCGAGCGTGACAGTTTGCGTCACCGCTTTGTAGCCGATCCTCGCGACCCGCAGCTGGTACGTCCCCGCCCTTACTCCAGCGATTCGAAACCGGCCGTCGTTGCCAGCTGCTGCTCCCCGAGTGGTCCCGACGATCAAGACCTGAGCTCCATTAATAGGTGAGCCCGACACGGCATCAACCACCCGACCGTTGATGGCGGCTGTTTGAGCCTTTGCCGACGGCGCTGCCATCATCACCGCGAGAACCATCAGCCAAAACAGGGAGAGAGCCCTCAGTCCAAACTTGCTTTTGCGCATGTTTCCTCCTCACACGGGTGCATGGATACTGGCGCCGGCGATTTGTCTGGCGTCCCATAACAACGGCAAAGCGCCGCTTTTAAGGCGAGAGTGTGGTTCGGTTTTGTGAGAATCCCAGCGTGCGGCAACAGCCCCTCTGCTAGGCGGGCGAGGACTATTTGATGTCCCCTGCTACCCGACTGTCACGCTACGACCCGTGTCGGCGCAACAGCATGCGGCTGGTCCCAACCTCCGACAAACGAAACCGACCGGAGAGGTAGCAGACCCGCTTAGTTAGCGCGAAGATTGCTTACTCGCGCCAATTCGTCAAGAGATTGTAAGGAAAGGGTACGGTAAGTGTATCCTAATGAGCGGCGG
This sequence comes from Gemmatimonadota bacterium, assembly GCA_046732835.1. GTDB lineage: Bacteria > Gemmatimonadota > Gemmatimonadetes > Gemmatimonadales > Gemmatimonadaceae > UBA4720. The sequence goes on along the minus strand of JBKPNY010000122.1, from coordinate 42,070 downwards.
ACGGCTCAAGTGGCAACCCGAGCCAGCGCCGCAGCGCGCCGTACGGATTTTTTTTGTCCGATTTGGCGAGCGCGATAACCCTGCCGATGGTTCGGCGCAGGTTCCTTCCCTCGCGCGCGAAGACCTGATCGAACAAGTCCAGATCCTTTGCGTAAACCCGCCTCGCAAGAAGCGACGCGTTATCGAGCGGCACACGCTGTACGTAAAACGGACTGATTGTCTTGAGCATGGGCCCGATGTCACTTACAAGCGTTCGGCGCGCTCGCGCATAAACCGTATCTCGCGCTTCGATTCTCGCGGGCTTGCTGTCCGGGTGCTCACCATACGCCGAGTCGAGTGACGCAGCGAGCCGGGTCCAGAAATCTCCGAGCACTTTGTCGTCTTCCCATTCAGCGTCGACGTGCGCTGCAGCCTCTGGCTGACCACGTGACAGAAAGAATGCCGCCGCCCCTCTTGCTCCCACGAAGCTGGCGAAGGATTCGTTGAAGACAGCCTGCCCCGGTGCGTAGAACGTGTTATGAGTCACCTCGTGAATGACCGTGTTCACCAGGTCGAGACTGTCGCGCGAAAGTGTGGTGCTCGTGAGCGGATCATTGAACCACCCAAGCGTGCTGAATGCAGAAGACGGCCTCAACGCAACATCGTATCCTTCATCGTATAACGATTTCGCCGCTTTTTTCGCATCGTCGAAATCGAAGAATCCCTTGTACGGAACACGTCCGACAATCGGGAACCACCACGTGTAAGCCTCGAGCTTGTCACGGTATGCAGCCGAGAGAACGAGGACGAGAGTATCCCGGTCGAGCTGCGAGTAAGTGGTGAAGCTTTCTTCCGTCTTGAGGCGAATCGAATCCTTCGCGTACTGCCTCGCCGCGAGAACGATTGCGAGCTTGCGTCTCACAACCGGATCTGTGCGCTTGCTTGCGACAAGGTCCGCGATAGGCTGGCGACGCGCCAGAATCTTTCCTTCCTCCCACGCGCCGCGACTGAGGTAGCAACCGGTGGGGGAAAGAATGATCGCGGCGACAAGCACGAGCGCGATGCCCGCCCAGATTCTTTTGCGGATTCTCATGCTCAAAAACTAAAACGCGCCCCCCGCGTGAGCAGGGAGCGCGTTCGAGTTAGACCCTTAGACTAGTTGCTGGTGCAAGGTCCATCGCAGGGGTTGCGATCGACGAACCACACTGCGCCGGGAGCCGAGACTGATCCGGCGCGAGCTTTCGGGAAGTAATAAACCGAGAAAACCGTTCCGGATGATGTCAGTCCGGCGGCAGGCAATGCGCCGACAATGGCAGCCGGTGCCAGTGGGCCATTCTGCGACGCATTAACCGTGAGTGTGCCTACATCGGTAAATCGAACGGCCGCCTTACCGGTTGCGCGCCCAACGTAAGCGCTCGCAGTGTAGCTGGCGACGTTGTCGAATGTCGGCGTACCCGCCACAGCAGATGTCGTAGTGTCGACAAGGAACGCCGAAATTGCACCCGTTGAAGCGTTCACAGTTCTGACGCTGATCTGATTGGCTGCCGGCGCAGCTGCGTCGTCATTGATCATTATGAACTTGAGCTGCCCTGCCGTTCTCGACGGGCCGGTGAGCAGTAAAGTGATTCGCTGCCCCTCAGGGATCGTGATGGTGGTGTCGAGTAGAACCTGCTGCGTGATGGCAATGTTCAGGCTCGTCGGAAAAACGCGGAGATGGCGGGCCTTTGCTTCGGCCGGTTGATATCCCGTGAACGACGATGCTCTGAATGCGAGAGTGTTCGCGAACGGCGAGAGATCGAGCTGGTCGACAAACCGAATATCTACAGCGCCCGTGTCGGCGACTGCGCTTATGAAACGCAGATCCGAATGCGGAGGCGTGCTCGGCGTGGTGACCTTATCGCTCTCGCAGGCCGCTGCGATACCCACAACAACGCTGAGCAGTACGAGACGAGAGAAACGCATTATGGAAACTCCAGAAAATGACGTTGATAGTGTTATTGACGAGCTGCGAGAACCTGAGTGAAGGAGTTTTTTCATGACTCCCCGCCCGGCGGAGGGTTGCCCCCATCCTTTCCGGCTGACCCGCTTCCAACCAGACCGCGGGTCACGATGAAAGCCACCGCGGCCGCAGCGATCGATCCCACCGTCAAGGCAGTCCGGGTCTTTGAGAATTGACGCGTTCTCACGTCCCGCACGAAATCGCGTGAAACCGAGAGTGGTTCTCCCGTCCACTGATTCCGCTGCCCATTCAGGTAACTCACAGAAACAACTTTCAGAGTGAAGATCGAATCGGGACCGGGTTGCAGCAGTCCCTCGACTGCACTTCCCGAAGCCCCGATCTGTCCTCCGAGGCCAACTCGACCCCGGTCGTTCAAATCCAGCCGCAGCTGCGATCCCTGCGCGGGTGGCGACGCCACGGGCGTGTAGACATAACACGCCGTGGATACGCCGGTCAGAAAACTCAACACGCATGCTCGCAGAATCTTCGAACTTCTCACGACTATTCCTAAAGACCGTAAGTGCCCTTTGCGGCCCTTAAAGTGTTCGTGTAGGTGTCACCAAGTCGCGCGAACAGCTCCTGCCATGGAACCGCCCACTCGAGGGCTGTGCCTTCCACGAGATCACCCCAGCCCCGCGAATCCAGCCACCACTGCGCGTATCCGGTGAATGACGTCTCTACTCTCTTCTCCCACTTCAATGCCTCGAGAAGACTGCCGCAGGCAGTTGATGTGTAGCCTGGCGCCTGCGGAACGCGCGGCACGCAGGCACTTCCACCTGGTACCGTGCCCGTAAGAGTCGTCACGACACCCGAAAGCGCCGGCAGACCTGCGCGAACGCGAGTCTTGTCGATGAGCGCAGTCGTCGCAGCGACGTTGCCCTTGCGATATTGGCCTTCGGCCTGGAGCAGGTCGTTTTCTGCAACCGAGAAAGCGGTTACGGGTCCGTTGCCGCCGGCCGCTCTGGGACCCCAGAAGCGCCAGTTGTCATACCACCACGTCCCCCACGGCTCGGCGACCTTGTCGTCTCCCGACGGGCGATTGATGAAATAAAGAATCGAGCCCGCTGGTGTGCCCGCGCGGCTTGATCCCTGAATTGCTGACTGAATTGCACGCGTCTCACCGGATGGGAACCGCTTGTCAGGCGTGCGAAGAAGGAACGGTGTGCGCTTGTCGAGCGGAGCCGCGAGCCAGGCATCGTACGCCAGCGTGGTGTCGGCCATTCCAAGAATCATCGGAGTCATCTGGCTCCACGTTGCATCTACGCCAAGCTGGCTGCGCCAGCCGAGCGCCCATCCGAGGGTCGCATCGGCGTTGACTATGAAGTCAGCGGTAATACCGTTCTGCGTATCAGCGATGACCGCATCCCAGTTAACCGCAACGCGATCGGCCGGCGTGCGGGAAACGTTTGCACGGAACCGCGCCTTGTACGAGCGAACAAGCTTGATGAACGATGCTGCTGGCAGGTCCGGTCCTGAAACCCATCCACCAGGAATCGGGAAACCATTGCTACCGTTCGCAACGTCCGGCGAGACCGCATAAGCCAGAGCCGAGTCCATCATCTGCAGCGCCGCGGCCATCACGTCCTTCGCCGCAGAGAGAGCGGGGATTTCCCCGTTTGGAGTACTGGGTAGAATGATGGACGCCGAATCGTAGATCAGCGCCACGTTCCCTAGCGCATATCCGAGCTCAAAGTAGCCAAATGCCTTCGCTCTGACATCGCGCGCCGGGGACCCGATCGATTGTGCCGGTGAAGCAGCGTTGAAGGCGTAGATCGCGGCGATTGCATTTGCCGCGCTGCGCGCATTTCTCTGCAGCCCGTCGAAGTCGTTGAAGTTCTCGGTCTGGTTGGCGTTGCCAAGCGCATTGCTGATCAGACCGCGCGGAATTGCAGCGCGAGCTCCAAGTCCGAAGTTCGCGAGTGCGGAGTGACTCTCGAACGACATTACCATAGTCTGTACACCGATTCCGGTGTTTGCCTGCTGAGCGTTCCACAGCTGCTGGAACAATTTCGATACGATCGTCTCGACGTCCTTGGGACTTCCATAAACCTTCGAGACGTCCGGGTTCTGCTGGTTCCTGACGTCGAGCGGATTGTCGGTACACGCGACAATCGCCATCGACGCACTCAATACCGCAGCAGATATGAGTTGAACTTTCGTTCGGTGACGCATCAAAAGCCTCATTGATTCATTAAGGGTTAGGCGAGGCAGTCCGTGATCACTCACGGGCTGCCCGCCGATGTCATTCCTTTTTTTTAGAACGAAGTGGAAACCTGTACTGTGTAGGTCCGCATCTTCGGATAGCGGTAGCCTGCAACACCCGTCAACGCGGCGGAGTTGAATGCTCCCGTCGTGTTGCCGGACTCGGGGTCGAAGCCGCGGAAGTCAGTCCACGTCTTCAGATTTCTGCCAACGACGCCGACTTTCCAGTCGCCGGTTCCACCAATTGCGCCGAGCCTGACGTTGACCGATGCTTCACGCAGCTTGACGTAGCTTGCGTCCTGCATGTTGTAGCTGTTCGGTCCAAGCAGGTCGTAGAAGCCGCCGATGCCGGCAGTTGAGCCAGCCGTCGGTGACAGCGACGGTCCCTGACGCCAGTAGTATCCAATCGGCTTCGCGCTCTCGACGCTCTTGCCTTCCTGATTCACGACACCGCTCTGCAGGTCGGCGAGAGACCATGCCTCCTGAATATTGAAGAGCTTCTGACCGTGCGCTGCGTCGAGCAATCCGTAGATGTTGAACCGGCCGATATCGACGCTCTGCGAAAGGCCCCAGTGATACTTGGGAAGTCCGTTGCCGACGGCGACGTTGGAAACGTTGCCGGTGGATTCGTCGCGCTGCACGATCGGCATGCCCCAGTTGACTCGGTTGCCGTATGGTCCCTGACCGAGCGGAATCTGCGAGCGCCAGAGGTTTTTCGTCACGCCTTCGGATGGCAGGTTGCCCTGACCAACCCAGACGATGTATCCCTCGTCATTCGGACGATACGCTGAGCTGAGATCCCCCGCACTCATCGAGCACTGTGATGCAAACGCAGCAGGGAGCTGCGAGCAGTTACGAATGAATGTGGCGCCGTACATCGTGCCGATCTTCTCGCCCTCGCGGAACTTGAAGACGGTGAACGCGTTGCCGGCTGTGATGTCGCCCGTGAAGTCAGGGACATCGAGTCTTGTGATGACCGAACGCGTCTGATCGTAGATCAGGCGACTTGTCCAGCTGAAGTTGCGACGCTGGATGACCGGGACAGTAAGTGTTCCTTCCCACGTCTTGTTCGTAATCTCACCGGCGTTAAGCCACTGCTGCTGAAATCCCGTCGCAGTCGAAGCACGAACTGGAAGAATCTGATCGTCGACGACAGCCTTCGCGTACGAGATGTTGAGGCCAATGCGATGGAAGAACTCGAGATCGGTTCCGAGCTCGGTTTCGGTGTTGATCTCAGGCTTGAGATTCTTGTTGCCAAGGAACGCGGGGTTCAAGGTTCCACCGGTTCCAATGGTGAACGTTTCATACTGTGCGCTGAAGCGCGGACGCTGACCGGTCGATCCACGTGATGCACGGAGCTTGAACAGGCTCAACGCATCCGGTGCCGGCCACCATGGCTCACGTGAAGTAATCCACGCTGCCGCAACACGGCCGAATGTCTGCCAGCGGTTACCTGATCCGAAGAGCGAGCTTCCGTCGCGACGGACCAGCCCGTTCAGAACATAGCGATCCTTTAAATCGAAATCGGCGCCAAGGAAGTAACCCATGTCGCGGATTTTCTGCACGCCGGACCCAATCGCAAAGTTCTTCGTGGCGGCGTCCGCGGTTTCGAGGCCCGCGACGACCAGGTCAACACCCTGCAAATCCTGGGTACGAAGTGTTTGATCTCCGTAGATATATCGACCTGTGAGTGTTGCGTTGAGGTCGCTGAGGAAGGTGTGCGTCGCAGTTGCACTCAAGCCCGTTGTAAGCTGCTCGTTGTCAGTGCTTCCGTTCTGAATGAACCCGGCAGAAGTTGTCGGGTTCGACGCAGTGACACGCCAGCCGCGGTCACGCTGTTGAGTGAAGATGCCGGTCGATCGATCGTAGCCGACATTTGCTTCGAGGTTGAGCCAGTCGAGCGGGGTGTACTTCGAGCTCGCACCGCCGACAAAGCGGGTGCTTCTGTCAGTACGCCTGTTATAGAACGCCGCGTACAGCGGGTTGAAGTTCTGCACCCCTTGCGCTGTCGGGTTATGACGCACGACGATTCGGCCAAGATTATCCCGAGCTTCGATGTCAGCGACATACGGCGCGCGCGTGATCGTGAAGAAGGGACTCGTTGAACCGGCGCCCTCAGCCTCGAGATTCGAACCGTGATCCGCGCTCTGGCTGTAGAAGCTGTTGATGTTGGTGCTGATACGGTCACCAAAACGCTGATCGATGTTCAGTCGAGCGGAGTTCCTCACGAACCCACCCATTCCCTGGATCGCACCCTGCTGTGTGAGGTTGCCAAGGCTTGCAAACACGCCGGTGTTATTGACCTTTCCGCGAATGTCCATGTTCGAGTTCGCGTAGACCGAAGGCGTGACGAGCTGTGCGACCGGATCCCGGAGCGACGAATAACGATTGATGACAAATGAGCCGCTCATCGCGTCGTAGTTCGGCGCTGCTGCGAGGCTCGCCTCGGTCAGGAAGTTCTGCGGTGATCCGGAGAAATCCTCGCCGTTGTTGTTGATTCGCTGAACTTCTGAATCCCAGTTGATGTAACGTCCACACCTCGAGCCACCGACGACTTCGGTGCTGCAGTAGAGCTGTCCGCCGGGGGCGAGACTCATTGCTGTGCGGGTAGCGAGCGGGAACTGGTGCTCGATATCGCCTGCGCCGACTTCGCTGCGCACTCCAAAGCGAAGGCCGGGTGGCGCATTCCTTCCACTCTTCGTGGTGATGTTGATGACGCCGGCGCCAGCGCGTGCACCGTAGAGCGATGCGGCGGCTGCGCCCTTCACGACTTCGACGTTCTCGATGTCGCCGGGGTTGATGTCAGGAAGTCCACCCTGAAGCGGAACGCCGTCGAGCAGATACAGTGGCTGCTGGCTGCGACCCGTAGCGTCCAGCGAAACGGGTCCGCGCAGAACGATTGAAGGTGCTGTGCCAGGGCGGCCGGACGACGCGACAATCATCGCGCCAGGAATCTTTCCCTGCAGCTGCGAGATCGGATTCGAGCCCGACACGGGCATCAGCGTGGTGTCGATACGCGCGACAGTGAACGGCAGCTTGATCGCCTCCGTTGCAGTCGCAACGCCCGTCACGACGACTTCACCAAGCTGCGTGACGTCGCGGCGGAGGTCGAAGTTTACGCTGACCGAGCCAGCCGTGAGCGCGATCTGCCGGGTTTGCGGCTGATAACCAATCGCGCGAACACGCAGGTTCACAGTCTGACCATTCAGACGTGCCTGCGGAATGTTGAGTGTGTACGCGCCCGACTGCGAAGTGCCGACCGAAATGTTCAGGTCGTTGATGTAGACGTTTGCGCCGACGAGTGGCTGTCCCTGCTCCGACATCACTCGTCCGGAAATTACCGCCCCCTGGCTTTGCGCAACTGCCGGTGACACACCGGCGAGCGCAGCGGCAATCAGAAGGAGGACCTTCGTTGGACGGAGTAGTTTCTTCATACGTACCTCAATGGGGTTTGCGAGATACTACCGATTTCCCTTCGCTTACTTCGCCACTGTGCCGGTATCCGGCCGGGCTGTGCACACCAAGTAGTCTGGGTTTGTGGGATGACCCTCCTTTCTGAGAAGTAGAAAATTCGGATGGAACCTTTTCACGCTTGCTGACGTCCAAACTTTCAGACGAAAAACTGCAAACACGTGCGGTCAGTCACGCGCGTGACTAGTACAAGGCTCACGAATAGCGATCACCGCGCTTTCACCTGGGTTCAGGGGAAGCGTGGTGAAGGGTCATTTATTTACGCTAATATGTAAGGAAGTTGTGAATCCGCAAGCAAATCTTGCGGGGCGCCGGGCTTACCCGCGGGATTTTTTCTTCAGCCTTGGCGGGAATGAGAACGGCTGCACCACCACCTGACGCACGGGCGAACCTTTGAGCTGCGCGGGGATGTAGATACTTCCCTCGACTGCCCGTCTCACCGCATCGCTCAGGAGAGGGTGGGTTGACGAAACAATCCCAAAAGTTCCCTCCTCCACGCGCCCTGCCGAGTCGACAACGAACTCCGCAACCACGGACCCCCCCTGTCCGTCAGCAAAAATCGCCGGGGGATAATCCACATTCGTTTGAGAATGCGGCGCGGGCAAAGCCGGTTTGTCCACCTGATCGGCGGTATACACTGTGAGCGACGCAACCATCCGCTCCAGATCGAACCGCTGCTGGCGAGGCCTGGTAACCGGATCCGTATCGGGACCACGCGACCACAATAGTATGGTTCCACAACTCGACTGGTCGCGATTGGCCATGTATCGAATGGGCGCTGTTGTCGAACCGAGGTAAATCTCGATCCCCTGAATAGACGATGGCGGGAACGCATCCAGATCGACTTCTCCCGCACCCATCTGCAGTCCATCGAGCCACACCAGTGGCCAGCACTGACGTCCCCGCATTCGCACGCCACCCCCACCCGATCTCATTTTCGTGGCGTTGATCGCCGGTATGTGAGTAAGGAGCTGCGTGATGGTTCGCGGATTCTGCTTGTCGATTTCATCCCTCGTGATGAAATAACCGACGTTCCTGCTCTCGAGCCGGTGGTAATAACCGGCGAGCCTTCCTGTGTAGTCGATCTTGTTCGTTGTCACAACCACAGGCTTGAGAACGCTCGGCAGTGATTTGAGCTGGATCGCGACATTGGTCACTTCACTGGATCCACCCAGTTGAACCTGTCGTGTCGCGGGCTCAAATCCCATGCGACGAGCGCTGAGCGTGACGAGACCAATCGGCGAGCTGATGCGGAATCGACCCAGGTCGTCTGTTCGCGAAGTAATCCCTAATCCGGCAATCACGATCTCCGCGCTGGAAATCGGCGCGCCGGCGAAATCCGTTACCACACCGGACACCACGCCGAACGCCTGCGCCTGCAAATCAACGGCGAATACGGCGAGCCAGACCGCAGCACAGCCGAGCGCTTTGCGCAGTGTCTGTGCGAGCGATACAGAAAGCATTGAGGTCATGGCAATGCGGTCCCTTTCACGAAAGCATAGCGGAGGGTACATCGGCACACAATGCGATCTTTCCGTATAGTATGGTCTCGCACAGATTCCCGAGAACGCAAACCGCTTCTGGTCCGGCAGGGGGAAACTCATGAAAGGTCGCCTGGTACTCAGCATCGCGCTCTCTGGAGGAGCGCTCATGTCAGCAGCATGCGCGTCGTCGAGTGGAGGCGCCAAGCCAAACGTAAGTGAATCGTCGTCAGATAAAGTGACGAGCGTTGAAATCGCGCAGACGCCGTCGAACAATGTGTACGACCTGATCTACCGTCTGCGGCCGCACTGGCTGCGCGCAGGCGCAACAGGGTCGATTGGCGGCGGCACATCACGCAATCAGGTGACGCTCGTTTACCTCGACGGAAACAAGCTCGGCGGAACTGAAACGCTGCGAAGCCTGAGCTCATCAGGGATCAAGCGCATGGAATGGCTGTCGGCTTCCAGGGCTTCAGTAGTGCTGTCAGACATCGGCAGCGATCCAATTTCAGGTGCAATAGTGCTGTACACACGCTGACTGCCGTTCAGCGTTATAATGAGATGTGTCCTTCGTTCATCTTCACTGTCATACCGAATATTCCCTTCTCGACGGCGCAAACAGGATCGATGACCTGATCGAGCGGGCGCTCGAATTCGAGCAGCCCGCTCTTGCGATCACCGATCACGGCAACATGCACTGCGCCTGGGAATTCCAGGAAAAAGCTCATAAAGCCGGCATCCGTCCCCTTCTGGGTATGGAAGCTTATGTCGCGCCCGGTGACCGCCGCACCAAAGAGCGCGAGGGCAACAGAAAGCCGTACTTCCATCTGGTAGTTCTTGCAAAGAACGAGATCGGTTATCGAAATCTCGTGAAGCTTTCGTCGCTCGCGTACACGGAAGGTTTCTATTCGCGCCCGCGCGTCGACCGCGAGCTGCTCGCGAAATACAACGAAGGTCTGATTGTAAGCTCGGCGTGCATGGCAGGTGAAGTTGCCTCCAATCTTCTCCGCGACAACTGGGAAGGAGCGCGCGAGGCGGCGTCGTGGTATGCCGATGTCTTCAGGGACAATTACTACCTCGAAGTACAAGCCCACAACTCTGAAGGACAAGCCGAGCTGAACCGTCGCGTGCTGAAGCTCGCTTCGGAGCTGAGCCTTCCAGTCGTCGCAACGAATGACGCGCATTTCCTTCGCCGCGAAGATCACGACTCTCACGACATTCTTCTCTGCATCGGACTCGGCAAGGATTACACGTCCACCGATCGCATGCGGTACGACGAAGGATTGTACTTCAAGAACGTCGACGAGATACGAAGCTCATTTCCTGATCGGCCTGATGTAATCGAGAACACGCTCAGGATCGGAGAAGAAGCGGGAGTAAAACTATCGAAACAGTATCAGGTTCCTGCGTTTCCGCTTCCACCAGACGTAAAGACCGAGAACGAGCTTCTCGTAACTCTGGCGGAAAAGGGCGCGCACGAGCGCTACGGTGCAGAGTTGTCGAATGAAGTTCAGGAGCGGCTCAAGTACGAGCTCGACGTTATCACGAAAACGGGATACGCCGGATACTTCCTGATCGTTGCTGATTTCATCGCTGCAGCGCGCGCGAAGGGAATTCCTGTCGGACCGGGTCGTGGATCGGCGGCAGGCTCGCTGGTCGCATACTGTCTCCGCATCACCGATATCTGTCCACTCACGTTCGACCTGCTGTTCGAGCGCTTCCTGAATCCTGAGCGCATCTCGATGCCGGACATCGACGTCGACTTCGATTTCGAGCGGCGCGGCGAAGTGATCGACTATGTGCGCGAGAAATACGGACGTGATTCAGTAGGACAGATCATCACCTTCGGAACGCTCAAGTCGCGTGCGGCAGTGAAAGATGTCGGGCGCACGCTGGGCTTCACTCCGGCGGAGACAGATGCGCTGGCGAAGCTGATTCCGAACATGCCGAACTTCTCGCTCACTGTTCAGGAAGCGATCGACAGAGTTCCGGAAGTCAAAAAACTGTATCGCGACGATGAGCGCTATCGCACGCTGCTCGATTACGCGATCTCCCTCGAAGGCCTGTCTCGTCACGCAGGAGTGCACGCAGCAGGAGTTGTAATCGCGCCCGGTCCGCTCGACGAGTACGTACCGGTGTGCACTCAGAGCTCAAAGGGCGCGGGTGCCGATCGAGAAGATTCTATTGTCGTAACGCAATACGACATGAACGCGCTAGAGAAGGCCGGAATGCTGAAGATGGATTTCCTCGGCCTCACGACGCTCACGATCATCAAGGATGCACTCGCGTCGATTAAGTCGCGTACGGGAAGCGCACCTGATCTCGACGCACTTCCGCTCGATGATGAAGAAACATTTCGCATGCTGCGCGCAGGAAAAACTGCCGGAGTGTTTCAGTTCGAGTCGCCGCTCGCGACAGACATGGTGCGCAGCATGCGCGCAGACCGTTTCGACGATCTCGTCGCATCGAATGCGTTGATGCGGCCCGGCCCGCTCGACGCGGGAATGCACAAGGTCTACATCCGTCGCAAGAAGGGCGAAGAGCCCGTCACCTACGCGTTGCCTGAGCTGGAGGAAATTCTCAGCACAACGTACGGCGTCATCACCTATCAGGAGCAGGTGATGCGCATTGCGCAGAAGCTCGCGGGCATTTCGCTCTCCGAAGCTGACGTGCTGCGAAAAGCGGTAGGCAAGAAAGATCCGGAGCTGATTCGCGCTGAGCTCGGAAAATTTGTCAGCAAGGCAATCGCACGCGGATACGATCGGAGGATCATCGAGGACATCTCGGGACAGATCGAGACGTTCGGCCGCTATGGATTCAACAAGTCGCACTCGGTCGCGTACTCGATTATCTCGTATCACACCGCGTGGCTCAAGCGCCATCACCCAGCCGACTTCATGGCTGCGCTGATGTCAGCGATGATCGGAGATACCGACAGCGTCGTGAAGTACATCAACGAAGCGCGCGAGCTCGGTATCGAGATACTTCCTCCGGACGTAAACGAATCAGGGTACAAGTTCACGGTTGTCGCTGACAAGAGAATTCGATTTGGACTTGGTGGAATCAGGAACGTCGGCAAGTCGGCTATCGATTCCATTCTCGCGGCGAAAGAAAAATCTCCGATCAAGTCGATCTTCGATCTTGCCGAGCGTGTGGATCTTCGCGTGTGCAACAAGAGAGTATTCGAAGCGCTGATTCAATCGGGTGCGCTCGACAGTCTGGGCGGACACCGCGCGCAGTACATGACTGTGCTCGATGCTGCGATCAACGAGGCGTCGCTCAAGCAGGAAGAGATCGCTTCAGGACAGGTGTCGATGTTTGGATCGCCCTCCTCCGATGCCGGTCATTCGCACGTGCAGCACACACTGCCGAACATTGCACCGTGGACGGAATCGATCAGGCTCGCGCGCGAAAAAGAGATTCTCGGTTTTTACACTTCAGGACATCCGCTCGAGCCCTTTACAACGGAATGCGAGCTGTTCGCGACTCACAAAGTCGCGGACCTTGGCAAGTGGAGTCCCGAGCAGATGGCGTTGTGTGTTGTTGTAACAGCTGTCAAGCGCCAGCTCAGCAAGCGCACTGGTGCAGAGTATGCGCGTCTCACCATCGAGGATTTTTCGGGCTCGTGCGAAGTGATGGTGTTTCCGGAGAAATGGTCAGCTCTTGCCGAATTCATGAAGACGGATGTTCCGGTGCTGATGCGCGGAGCCTACGGCCGCCGCGATCAGGATGCGGAGAATCCGTCATTTGTCGTCGATTCGGTTCAGAAGCTTACCGAGCTCAGGGCCAATGGTCAGGTGATGATCTCCATCACGCTGAGGAAAGACCCGTCGCGAATGCCTGAGACCATGCGTGAGCTCAAATCCATCGTCGAGGCGTATCCCGGGACGGTGCCTCTGGAAGTGGAATACTCAGATGGTAACGGGTTGCGGGCGACCCTGCGTTCCCGCAGTTTGACCCTGGCGGTCAATTCGACCGCCCTTGGCGAGCTGCGCTCGCTTCTCGGGAACGACTCGGTGCGCCTGCAACGCGGGAGCAGATAGTTGGCGACATCCACTCAATCGCTGGATTTCGAAAAACCGATCGTAGAGCTGGAGAGGCAGATCGACGAGCTCAAGCGGCTCGCCGGTGAAAGACAGATGAACGTCGCGGATGAAATCGCACCGCTCGAGAAGAAGCTTGCCGAGCTGCGCGAGGAGATCTACCGCAATCTCACGCCGTTTCAGCGGGTGCAGGTTGCACGTAGCCCGAAGCGCCCGTTCACGTCAGAGCTGATCGATCTGGTTTTCACAGATTTCATAGAGCTGCATGGTGATCGCGCATTCCGCGATGACCCTGCGATCATTGCCGGCTGGGCGCGACTCGATGGAGAAACGGTGATGGTCATCGGCCATCAGCGCGGGCGCGACACCAAGGAGCTCCTCAAGCGCAACTTCGGCATGCCGCATCCTGAGGGTTACCGAAAAGCGCTGCGGCTCATGAAGCTCGCGGAAAAATTCCATGTCCCGGTGATCACTTTCATCGATACTATGGGGGCATGGGCGGGAATTGGCGCTGAAGAGCGCGGGCAGTCGGAGGCGATCGCGCGCAATCTTCTCGAGATGAGCCAGCTGACTGTCCCAATTATCGCCACGGTCATTGGCGAGGGTGGATCTGGTGGAGCGCTGGCCCTCGGAGTTGCCGATCGCGTTCTGATGCTGGAAAACGCTGTGTACTCGGTGATCTCGGTCGAAGGCTGCGCTACTATTCTATGGAAGGATGGAAAGAGTCCGGAAATGCGTGAGAAAGCGGCATCGGCGCTGAGAATCACGGCACCGGATCTGTTCGAGCTGCGTGTGATCGATGAGATAGTGCCGGAACCTCCCGGCGGTGCTCATACCGATCACGCTACGACGGCGAGGGTATTACAGGAGACGCTCAATCGGCATCTCGAGGAGCTGCGCAAGCTGCGCCCCGAAAAGCTGGTTCGCCGGCGGCGTCAGAAATTCCTCCGACTGGGGCAATGGTCTGAATAGAACGGACACCGGACACCGGACACCGGACGCCGGACGCCGGACGCCGGAGACCGGAGACCGGCGACCGTCGACCGGTGTCTGGCGTCCCCAAGATTTATTATATGGCTCATTTAGTGGAAGTCGCCTTTCGAGGCAATAGAAAGGAATTTTTTCTCTGGGACTATCCTGATCCACCCGCAGTCAAATCGGCTGTCATAGTCGACGTCGATCGAGGGGAGGATCTGGGTTACGTCCATTCGCTTGGCGAGCTCGCGCAGGTGAGAAACGGCGGCTGCTCGCATGGGTGCGGAAACAGCGCGCCTACGAGAAAAGCGCTCCGCCTCGCAACTGCGAAAGACAAGGCGACCGCAACCGAGCTTTCAAAGCAGAACGAAGACGCGCGGCGAAAAGCGATGGAGCGCGTTCGCGCTAACAGCCTCGCGATGAAGCTCACTGATGCCGAATGGCAGTGGGACAAGAAGAAGCTGACGTTCTACTTTACCGCCGAAAAGCGCGTTGATTTCAGAAATCTCGTGCGCGATCTCGCTTCACTTTTTCGCACGCGCATCGAGCTCAAGCAGATCGGTGTTCGCGACGAGGCAAAGCGGCTCGACGGAATCGGACGCTGCGGCCGCCAGTATTGCTCGGCATCGTGGCTGCCTGAGCTGCGCCCTGTAAATCTTGGCGTCGCCAAGGATCAGCGGCTTTCGCTCAATCCCGCTCAGATCTCCGGTGCCTGCGGCCGACTCATGTGCTGTCTTCGTTACGAGCATGAATTCTATGTGCAGTCGAGAAAACGCTTTCCGAAAGAAGGGAAAGTCGTGGTCACGTCGAAAGGCGAAGAGAAGATTCTCACGATCGACATCTTTCGCGAACGCGTTGCGCTCAAGTCGAGCGAAGGCGAAGCACGCACTTTATCGCTGAACGATTTCAATCGCGAGGTCGCTCAAGCGGGAGGAAAGATCCCTCCGAATGACGCCGTCGAAGAAGAAACCACTGAGGCGGCGTTCGAGATATCACCTGAGCTGATGTACACCACCGAGCACGAGCTGCCACTGATCCGCGAGACGATCGTCATGGAGTCGGCTGGAGACCCAGTCGCGACAGGCAACGGGAGCGAGAACGAAAACGGAAACGGCAGCTCCGAGGCGACGCGCGCTGGTGACCGCGATGATTCTGGCGCACGCCGGCGGCGCGGACGACGCGGCGGACGCCGCGGAAGAGGCGGTGGCGAGGGCGAGCGCTGAAGTGCCGCGCTTCTACATCACAACCGCAATCGACTATGCCAACGGCGATCCTCATCTCGGTCATGCATTCGAGAAGATCGGCGCTGATGCCATAGCGCGATATCGCCGGCTCTGCGGCGATACCGTGCACTTTCTCGTAGGCATGGATGAGCACGGCCAGAAAGTCGCGACCGAAGCGCAGGACCGCGGCATAACGCCAAAGGCGCTCGTCGATCAAACCGCTGAGCGCTTTCAATCGATGTGGAAGAAGCTGTCCATCTCGAACGATCAGTTCATCAGAACCACTTCTCTCGATCACCACGCTGGAGTGCGCGCGCTGATCGAGCAGATCTTCGAGAATTCACCTGACGACTTCTACGAAAAGGAATACGAAGGCTGGTACTGCGTAGGATGTGAATCGTTCAAGAACGACAACGAGATCATACAGGGCAAGTGCGTGCTTCATCCTACACGCACGCTGCAGTGGGTCGCGGAGAAGAACTGGTTCTTCAGACTATCCGCCTATACCGATCGGCTCAGACAGCTTCTGACCGAAGAGAATTTCCTTGGTCCAAAAAGCAGGCGAAACGAAATGCTCGCTCTGCTCGACCAGGGTCTCGAGGATATTTCCGCCAGCCGCTCGCGGTTTTCGTGGGGAGTTCCCTTCCCGCGTCCATCGGGGAATGGAGAAACACAAACCACGTACGTGTGGTTTGACGCTCTTCCAAACTATCTCACCGCGACTGGCTATCCCGCTGAAGGATTCACGAATCGCTGGCCTGCCGACCTGCACGTAATCGGAAAGGACATCACGCGATTCCATTCGATCATCTGGCCGGCAATGCTCATGGCCGCTGGTCTGGAGCTGCCGGGAAGAGTGTGGGCGCACGGATTCGTGCTGCTTGGAGGCGAGCGCTTCAGCAAGTCGGCGGGCGTTCGACTCGACATCGATGAAGCGATCAATCGCTACGGTACCGATGCATTTCGCTATTTCCTTCTGCGCGAAGTTCCATTCGATGCAGACGGAAGCTTTGCGTGGGAGCGTTTCGAGGAGCGGTACAATGCGGACCTCGCAAATGCGTTCGGAAATCTCGCGAGTCGAACGGTCTCGATGATCGAGCGATATCGCGCTGGAGTGATTCCCGAAGGAACGGACAGGGATCTCGACGAAACAACTACTGCTGCGCTCGGCGCATATCATCGCGCCATGGATGGGAGCGAAGGATACCTGCTCCATCTCGCGCTGCAGTCGGTGTGGAAGATGATCTCGCGCGCGAACGAATTCGTCGATCGTCAGGCCCCGTGGAAACTCGCGAAAGATTCGGCGAATGACAAAGAGCTGGATCGCACGCTGGGATCACTCGCGCGCGAGATTGCAATTCAGGCGGTGTGTCTCGCGCCATTCATGCCCGCAAAATGCGAGGAGCTGTGGCGAATGCTCGGCGCACCCGGAAGCGTGCATGATCAGAGATTCGCTGCGCTGAGCAGTTTGACCGCAGCGGGATGGCGCGTTTCCAAATCAACGCCACTTTTTCCTAAAGAGACCTAGAAAAAAATCGGGCGGATCCAGTGAGGATCCGCCCGATCTTACTTCCGCTAAGAATTCTTAGCGCTCGATTGCCTCAGACAGCGGGGCTCTCGAAAGCTTCGGCGCCGAGCGAAGTGCACTCAGCGTTCCATCAGGAAGCAGTATGTTCTGATCCGGGCTGCCAACACCACCGAAGGTGTAGATCGGCAGTGCAAGCGTCTCGAGCTCCTTCGCCGGAATCGGCAGGTGGCGGTACGTGCCAGGCTGCAGTCCGTCGACGTGTCTGCGCTGGAAGAGCGTGAATCCGCTCGTCGCGTGCAGCTCGATCTCGCGCTCGTAATCGATGTAGCTCAGGAGTGTTGTAGCTCCTTCCGCTGCGGTAGCAGGAGGAAGGTGACCACGCGTCACTCTGGTGTTGTTGATGAGTGTTGCCGCAGTTGCGAGATCAGGTCCCGCCTTGCGGATCAACGCCTCTGCGCGAACGAGATCGCTCTCTGCCGCGAGGAGGTAAGGTACCGGTGTTCTGGCTGCAGTCGCCGAAAGGCGCGCGTGTCCAACATAACGCGAGTGCCAGAACGGACTCTGCATGTAAATACCACGGCTCGGATCTCCGACGACCGGGCTCTGGAAGCCGTAATCCGAGAGGTACCTGGCATCAGGTGAAGTACCGCGCGGAACGATCGTCCCGGTGAACTTCTCAGGAATGCTCGGGTCCATTCTGTGGATCAGGCGCTGGTCAACGTAAACCCAGGACTTCTCATCTTCGTAGAACGCGATGTAGGAGTACCAGACGTTGTTGTCACCCTGCACGATGAAGTCGAACGGAGCGCCGGCTGAGCCGGTTCCGATTCCCTTGTCGGCGAGCGAAGCAACTTTCGCCCAGTCTACACTGGCAACTTCCGCAGCCTTACGCGGGGTGTAGGCAAGGAGAAGCGCTTCCATCGTGTTCGACAGCCGCTGAAGTCTGCTCGACGTCAGCGCAACGGTAGTAGGAATCACCGTTGGATCGTACGTCACGTTCTGACCATTCAGGTCGGCGATGGTCTTTTCGAACATTGCCGCAGCCGCTGCTGAAACCTCGGTGTAAGGCTTGAGCTCCGGCGGACCAGCGGTTGCATCGAAGGTCTCGTCGACGACGAATGCTCTGTCGAAGATGAGAGCAAGGTTCATCATCGATGCGGCCTGCGTGAACTGCGCGATCGATTTGAACTTTGCCGTCTCAGATGGAGTCTCGAGGCTGATACCTGCCGCAAAAGCACGGAGGGCATCGTTCGCTGCACCCAAGGTCTGATAGTTGAAGTTCCACGGCGACTCGGTGACTGTGCGATCAGCACCTGCCGAGTTGTTGCCGTAAGGAATGCGCGGCTCGAGGTTGTTGAACCTCATGCCGAAGTTTCCGAAGTTGCCCGAGCAGGCATCCGCGGTAACGCACATCGAGATGTATGGCTCAACGTATGTGCTCGTGAGATACCACGAGTTCATGGTCGAGATCGCGATGTTCTTCACGTCCTCGGGTGACGCCAGTGCGCGCGCCACATCCGGATTGTTCGGATTGGTTACGTCGAGATTGTTGCAGGCGCTTCCGAGAAGAAGAGCCGCCGCACTCGCGACTGAAAGGAATTTTTTCATTGGTCTCATTTTGAGTTATTAGTCCCCCGTCAGGGCCGAGATCAGAAGCTGATCTCGACCTGACCGGTAACGGTGCGGAAGTTTGGATAACGGAAGCCGTCAATACGGAAGTTGAAGTCGTTGCCCGACGTAACTTCTGGATCGAAGCCGCTGTAATTGGTCCAGGTGTACAGGTTGCGACCGATGAGCGCGAGCTTGACACCGCTCGTGATACGGCCGAGGCCCGTCTGCGCCAGCATCTTCTGGCCAAGCGTGTAGCTGACCGAAAGCTCGCGGAGCTTCACGTACGAACCATCCTCGACGAAGTAGTCGCTGGCAACGAGACCGTTGTAGAGTCCCGCTGAGAAGAAGTCCATCGCGATCTTCTGATCCTGCGGCTTGCCTGCCATGTCGGAATCGCCGTGACGGAGATCCTGGAACATCCACTGCTTGGTGAAGTTGTACACGTCGCCGCCGTGCTGGCCGTCGAGCAGTGCGTACACACCGAAGCCCTTGAAGCGGATGTTGTTCGCGAATCCAAAGTTGAACTTGGGATTCACGTCTCCAATCTTGACCGTTGTCTGGCCATCAGGCGCCGTGTAAACAATCGGGCGCTCGGTTGGGAGACCACGGGTGCTTGCCTTTACAAGGAGTCCAAGCGGATTGACGACGTAGTCGGACTCGACTGCGTTCGCGTTCGCCGGGTTGTCCTTGAGCTCAGCGAACGTGCGGACAAGACGCTGTCCGTAGATCACGCCGAGGTTCTCGCCTTCCTTGTAGTAGAACACGTCCTGGCTCTGGCCACCGGCGTTCACGCGGAACGGAGCGCGGCCGAGCTTGTTGATCTTCTGCGTTGTGTGGTCGCCCGTCAGCGTGAAGTCATAGCTGAAATCAGGACGGCTGAACACGCGCGTGTTGAGCGAAAGCTCTGTTGTTTTTCCCTCCACATCTGCCGCGTTCTGAACCTGCGACGAGAATCCGCCGGAGGCCGCGAGTGACAGCGGGATGTTGAGGAAAGCGCCCTTGGTGAGGCGGTTCGCCTGCACGACTTCGAGGTCGAAGCGATGAGCAAACGAAGCGTTGAGACCGAACTCGTCCTCAGTCTGGATTGCAGGCTTGAGGCTCTTGTTTCCAAGCTGGGTCTTCGAGATCTGTCCACCAGAGACGGTATAGTACTCGTACTGATCGAGGAAGTTGGGACGGAGTCCCGCGGTTCCACGAGCTGCGCGCACCTTGAGCTCCTGCACGCCAGGAATCTTCAGATCCTCGCCGATACGATACGCACCGGAGATTCTGTAGAACGTGTTGCGGCGAGCGTCTTCACCGAACAGTGAAGATCCGTCGCTGCGAACAAGTCCGTCGACCAGATAGCGATCACGGAAATCAAGTGACGCCGAGCCGAGGTAGTTGCTCGAGCGTGCGATCTCGATCTGCGACGTCGTTGCAAGCTGAGTCGGATCGAGTGCGCCAAGATCCGGAACGTCGGTCACGTTGAAGCGTGTGCCCGATACGAAGAAGTTGTCGTTCCGGCTCTGCTCGTACAGGTACGCGCCGCGCAGCGTGGTGTTAAGCTCGCCCACTCGCTTGGTGATCGTAGCGTTAACAGTCGCGTTGTCGGAAACGTTGTTGAGCGTGAACTGGCTGATGTTACCAGGGATTGCCTGACCGCCTTCTCCCAGTGAGCCACGGCGATCGTAATCCTTTTCGCGACGATTGAGACGGTCCGTGCCATACGATGTTTCGACGCGGAGCCAGTCGGTCGGACGCCAGCGGCCGGACAGCGAGCCGATGATGCGCTCACGGCGGAGCTGGAAGTCATTGTTCGCGAGAATGTAGAGCGGGTTCTCGCGTGCGCTCGGCGAATTGGTGGTCGGAAGCTTCGGGAAGAAGGCTACCGTGTCATTGCCATTCGGGTTTCGCAGATCCAGGTCGGGCGGCATCTGCATGAAGTTGAACCACGACTGTGAATCAGTTGGATCGTAGTCGTTTCTGTTCACGCCGTAGGTGATGCTCGACGAGAAGTCGAGCTTGTCGCCCAGTCCCTGATCGACGTTCAGGCGGATGTTCTGACGATACTGACCCTTGGTAAGGGGCAGAACACCGGCATTGTGATCGGAGGTGTACGACGTGTTGAAGTTGGTCGATCCGTGACGCATTCCGAGCTGAATGTTGCCCGAGATGAACTCGCCGTTCTTCGACCATTCCTTGAGCTGGTTGCGCCAGGCGTTCGGGCCTGTTGTCGCATAAGGATTGTCCGCAAAGTGATCAGCCTTGACCACGCGGCCGCCGGTTGCATCGAGGCGGATGCTTCCGTCCGGATTGAGCTCCCAGAAATTGTCGTGAGCCAGCGGAATGTATTTCTGAAGTGACGACGTGCCGTATTCCGAGCGGATCATGAACGACACTTTGTCTTCCGGCAGGTTCTTGCCGCGCTTGGTCGTGATGTTGATGACACCGTTCGCGGCATCGGAGCCGTAGAACGAAGCGCCTGCGGCACCCTTCAGAACTTCGACCGACTCGATGTCGTTGGCATCGATGTCGGCGATCGAGTTCTGAGTGAGAACACCGTCGACGATGATGACCGGAGTCGAGTTTCCGATGCCGAGGTTCGTCGAGCCGCGAAGGCGGATCGTCGGTGCGGCACCCGGGTTACCCGAGCCGATGTTGATCTTGGCGCCGGCGACCTTTCCAGCGAGCGCTGCGACAGGTGATGAAGCAGGAACCTGCTTGAGCTGCTCTTCGCCAACGTGTGCAACTGAAACTGTCAGCTTCTTCTGCTCTGTTGCTGCGCTCACGCCGGTGACGACGACTTCATCGAGGCGGAACGGATCTGCCTTCATCGCGAAGTCGATGTTCTGGCTTCCCGGGGTAAGGCGGATGATGCGGCTGATTGGGGACATACCGATGAAACGCACGGTCAGCGTTGCCTGCTGGCCGCTCGCGCGGTCGTCGGGCACAGTGATCGTGTACACACCATTCGAGTTTGCCGTTGTGCCTAGTCCCATGTTGAGAAGGCCAACGTTGGCACCTACAACCGGCTGCCCCTGCTCGTTGGTGATCTTACCTGTGATGACCGCATTTTGCGCCAGTGCGCTCGAGGCTCCAAACAGCCCCAGAAACAGCGCGGTGCGCGAAAGTGCGGCAAGACTCTTACGAACCTTTTTCATGCCGATCCTCCCGTGGAAACTGAGATGCCGTAAACAGCAAAAACATCGAGCTCGCCATTCCACCGGCTGGGAGTCCGGTCAGAATTGCGAATTCGTGTTATTGCCTTGCGGCAAGGAATGTGTCAGAAAAATGTACGGGGGTACAAAAGCCCGCAAGCTCAATTGTTGGCAGAACTTGCAAAGTTTTCGGCGAACGGCCGTTAGAGATCGGCGAACGGCTGTCGCAGCTCAGTGATTCTGAGAGACTTTCTCGGCCTTGAAGACAAACGGGACCTGCAGAATCTGTCGGACCGGACGCGATCTCAGGGTGGCCGCCTTGAACTTAGCCGTCGCCAGGGACTGCTGAACCGCGTCAGTGAAAAGCTGATGTGTAGAGGAAACGAGATTGACCGACGCCGGATCCAGGTTGCCGTCTCCATTCACGACAAGCTCGATCACAACCTTTCCCGCAATTCCCTGGCGCCAGAGGGAATCCGGATATTGCGGAATCGCAGACCCCGCGATTAGCGATGCAGGCGTGTCGACCTGATCCACGGTAAAGATGGACATCGCATTGAAAATGCTGTCCAGTGCCGGCGATTTCGGAGTCAGGTTTGCCATGACTTTTTTCGGCTTTGGCCGGTACGGCTTGGACCAGATCGCAATCACGCCGCACCTGTCGATACCGCGTGCAGTGACAAACTCGGGGGGCAGGCTCGCAAGACCTGAATAGACTTCGATTCCTTCGACCATTCCGAGGTCGAACATCTCGAGGTCGACTGCTCCCGCGCCTGCCGGGTTCCCATCGACGAAAAGCAGCGGCGGACATTGTGCGCCGCGAAGCGTAAGGGTATTTCCGCCGCCCCGGAGAGTGCGAATGCGGACTCCCGGGATGTCGCGAATGACGTCGACCATACGGAATGAGTTCAGCTTGTCGAGTCGCTCGCGAGTTATGAAATAACCAACGCCTTTGGTGCTTCTGTCCTTGAAGCCCTGCAGTCTAGAATCGTAAACCTGGCGCGGCTCGTGAACTTCGACTGCAGGCAGGTAGCCAGGCGCGGCCGACATGAGAATCTCAATGACTGGATCAGTGCCTTTCGCGAACTGTATTGTCTGAGTTGCAGGAGTGTAACCGATGCGGCGCGCCTTCAATTCGACGGAGCCGAAAGGAACTCCAGTAAAGCGGAAGCGCCCGGTTTCATCCGTCATGACTGTTGCATCGGTGCCCACCATCGAAATCTCGGCGAAGGCAATCGCACCGGCAGAATCGCGCACAGTTCCCGTGATCGTGCCGCGCGCCTGCGCGAAAGCATTCACGGGCACAAGAGAGATCGTGGAGAGGAGAAATGCTGCCGACAATACCGCGCGTGCTGTCATTGGATTAAGTAATGATGCGGGTACATGGCACCGTCAAGAACGAACGCATCCTGATGTTTGATACGTTTCAGCTGTGGAATGGTTTCCCGGCCGAGGCCGTTGCATTGACAGTGGAACTTCCGCATGCTAACCGTGTTCGAGAATGCGCGAACTTTTTTCCGCCAACATCTCAATAAGGACTCCAATGAGACTCAGACTTCTGTGCTTGCCGGCATCCGTCGCCGCAGTCGCCGCGTGCGCTTCGTCAAAGCCTGTTACTGATTCTGCGGCTAGCGTGCCCACCGCGAGCGTATCGACCTCGGCCTCGGCCGGCCCGGTAGTATGGTCGGGCGCCCTTCAGCCCATGCAGCAGAATTCGGGTGGACTCGGACCCACTGGACAGAACAAGGCTTTCGGCAGCGTGCGTCTCTCCTCGAAGGGAATGGCGCGCACCGCAATTTCGATCCAGGTCTCAACTCCACTGTCGAGCGCGGCATCACTGAACTGGGCAGTCCTCCCCGGCCGCTGCGGAACGGGCTCGCTCCCACTTGTTGGCGTCGAGCGATTCCCTGTCATCGAGGTTGGGAACAACGGACGCGGACAGCTGGATGGAGAGATGTCGCTCGAGCTGCCGGACAACGGCACCTATCACGTGAACATCTACTGGGGATCGGGAACGCAGATCTCGGACGTGATGACCTGCGCTAACCTTAGAAAGGGCTAATAAGAGGTTAACAGAGGTTGGCGCGCATTCGCGCCAACACGCAAGAGGTAGCAGAACGCAGAGTGTCGGAACAAAAAACCCTCCGGTTATCCGGAGGGTTTCTCGTTTTCAGGTCTCTTGCGTTCTGCTACCTCTTTTTATTCGTACTTGGCCGTCAGTGTTACGCCAGAATACTGATCGAAAAGCCAGAGTCCGATGTAGTACGTGCCCTTGCTTGCAGCTGGGATCTGCTTGGCAGCATCCGGGAAGGTGCAGGACTCGTTGGTGTTCAGACCGCCGGAATAGCAGTCAGCCGTAACAGCGAATGTACTGTTATTCGTGGTTGGTGCTGCTCCCTTTCTAACGAGCAGATCCAGGTCCTTGTCGATCGGACCAGATGTTGTGACGGTGAGCTTTGTCTTGCCCGCTGGCACCGAAATGCGATACAGGGCAAGGCTCAGGAATGCTCCATTGCTGGAGACGACAAGCGGAACATTGTTCTGCAGCAGAGTGCTCGGCACTACCGGCTGAACGGTGATGTTGGCCGAGATCTTCTGCGACGGATTGGCTACCTGGGTTGCTGTGACGGCGGTGAAACCAACCTTGAGGGAGGTCACCAGTCCGTTGGCATCGACAGTGGCGACCGTCGGGTCGCTGCTCTCCCAGGTTACTGGAACAGGGTTCGAGCCGATCTGCGCGGTGAGCTGCTCAGTGCCGCCGAGGTCGATACCGGTGAAAAGAGGTGTGACTGTGAAACGCTGTTCAGGAGCGATCGAAACTGGATCGTCCTTCTCGCATGCCATCGTTGCGGCCGCGAGCAACACTGTGGAAGTACGGAGTAGACTGCGTAGGTTCATAGGGACGAGCTCCCGCAAAGGCATGTGCTTCGCATCGCATAGACCGGCTCTCGGTTAGCGATGTGAAAGCGTTCCGTCAGGCAATTGAAAAAAGTAGGGTCGTGTCCGCAACTTTACAACCCTGCTGTTTGTGAAGCGCGCTACTGCTTAGTTGCAACCGCGATGACCCCGCCCATGTTTCCCATGCCGAACTTGGTCGCCGCCTCCCATGATCGGTAGAGTCGGATATACGCAACTTGGGATGCTGGAATGTTTCTCAGAGATGCGATTGGGCCATATGCTTGATCGTCCAGATACACTGTCGGATCAGGGGACGACGTGTTCTTCAGACTTGTACGCCCACGATAACTCAGGAAGTTGCCTCTCAGACGCTTGACAACATCGTAGGCCGAAGCGGTGCTCTCCGTCTTTGATGCCTCGATCTCGTCTGCTGTTATAACATCGCGCTCTATCGGAATGCCCGGGCCAGAACTCTTCTGTCCGGCGCATGCCGTGAAAAAAAACACTGATGCAATCGCGACTGTCTGGAGGCATCTCATGATCCGCTCCAATCAAAGATCTCTTCGAAATTGTACACCGTCTATGACCCGCGCTAGATAGCACTTTCCATCAACTGGTCCGCTAAACAAAAACGGCCCCGGAAATCCGGGGCCGTTCCTGCACTTAATCGATCAATTGGTGCACTGCGGATTGTTCTGCAATCCCCGAGCATTCAGTTCCGCACGCGGCAGCGGGAAGGCTGCATTGTACGGATCTGTCGCAGTCTCCTTGCGGAAATACGTCGGGTTCAAACGGCCGTATTCGCGGAGATCGACGAGACGGCGTGGACCTTCCAACAGGAATGAGTAACGCTTGTCATAAAGCACGGCGGTGATTGCAGCATCCTTTGTGGCGAAAACCGGGTACGCTGGATTGCCGTAGAAGGTGTGCACCGAGTTCAAGTCAGCAGTTGCCGCCGCCAGATTTCCTGCTTCGATGTACGCCTGCGCACGAAGAAGTACCAGCTCTTCGTCACGCAGCAGTGCGAGTGGTGCTTCCTGATTCGCCGACGTAGCAGTGCAGCCGAGGCACGTCACGTTCGTCGGGTTAAGCAGGCCCTGACCCGAAAGCGTCGAACGTGAAATAATTTTTGACTTGCGTGTGTCGGTCGAGAGTACGCTGTCACGAACCATCGTATTGAGACCTAGTCGCGAATCAGATCGATTGTTGGGAGTCGCTTCAGATCCACCGGCAACAAACTTGTACCAGACGCCAGTGTTAAACTGCGTCCCCGGAACCGCTCCGGGGGCGGCACCGCCAAGTGCCTGTGTCAGCTCAGCAATTGCGTCCGTAGCTCGCGCAGTTTGCTTCGTCTTCCGGTCGATCGCGCGATATACATCGTTCTTTCCCTTCAGAGCGCGATTGAAAAGAACAAGGTTGCTGACTACCGAATAATCGCGCCCGAACGTGGTGAACCCGGTCGGGAGCACGAACGGCAGTTTCGTCGACGCGCCAGCCGATGTGAAATCGGCATTCGCGCTATCGAGGAGCGACGCGATATATGCCAGTACCGGCGTCTTGCACATCACCGGCGTAAGGGTGTCGTTGTCGTCAGCCTGAATCGGCACACCGACGGTGTCACGAAGCTCGATGACACGCATATAGTCCAGCGCCTTCATGGTTCTCATGAAACCTGTAGTCGCCGCTTTCTCTTGATCAGTAAACTCGCCCTCAGCCGCACCGGGGAGAACCTTGATGACGGTGTTGGCTGCTCTGATCGCGGTGTAGAATCCAGCAAATCCGCCGCCGCCTGCAAAGCTTCCCGGATCAGGATTGGTCGCCAGGGTCTCACCCACGTAGCGAGGTTCGGAGGCATCCAATCTGATTGCGTCGCGGCCAAATATGCTCGCAAGAACAATGTATGTAGGTGTGCCGACTACACCGGAGCGATCCTGAGCAAGTACTCCAGTCGCAAGAAATTGCAGAGTACTGCGAACCAGTGGCTTGCCGGTAACCTCTTCGATGCGCGCATTATCCAGCGGCAACACACCTGTGCTGTCCTTGCAGCCCGCCGCCACAAAACCGGCAAGCGAGACTGCAAGTATGGTGTATTTCTTCATGTGTGTGATCACTCGATGTCTAGAAGGTTGTGTTGATGGCAAAGTAGAACGTTCGCGACGGCGGATACGGGGTTACATCCTGAATCCTTCCGAGTGCGCCGTTCCCGAAGTTTGACACCTCTGGATCGAGGCCCGTGTATTTCGTCGACGTCAGGAGATTACGCCCCGTCAGCTCGATCCGTGCAGATTGCGCGCGGCCGTTGAAGACTCGGCTTACAAACGAAGCCGGCATTTCATAAGCGAGACGTGCTTCGCGAAGTTTCACGAAACCGGTTGGCTCGATGTATACGGCCTTCCCCGCGGCAAAGCCACGAAGCCGCGCATTTCCAACCGCGGTATCGGCGAGCAATCCGCCGTCGAAGTAGTTGTTCGTGAGGTTGACGCCTAGTCCGCCCTTTCTCCAGTCAACGAGCGTCGAGAATACGACCGGTCCAAGGGTGATGTCGTTATTGAAGCCCATAGTGAAATCGGGCAATGCATCTCCAACGAACTCGAGAACTCGATTCTGCACCGCGCACGTGCCGTTGGCGGAGAGCTCAGTGCAGCTGTTCACGGCCTGAATGACTGAAGGAGACTGACCCTTCTCGATAAATCCGTTGCCGAAGCGACTTCCGAACGATCCGGGGCCCGAAATGAAGCCTGGGACTGGAAGCTCCGTAACCTTACCCTTCACGCGAGAGAAGGTTGTGTGCGATATCCAGGAAAGTCTTCCTCGCGAAATTGGAGTCAGTCCCAGCTCGAGCTCTGTTCCATTGTTGACAATCTTGCCGCCGTTGATCCACTGAGTGGTAAATCCGGTGGATGGTGCAAGCGCAGCAGTAAGAAGAAGGTCGGAAATCGACTTGCGGAACTGAGTCGCCGAGAAGGTGACGCGTCCATTGAATGCCTGAAGGTCGACACCGCCTTCGAGCTCGGTAGCAGTCTCAGGCTTGATTCCCGGGAGGCCTTTGATCGTAGACGCGCGGTTGCCACCGCGTCCTTCATCAAAGAGCTGTGTGAGAAGCGTATACTTACCGGCCGTCGGCTGATTCCCTGCCTTGCCCCAGGCGAGACGCAGCTTGAGCTCAGAGACACGCGGGATGATGTCAGGTACACGATATGACGCGGATGCTTTCGGATACGTGTAGAACTTCGCGTCGTCGCCGTTGTTACTCGTGCGCTCGGCGTTTATACCACCGGTCAGGAAAAGGCGCTCACCAAGTGTCAGGAATTCTTCCTGGCCGTAGATGCTGAAATCCTTCGCTATGTCCTGTGTCTGAAGGATGAACTGCTGCACCGCGGAGCCGATCGAGGTGACTCCGGGGAACACACCGCGGCCGATGTTGTTGACGAGATTCGTCTGACGACGGCCTTGGGAGAAACCAGCCGATGTGGTCGCTACGAAGCTCCCGCCGATCAGGCGGTGCGCGAGGTTTCCGCCGAGATTTGCATTGACGACGTTGCCCTCGTTCAAAACGAGAGTGCCAGGCAGCGCGTTGATCTGCTCGATCGCGATATCGCCCGGAGAAATAATTTTCGACTCATCGTTGTATGCGTCGATACCACCGATAAGCGAGATGTCGAGCGTCTGCTTCTGGGTGGACATCAGATTGTAGGCACCCTGCAAGCTTCCAATGAGACGGTACACGTTTTCGGGAGTCTTGATGCGATCAGCGTTCTCGAACGGATTCGAGTTTCCAACTGCCGATTGCGGGTTTCGCGGGAACGTACCGTCGGCCTTCTTTTGCAAGTCGATGAAAGATGGAGTCAGCGAGAAGGTTGTGTATGGGTTGATGCCCGTATTGTCGTTTCCGAAGATTCCGCGCTGCGTCAGGCTGTGAAGAATCTGCGTGTTGGCCTTGACGTTCATCCTGCCGCCGAAGGGATGCGACAGGTTGATTCGCAGTGACTGCTCCTGCTTGAAATCGTTCAGACCAAGACCGTTATCCTTGGAAGCCAGACCCGAGACAAAGAAGTTCGTTCTTCCTGCGCTACCGCGGAGCGAGGCAAGGGTCTGATACGATAGCGGGTGCTCACCGTAAAGCTCTTTCTGGTAGTCATGGCATTTGACGGGGGCTGCCTCCCAGTCCGCGCCGGTCATGCCTTCTCCCCAATCATCAGCATCAACCTGCTCGGCCGACGTGTAGCACTTGATGTCGATCGTATTGGAGATGTATGACTGACCAACACGCTGGGTTAAATCCAGCGTTGTTTTTCCCTGACGACCAGATTTGGTGGTGATGACGATTACACCGTTCGTTCCCTTCGATCCGTAAATCGAGCTTGCGGACGGCCCCTTGAGAACCTGGATGCTCTCGATGTCGTTCGGATTGAGGTCGGCGATGCGGTTGACCTGCTGATCCTGAGTCGAGGCGGAGTTTGTTCCAGCGCTCGCACGGGCCGACTGAGTAAGAACATTCAAGCCATTTGGGATCGCGGTGTTGCTGGCGACTACGCCGTCGATCACGTAGAGCGGGTTAAATCCCGCGTTGACCGTCGAGACTCCGCGGAGCTGAATCTGCGATCCACCGCCCGGAGCGCCCGAGTTTTGTGTGATCACTGCGCCGGAAATTTTGCCCTGAAGTGACTGCTCAATCGTCTGCGACGGAACTCGATTCAAAGTTTCCGACGTAACGACGGTCACGGCATTCGCAGCGTTGATCGACGAGACAGTAGTTGCGGTTCCCGTAATGACCTGCTTGTCGAGCTCGAGCACGTCCTTGGCAAGCGCCACGTTGACGTCGCTCAGTGCTGCCCCAACCGGTACGGTCTTTGGCGTATAACCAATGCGCCGGACGCGAAGTGTCGCTGGGCCGGCAGGCGCCGGCACGGTGAAGCGTCCATCGGCATCAGTGATTCCGCCGAGTGTTGTGCCAATCACGGTAACAGTTGCTGCAGGCACCGGCTCATTCGAGCCCTCGACAGTAACGCGGCCAGTGATGCGTCGCGTTTGCGCCGATGCACTCGTCCCGAACAGGGCGAGCAGCACGAGCGACATGACTAACGAACGAGAAATTCTCACACGCCTCTCCATGGTGGTTGGAGGTGAATAGAGATTTGCCGGTTTGTCTGTGTGGGGCGGACAAACCGGCTCGACCAGGCGAGTGGAAAAGATTTCGCCTGGTCGTGAGTGGTCCGTTAGATAGGTGCGGTCGGACTCTCTGTCAAGACTGTGTCAGAGAGTTGTGAGCCGGATGTTAGCGCTGAGGCGAGAGTAAACTGTTGATTACGACTCGCTTATTTCCCTGCCCCCGGCTTTGAGAAATCGACGGTCGGCGCGGTCTCCGAGCCGGGAGGAGCATCGTAGTACGGCCGCGCCTTTGCACCTGTGACTTTCGCGGTGAGCACCTGAGGAAAGCCACGTATATAAGTATTGTAGTCCCGCACTGCAGCGTTGTAGTCGCTGCGCGAAACCGCAATTCGATTCTCAGTTCCTGAAAGCTCGTCCTGCAGCTTGAGGAAATTCTGGTCGGCTTTGAGCTGGGGATACGCTTCCGAAATCGCGAGCAGCCTGCCGAGTGCGCCGGTCAGCTGTGCATCTGCTGCAACCTGCTGCGCCGGATCGCCAGAGCGAATCGCTCCGCTCAGTGCAGCGCGTGCATTTGCAACCTGCGTGAACACCGCCTCTTCGTGCGCCGCGTATCCCTTTACCGTGTTGACGAGATTAGGAACGAGGTCCGCGCGACGCTGCAGCTGAACTTCGATGTTCTGTTTCGCCGATGACGCTGTCTCATCGAGCGTTTGAATTCTATTGTAGCCGCACCCTGCAAGCGTAAGAGGTGCGACAAGAGCGAGAAGTCTGAGTTTCATTTTTTACTCCAGGCCTCGTTGAGTGAATCGATAGTAACCTACGAAAAAGTGGCGAAAAAGTTCACGTCGAGTAGCGGTCAAGCCATGCGACCAGTGCTTCCATTCCCGCCATGTATCCGGCAAGTACCGCGCTGGCTTCGTCACGCGACAGTTTTCGTGTACCTCGCACGTGTTCAACAACGCGGTGGAAAGACGACGGATTGAATCCCGCGCGCTTTGCGACATCGCTCGAAAGCGCCGAATAATCCTGAGACGGAACGTCGCCCGCCAGTCGCACCACTCCGCGAAAAACAACCATCAACGCACTGAGGCTCGCTTCGAGGAGCGAGATCTGCTCCCTGGTATCATCGCCCGCAGCCATCGCTCCGCGCCTCAAGTGAAGAAGCTTGCCGAGCGCCTGCTGCTCGACCTGCAGTCGCAAGTCTGATCGTGAAACTGAGATGCCTTCCGTTTGATCACTACCATAGAGAACGCGGTGATGCTCGAGAATGTCCGCATACTCCATTGGAAATACATCGGATGATGATCTCCATTCCGACGCAGTGAACATCATCGGCGGAGGATTGCCTGCTTCTCCCCAGCTTCGAAGAATCGCACCAACTGCAGCGAGTCTGTCGAGGGGAACCGCATCGAGAATCACGAGCACGTTGTAGTCTGATTTCTTTGCGATGTGCTCTCCCGCAACCGCTGATCCGTAAAGCATCACCGATTGCAGCGTTGGACCGTACGCTGCTTTCAGCTGACTGACGAGCTCATCGAGTGTCATTGCCATAATCTCTCGCTGTTTACCATGAAGATCCTCCACCACCACCAGAGAACCCTCCGCCGCCACCGAAGCCGCCGAATCCGCCACCGCCAAATCCTCCACCACCCCACGAGCCGCCGCTCCAACCGCCTCGACCACCGCCCATCGGAATAATTAGAGGAACGCCACCGCCACATCCGCCGCGACCTCGCTTTCCGCGCGGCGACCTCGAGCTCACAATCGCGAGGATGATCCAGACCGCAATGAATATCCAGAATGGATTGAAGCCCCCGCCTGATCTTTCAGAGCGGCGAACCGGAACAGGCGGAGGAACAAGCGCCGTGTCGAGAGAAAAACCAAACTCGCTCGCGAACCGCTGCGCAACGCGAAGCGTGACAAGCTCGAGTCCGCCCGCGTAATCGCGCTCGATGAAATTCGGCGTCGCTTCGCGACAGATCTCACCCGACGTTGCATCTGTGATGAATCCTTCAGTGCCCTGACCCGTTGCAACCCAGCAGCGACCGCGATTGTCAGAGTTCGTTTCTTTCGGAACAAGAAGAATGACTGCGCCGGCATTGCGAGTTGGATCGCCCGGCGCGCCAATCTTTCCAACTTTCCATTCGCGTCCAATGCGGAGCGCAACATCAGACGCTTCGCGACCTTCCAGACTGGGAAGAGTTACGATCGCGATCTCGCCGCGCGATTTCGCGCGCACGTCTTCAGCAATTCGATTCAGCCGCTCGACTGTTGCCGCATCGAGCACGTGCGCGAAATCGTTTACCAGGCCTGTCGGGGAAGGAATTACAGGCTGCTGCTGTGAGAAGACGGCGCTGGGAACAGCCAACGCAGCTGCAAGTGACAGCGCCGCAAACTTTATTCCGTCGATCGTTCCTCCGCCCTTGATTTCAAGACGTCAGCCGACACCTATTTAGCGAATGCCAAAAGCACTAGTCAACTTTGGTGCCGGACTGCTCGCTGCACTTTCTGTCACTGCCTGCAACTCAGCTAATACTACGCCGCGCCCCGAAGGCGGCTCCGCTCCCGCTGCGTCGAAGACAACGCAAGCGGGAACTAACGATCCGCTCATCGCCGCAGCCGACCACGGACGAATCGCAGGCGACAGCGCAGCAAAAACCTGGGTGATCATCGCGAGCGATTTTCAATGTCCGTTCTGCCGGCAGTGGCACACTGAATCATACAAGCAGTTCGTCGATGAATACGTACGCAGCGGGAAGGTAAAGGTTGCGTACATCAACTTCCCGCTTGGCCAGCACCAGAACGCGGTGCCGAGCGCGCAGGCAGCAATGTGCGCGAGCGCGCAGAACAAGTTCTGGCAGTATCACGATGCACTGTTCGACACGCAGGACAAATGGGAGAACATGCCGCAGCCGCGGCCCGTGCTCGACTCCATTGCGCGCGCAGTCGGCGTGAACTTCGACGCGTGGAGCAAATGCGTAGACGCTGACACGATGCTGCCATTGATTTTCGCCGATCGTGATCGTGCTGCGACGGCGGGCGTTCAGTCGACGCCAAGCTTCCTCATCGGCGGACAGGTGATCGCGGGAGTAATTCCGCTTTCCGAGCTCAAGTCCGTTGTAGATTCGGCGATCGCGAAGTCAGCATCGAAGCCACCGAAGTGACGCGCTAGCGACCAATTGCATCCGCTCGTTCGAGCTCCCTACACCGCCGCGAGCGCGCTTGCGCGTTTTGCTGTTGCGGTCGCACCTGCGAAAGATTCCAAGCTTCTCAAAGCTCTCACCGCTCGGCGCGGACTGGTCGAGCGCTACGAGAAATGGGCTCGAGCAGGGCGCGACATGTCACGCCCTCTTCTCTGGGTGCACGCGCCTTCGGTAGGAGAGGGTCTGCAGGCGCTCCCTGTGATTCAGCGTTTTCGTGATGCGCATCCTCGCACACAGATCGTGTACACTCATTTCTCTCCCAGCGCCGAGAGATTCGCGATCACAGTCGGTGCTGATTTCTTCGATTACCTGCCCTTCGATCATTTCGACGAGACAGCCGCAGTAGTCGAGGCGATTCGTCCAACTGCAATTGTATTCAGCAAGCTCGACGTATGGCCAAACCTCGTCGAGAACGCAGTGAGGCGCGACGTCAGAGTCGGCTTGCTCAGTGCCACGGTTCCGGAATCTTCGCGACGGCGATCCGGTTTCGCACTGCTCGCGCTGCGTGATGCGTACGAATCTCTCGATGTCGTCGGTGCAATCTCTCCGTCAGATGCCGAGCGCCTTCTCGCAATGGGAGTTCGCGGCGAGCGACTCACCGTGACTGGCGACACTCGCTACGATCAGGTGTGGGCGCGCGCGACTGCGCCATCACCAGCGCGGGACGTGATTGTCGAGCGATACTCGAGCTCACGACCCACACTCGTCGCAGGATCCACGTGGCCTTCGGATGAGCAGCGGCTTCTTGCTGCATGGATGCAGCTCAGGAATCAGATCGGTTCGGTGCGTCTCATCATCGCGCCACACGAGCTTTCGAAGGATCATCTCTCAGCGATCGAGAAATGGTCGCGCCAGAACTCTCTCTCGCTTACGCGAACGAGTGAATCATCATCAGATGACAGCGATATAATTCTCGTTGACCAGTACGGAATTCTTGGCGACATGTACGCGATTGCCGATGCAGCATACGTCGGCGGAGGATTTCATGGCGCAGGCCTGCACTCGTTGCTCGAGCCCGCTGCTTTCGGCGCGCCGGTGCTGATTGGCCCCATGCACACTGACAATCGTGACGCGCGGCTTCTTGTGAACGGCGGCGGTGCTGTGCGATGTCCCGGACCCGGAGATATTTCCGCGCGATTGCTTGCGTGGTTCAGGAATCCTGCTGTGCACCAGCGCGCTTCTCAGTCAGCACAAAGAGTTGTAGAAGCCAACCTTGGTGCAGCTGATAGATCACTCGAGTTAGTCGAGAGTCTTTTCCAACTCGAGTTGTAAGGTTTGGTGAGACAATGAGAACTGCGGAAACTACGGAACTGCTCTGAAGCGCAGATGACGCAGATGTACGCAGATGAGCACAGATAAATACGTGAAAACCTTTTTAGGTTAAACGACGGAACTACGGTCCGCAGTCAATAAAAACGCCTTACGTAGTTCATCTGTGCTCATCTGCGTACATCTGCGTCATCTGCGCTTCAGAGCAGTTCCGTAGTTTCCGCAGTTCTCATTGTCTCACCAAACCTTAACCCTGGCTATGCAGGCGCCACCTTGGTGACGCGCTCAGGCTCGGGGGGATGCAGATAGAATCCCTGCACCAGATGAACGCCGAGCTGCTTGACAGTTTCGTACTCTTCTGCCGTCTCGACTCCTTCAGCGATCACCATCGCATTCTGATCGTTGCCGAAGCCAACCATTTTCTCCACGAGACTCTGCTTGATGAAGTTCACGTCGATGCAGTTGATCAGCGAGATATCGAGCTTGATGAAGTTTGGCTCGAGGTTCGCAATCGAGCCAAGTCCTGCGTAACCGCTTCCTGCGTCGTCGACGGCAAAGCGATAACCCTTGTCGCGAAATTCCTTCAGCCTGCCGCGAAATTTCGGGTAGTCACGAATTGCGGTTCTCTCTGTAATCTCCAGAACGACTTTCGATGGATCTGTGACGTCCATGTCCATGTCGGTGAACATCGGGTCAGTGAAGTCGTGCGGATCGACGTTGATGAAGAGAAGCTGATTGCGCGTGAGCTTTTCCTTCATTCCCGAGATCGCCGTATTGCGGCAAAGTCTCGAAAGCTCCCAGATCATGTCAGTCTGCTCGGCAACCTCGAACATCACTTCAGGCCGGCGCATCGACTTGATTGTTCCCCGGGCCAGCGCCTCGTAGCCGAATATCTCCTGAGTCTCAGTTATTACTATAGGATGGTAGTCGATGTAGAGACCGGCCGTTCTCAGGGTCTCGCGCAGATCCGCAGCCTTCAACGCAAACTCGCGCTGCTCCACTGAATTCGATGAGCTCGCAGCATCTCTGATAGCGCGATAGATCTGCCGCTCGAGACGAATCTTCGGATCGTAGTGAATGTGTGCGCTGCCTACGAACGTATCGAAAAGAGACGCGATGTCTTCACCGTGCTCTTCTTCGATGCGATGTGCGATGTACGTGTGAAGCTTCGCAGTGAGCTCGGTGATCACATCTGCGGTTGGTACGGCAACGCCGGGCGGCGGGATGTGAAACAGCACGAAGTCGTCGTCATTCGTGAAATTCACCATCACTTCCGATTCCGCGAACTGACTCGTGCTCAGGAATTCACGAATTGCGGTACTCGTCGTGTGAAGAATTTCGTCGAGCTTCTCCCATCCGTAGATCTCTTCGATCTTGGTGTAGCGATCGAAGTTGAAGTAAAGGACGAGCAGCTCCTTTCGCTCCTGAATTCCCTGGCGCAACGAATCGATTGCTGCCGACACAGTCGGCACTTTCGGCGTGCCATCGCCGCGAAACAGGCGTCGATAATTGGGCAAGGCTAACTGGTCTTCTGCGGCAGCTGCGCGACGTTGCGCTCGACGACGGCCGCGAGCTTTGAAAGCTCGAATGGTTTCTCGACGTAGTCGTCGGCACCGGTCTCGATTGCCTGGCGTTTGTCCATCCAGTCCTGCAGCGCCGTCACCATGATGACTCGCACGTCGCGCGCTGACGGACTCGCTTTTATCTGCCGGCAAACCTGCCACCCGTCCATTCCCGGCATCATTACGTCGAGCAGAACCAGCGACGGTTTCACCGACTCGAACTGCGCCATCGCCTCGTCGCCGTTGTATGCGACTGTTATGGGATAGCCACGCGCTTCGAGATAATCGCGGATGATGTTGGCGTTGTCCTCGTTATCGTCGACAACAAGGACCTTGGGGAGCGCTTCGCTCA
Organism: Gemmatimonadota bacterium; assembly: GCA_046732835.1. Lineage (GTDB taxonomy): Bacteria > Gemmatimonadota > Gemmatimonadetes > Gemmatimonadales > Gemmatimonadaceae > UBA4720. The sequence goes on along the minus strand of JBKPNY010000122.1, from coordinate 6,025 downwards.
TTGTTCTTACGTTGAAGTGAGTGTCAGTCGAAGGCAAGTGCAAGTGTCCGGCCCCGGAACGCTTGACTTTCCGCGTCCCGGAATTCAGCGTCAGAGGGTACCGATCTGGAGAAGACTCAATGCGCCGCGAAAACTTGTTACTCCGCGCGACACTCGCCGCGCTTTTCGTGCTACCGTCACTGGCCTTCGCTCAGGCGAAATCAGTGAAGCTTTCCGGGCTGGTTGTGGACGAGCGGGGCACACCGGTGCCCGCGGTCGACCTGCAGCTTCGCCAGGGAAATACTTCCGAAGGCTCGACCCAATCGAACGACAAGGGACTGTTCGATTTCGGCATGGTCTCGCCCGGAACGAAGTCGATTGTCGCGCATCGCCTTGGATTCAGGGAGCTGAGCCTGCAAGTCGATGTCGATCCAGCTCTCGCCCAGCAGACGGTGCAGGTCGATCTCGTCACTGTCGCGGCGAACATCGAGAAAGTCACGGTCGAAGAATCTTCGGGACGCCTGCAGGAATTCAGGGAACATCGAAAGACGAACAAGTTCGGACACTACTTCGACCAGGCGCAGATTCAAGCGAAGTCACCGCGCTACGTGAGCGAGCTGTTCCGCAACATTCCCGGCGCGCGACTTTTCCCTGCAGCGAGCGGTGGATCGAAGCTGACTCTCCGCGGGTGCCGGCCGAAGATCTGGGTCGACGGCGTGAACGCTCAGGACGCGGAGATCGACGACGTCATTGCTCCGTCGGAAATTGCCGGCATCGAGATCTACCCATCGTGGGCAGGGACGCCGCCACAGTATATGGACCGGGAGAATCGAGCTTGCGGAGCCGTCCTTATCTGGTCGCGGCAGAGCTGATAAAAGCAGTCAGAAGTTGTTAGAAGCACAGTGCGCAGTTCCGTAGTCGACTACAGAACTGCGCACTGTGCTTCTAACAACTTCTGACTGCTTTTTACTGCTCAATCATTACGGCGGGGGTGCCTGCCCTCTAACTCCGCATCCCGTGAAGAATGTTGGCGCCGCCGACGGCGACTTGTCCCAGTACATTCTGGTCGAGAACGCATCCGGACCCTGAGCCGCAATGGCCGCGTCCACATTCTCGCCGTTCACCGATGTCTCGGTGATCGAATACTGGAACCGGCGTGGAACTATGCTTTGTGATGCATCACGCCCGGGCTGAACCGTTGACGGCACACACGTTCTGCGCCACTCGGCCCACGCAGTGCCACCATCGGTGTACAGCGCAATCCACTTCTGCGCTGCAATCTGCGTCAAGCCGGCTGTCCCACCTTTGTATGCAACACTACCCTGCGCGAGATACGCGTTGATATCTCCATCCGAAACGCCCCACTGCTCCATGGACGCACGAATGCCTGCCTGATAGTGACTCGCTGCTGATCCTGAAATCGTTGCAAGTCCACGCTCCGCAGCTTCAGCCTTGATGAATTCAACTTCCGCATACGTCATGAGGAATGACGGGAAGCTGTTTCCACCGCCGCCGTAGAATCCGTAAGCAGTGTTACCCGGATAGAACACGGCACCTGGACGCGACGCAGACGTGATGTACGGCGCCATGCTCGTTGCAACCAGACCATTTGGCGATCCAGCGTATACACTGGGATCACCCGGTGTCGGCTGGGCGTAGATCGGAATACGCGGATCATTCAGGCTCTTCAGAAGATTCATGAGCGTGAGTGAAACGCGATGGTCATCGCGCGTCGCGAAGTTCTGCGCCCACGGATTGTTGTAGATACCATCACCCGGCCACGCCAGCTGCGCGTTGTCGGCGTTCGATGTGAACACGCCGCCTGGTGCAGAGAACGCTGCATTGAGCTGAGCGGTAGTCGTCGCCTTGTCCACGTTCACCAGCTGCAACGCATAACGAGCACGCAGCGAGTTGGCGAATTTCTGCCACGCGTGGGTATCGCCACCGTATATCGGATCGCCGCCACCAAGGGTGCCGTGGCCGGCGGCCATGTCCTTAGCTGCCTTGTCGAGCGAGGCGAACAAACCAGTGTAGATGTCCTTTTGCGCATCGTACTTCGGTGACAAAAGTCCGGCGGCATCATCACCCTTGAGCGCATCCGTATACGGAACATCACCCCAGGTGTTCGTGAGATACCCGAACTCCCACGACTGCATCACCATCGCGGGTCCGTACACGCCTGCTTCACCCGCGTCATTTCCCTTCATGATCACCTTCTGATAATCCTCGAGCTGCTGAATGTACGGGTTGTTGAACCACGTCTCCGTCGAGCCGCCGGTGAGTCTCACGTAGCGGTCTTCATCAGGATACTGAACTTCGGAGAGATGCTGAGTTACGAACTCAGTGCCGCGGAGATCGTAACCTGCACCAAGCCACAGATTCACTCCGCGAACAACGCCCGCGGTAAACAGCGCCGATGCCGGCACGTCCTCGGGATTGTTCGGATTCTTGTTGAGGTTCGTAAGGTTGTCTGTGTTGCACGCCACTACCAGCACCGCTGACGCGATAGAGGCGACGTATTTCATTCGATTCGTCATTGTCGTCATCCCCTGGGTTTACGGTGTGATACGGAAGCTGAGTCCCCACGACCGCGTATTCGGAAGCGCAGCGAATTCGACACCCTGGAAGTTTCCTACTGTATACGAAAACTCAGGATCGATGTTCGGCACATCCGTCCACGTGTGGAGATTGCGGCCAGTGACCGCGATGTTTACTGCACGCGCGCTCAGCCGGCTTGCCCAGCCTGTTGGAATATCCCAGCCAAGACGAAGCTCACGCAGCTTGACCCAGTCCGCCTTGTAGACGTACGGCTCCATGACCGGGAAAATGTTCTGGAAGTAATACTCTGCGGGCACGTTGATGTCGTTAGGCTTGCCCGTATTGATGTCGATGCCATCGACAACAACGCCCGGCTTGTCCCAATCTTCCTCGCGTCCCTTGAGCGAGCTCTTGAGCACGCCTGCGTACTCGCCGAAGAAGTTGGTAATGCTGACGATGTTGCCACCGCGTCGAACGTCGAGCAGTGTGTTGAGCGAGAACGCCTTGTACTTGAGCGAGTTGCTCCAGCCACCAGTCCACTTCGGCTGAATGTTGCCGAGCACCTTTCGATCGCCAAGCACTGTGAGTCCGCCGTCAGTGTAGATCTTGCCGGTGGCCGAGTCACGAGCAAATGGATATCCGAAGATCGAGCCGTACGGCTCTCCTTCTCGCGCTTCGATATTGGTATACCAGCTGGAACCGATCACGAATGTCGTGATGCCCGGCGACAGCTTGTCCACCATGCTGCGGTTGCGTGAATAGTTGAACGTGGACGTCCACTCGAATCCGCCAAGTGTGCGAACCGGAGTGACGCCAAGCAGGAAGTCGATTCCCTTGTTCGAAATCTTTCCGGCGTTGACCGCCTTCGACTGGAATCCTGATGTGGGCGAAATCGGGATCGTGAAGATCTGATTTCGTGTCGCCTTGTTGTACCAGCTGAAGTCGAGCGTTGCACGGCCGTTGAACATGCCGACCTCGATACCAGCTTCGGTCGCGTCGGTCGTCTCCGGCTTGAGAGTCGGATTGGCGATGAAGTTCTGCAGCGAGAACTGCGGCAGGCCGGAGAACTTGTTAGCCAGTCCCGCATAGGTCGTCCGCAGCTGATAAGGATCAGCGTCTGCTCCAACGTGTGCGTTCGATGCACGCAGCTTGAGGAAGCTGATGAACGAGTTGTGCAGACTTGGAATTGCGTCGGTAAGAACTGCTGACGCGCTGAGTGAAGGATAGAAGTATGAATTCTTGTCTTCAGGCAGCGTGGACGACCAGTCGTTTCTCGCCGTTCCTTCGAGTGTCAGCCAGTTGAACATCGTTACTGCAAGATCACCGTAAATGCCGTTCACCTGTCGCCGTGAATCGAACTGACCGAGCGTCGGTGTAACCGCTGCGTTCGAAACGTTATAAATACCGGCAACCGAAAGACCGGTCGTCACCGTCGAGTTCGAGTTGAACTGCTCCTGGTGAGTGCCACCGCCGAATGTGGCGTTGACACTGATCTTGCTGGACAGATCACGCGCTGCGGTAATCGAGAGATCACTCGTGACCTGCTTGCTGTAGTCATTGAGGAACGTGAATCCGCCGAAGTACGCCGGGTCGATTCCATTGCCCTGAATGTTCTGCGGGGCAAAATGCTGGTCGACATTGAAGCGGTAGATGTCCGCTCCCGTTCTCAGGTTGACCGCGACTCCCGGTGCCAGCTGATAGTTCGCCGATGCGGCGCCGCGAATGCGATCCCGTGAATCCCTGAGAGGATTCTCGTACATCATCCACAATGGATTGTTGTGGTAATTGTAGTTCCAGTTGAACTCGCGGTTGTCTGGTCCGCCGTTCGACGCGCCGCCCTGCTGATACTGCCGCAGAGCGTTCATGTCTACCTGGCGGCCGAACCACACGAACTGCTCGAGTATTCCGTTGTTGTATCCGACACCCGGGCGATTCATTGCGATGTTGCTCACATATGAAAGGCTTCCATCTGTGGTAAGCTTGCTGCTTACGCGCACCGTTCCATTGATGAGACCCGAAGTCTTCGAGAAATCATTGTTCGGGATGTAGCCCTTTATGTTGTCGCGGCCGACAGAGATGCGAGCTGTGACGCGATCGCTTCCGCCGGACATAGCAAGCGTATTCGACATCGTGTGACCCGTCTCGAAGAAGCTCTTGACGTTGTCAGGATGTGCAATCCATGGAGACGCTGCATTCGGACTTGTGAACTGCAGGCAGGGAGCGCTCGTATCGTAGTCGGTCGTTCCCGGCTTGAATGTGCATCCAGTGGTGCGACCATCGAGTTTCGGTCCGAAGCTCTGATCCAGACCGTCATTGACGCCGCTGCCTGCGCCGTCAACGAACATGAACTCACCACCTGCGCCCTGACCGTACTGATTCTGGTACGTCGGTAGAATCGAAGGCTTGTCCCATGAGAACGAAGACGTGATTTCCGTTCTGACGCGGCCGCTCGTCGACGGACCTTTCTTTGTAGTGATGATGATCGCACCGTTCGCTCCGCGCGATCCATACAACGCCGCAGCGTTCGGACCCTTCAGAATCGACATCGTCGCGATGTCGTCAGGGTTCAGATCACTGATTGCGCTTCCATAGTCGTAACCGCCGTTCGGGGAGCTGCCGCGGCCGGCGTTCGAAATCGGCACGCCATCGACGATGAAGAGCGGCTGATTGTTACCAGTGATCGAGTTGGCACCACGAATGATGATGCTCGTCGATCCGCCCTGAGTTCCCGAGCCCGTGATCTGCACGCCGGAAACTTTTCCCTCGAGCTGCTCGATCAGGTTGATCGATTTGGTCTGGTTGAGCTCCGTGCTCGTGAGCTGCTGCTGCGCGGTGCCGACCTTGCTCTTTTCTCTCTCTACTCCCAGACCGGTAATGACCGTTGCCGTCAACTCGGCAGCCACTGGTGCGAGATGGAAATCGGCAACAACAGCATTTCCGGAGAGCGATACGGTCAGCGAGCTCGCGGCGTATCCGATTCTACGCGCCGTGACTGTGACCGACTGGCCGCGAGCCTGATCGCCGGGAACTGTAAAGCTGTATCTCCCGTCGAGTCCGGTTTGCGCGCCCATTCGCAGATCCGGGATACTTACTGACGCTCGTGATACAGGCTCATTGCGAGCGCCTTCCGTTACCCTTCCACTTACGGTAACGGACTGCTGCGCAAGCGCTAATGCCGGAGACACTCCGACGAGCAGCGCCGCGACAGCCAGTCGACTCAATCGACTGTGTCTTTGCATGCTCCACCTCCTGAGTGAGCTGATGCGCGTGAGGCAATGCGTCTCACGTGGTCCGCGCGCCTGCTCCTCCAACCTGGGGTGGGGGACCAGGCGGTGGACTGTAGCTATTAAGGGGAAATTGTAGTCGAGTGTATAGAAAAGGTAAGGGGAAGGTACGGAATGCATAAATATTTATTAGACGAGAACCAGAAAAACGCGGTTTTAGGTGTTAGGTAATAGAAAAACCACAAGCTGATGGCCTGTGGTTTTTCTAATACCTAACACCGCGT
>JBKPNY010000121.1:0-1343 GCA_046732835.1 Gemmatimonadota bacterium | reverse complement strand
GCGGGCCATTGTTTAAGGAGGCCGCTCTCCTTTGAGATGCCGTTACGTTCCGGCCCTCGCCACTGGGGCCAATCGGAAGTTTGGGCGGATGTTGTAAAGGATACGGCTGAGAAGCACAAAGAAAGCACTGCAAGGGTAGTTAGTAATCTCGAAGCCATCTCTTCTCCTTCAGTCCAGTGTAAACAGATTCATTTCTCTGATCTCAGTTATCCAAAACGGTACCACCGGCGGCTGAGTTCCCGACACACAAAGAAGCACAAAAAACTCAACGCTTGATTTTTGAGCTTTTTGTGCTTCTTTGCGGCTAAATTTACTTACTGCAAGCTCAAGAGCACGAGAATCTCACCCGTGCCGCCCGGCAGCGGCTCTAAAGCCTTACCGATTAACGTCCCCGGCACATGTATCTGCCGCCCTCCGATGATCATCGGCTCCGACTTCATCGCAAAACCCGCTTTGTCGCTCGTCACGAGCAGATCGCCGATCTTAACCGGGCTGCGCGTCGCATCAACTTTAACTTTGACGCGTCCTGTCGTCGCTACCAACAATTTGCCGGTTCCCGCTTCGCCGAGCGTGATCCCAGGTTGCGACGAGACAACGCCGGCAACACGCGTGTCGTACGGTTGAGTGGAAGCCGTTACCTGATTCGACTTTTCAGGATCGAGTGCGACAACGGTGCCGGCGACGAGTTTCTCGCGCGCAGAAACCCACTCGGCCACGTCCTGATATTTCGCAGCGAGATTGCCGCTGACTCTCACATCGCCATTGACGTCGAGCTTATAAGAAGGACTCGTCGTGCCAATCCCGACGTTCCCGTTGCTGTTAAGGATGGTTAGCCTTACGGCGCTACCGCTGTAGTTGTACAGGTTGAGATCATCACCAACAACGCCTACATCAGTTCCGAGGGCCCACTTGATACTGCCACTTTTCGAGAACTGAACTTCACCGCCGGCCGTTCCGTCCAGGATAAGATAGCCATCCGCGCCGCCACTGAGCTTCAAAATGCCACCGTTACTCACGAGCACGTTGCCCGCGACGTCCAGTTTCGCCGACGGGCTTGATGTGCCAACGCCGACATTGCCGCTGTTGGTGTTGTTGATATTGCTACCGCTGGTGGTCCATTGACCCTGCGCGGTCCGAGGCGTCACAAACAGAGTCGCCACTGTCAACAGGCACAGGGCGGAAAGCCAACCGGCCGAAGTCGCACGTTTACGTAATTCGCTGTTCGTCATTTTCATTCTCCTCTCACTTAACCCGATCACGTATTTCGTTTACATGGACGCCTTTGATGAGAGTGGTTCCGGGCGTCAACGTGTCCGTGTAAGATCCCGTAGAAAGACCGAGGG
>JBKPNY010000120.1:0-3953 GCA_046732835.1 Gemmatimonadota bacterium | reverse complement strand
GAGGCGCTGCGCTACGAATGAACAGGAACTGCGGGAACTGCGGGAACTGCGGGAACTGCTCTGAAGCACAGATGACGCAGATGTTACGCAGATGACACAGATCACTACGGAAATGCATTTTAAGGTTAAGAGACGGAATACGGTCCTAGGTCAAAAAAAAGTATTTGCGTAGTGATCTGTGTCATCTGCGTAACATCTGCGTCATCTGTGCTTCAGAGCAGTTCCCGCGGCTCTGTAGTTCCGTAGTTCCCGCAGTTCCCGCAGTCCCTGTTCATTCGTAGCGCAGCGCCTCGATCGGATCCAGCCGGGCCGCTCGACGAGCGGGGATCATTCCGAATACGATCCCGATCCCCACCGAGACAGAAACTGCGACAAGCGTGAGCACTATCGGGACGCCCGCATCGATGTTCATGAATGCCGTCACGAGCCGTCCCAGCAGCAGTCCGACAAGAATTCCTATGAGCCCACCAATTCCAGTGAGCGTTGAAGCTTCGACAAGAAACTGCAGAAGTATTTCGCGCTGTGTCGCCCCGACTGCTTTTCGCACTCCGATCTCACGCGTGCGATTCGTGACCGACACCATCATGATCGCCATCACGCCGATTCCACCAACCATGAGTCCCACACTCGACAAAACAATCATCACGAGAAAAAAGACGCCGGTAATCTTGTTGAACGTGTCGAGAATCTGATCCTGCGTGATCATGTCGAAGTTGTTCTTCTGCGCAGGTCTCAGCCGCCGCATCTCACGCAATGCGATCGTTACAGCCTCCTGTGCATCTGCTGCCGTGACGCCTTTCTTCGGCTTCACAGCGATGAACACTGCATTTGTCTTGTCGAGATAGAAAAGGTGATCGAGCGTCAGATACGGCATGATTGCGCCAATCGCCTGTCCCGGCGGCTCGAAAATGTTGCCGGCTTTCTGATACAATCCGATCACAGTCATCGGCCGTCCACCAACGTGCACCTGCTTGTCGAGAATGCTCTCGCCGCCAAAAATCTTTCGGGCCGCACTTTCCTCGAGAACGACAACCGGGGAACCACTCGCCAGCTCGGGCTTCGTGAACCATCTTCCGGTTACGAGGTCTCCACCCTGGATCTCGGTGAATCTGTCGTCTGCGCCCATGAGGAGCACCTGCTGAGTGCGCACTCCCTTGTACTCGAGGCGAGCCTGTGCCTGACCCCAGATCGCTGCGTATGAAATCTCCGGAAGCTCCTCGATTCTGCGGCCTTCAGCATCGTTGAGATCAGGCCTGATGCGAATCCACGCCGGGAGACGATCGGGATTAACGGGAGTCTGCGAGAAAGCCTTGATGACGTAGAACGTCGTCGGCCCGGCGATCTCGATAGTTCGAACGATCTGCTCCTTGATACCCTGAACAATTGCGGCCATCGCCATCACTGTCGATACGCCCATCACAACGCCAAGAATCGTTAGCCCCGAGCGAAGCTTGTTTGCGCGCAGTGTGTCAACCGCAATCGAAACGTTATTACGAACGTTCTCGCCGAGCATCTATTCCTGCCTCAATGCAGCGATCGGATCGAGCTCCGCTGCACGCGCTGCCGGATAAACTCCGAACAGTACTCCGACTCCGGCGCCCAGCATCAATGCAACTCCGATCGACCACACAGTGACTTTCGCAGGAAGCGGAGATACGAACGCCACCAATCCGGCCAATCCCCATCCTGCCGCAACACCAAGCAGTCCACCGGTTGTCGCGAGTACAATCGCTTCTGCGAGAAACTGTCGTCGAATGTCGCGCGACCGCGCGCCCATGGCCTTGCGCACACCGATCTCTCTGGTACGCTCGCTCACCGACATCAACATGATGTTCATGATCACGATGCCGCCGACAACGATTCCAATTGCGACAATCGCTGGAATTACCGAGAAAAGAACTCGCGTGAGATTTTTCCAGAACGCGACAAGCGCGTCAGCGGTCTCGATGCTGTAGTCGCTCTCCTGTCCCGGTCGCAGTCTGTGCGCCGTGCGCATCGCTTCATCCGCGAGCGCCATTCCCGGAGCGACGTCGTTCGCTGTCGGCATCTTCACCGACACTGTCGTTGTCTGTCGCTTGCCGTACATCGATTCAAACGTCGTGAGCGGAAGAAGCACGAATCCGTCGAATGACTGACCAAGCACTCGTCCCTTCTTTGCGACCACGCCGACAATCGTCACGTGATTGCCGCTGAGGCGAAGCTCTTTGCCTACCGGATCGACATTCTCAAAAAGTTTTTCAGCGACATCGGCTCCCACCACAGCAACAGCACGTCGCTGTGCAACATCGATGTCGCTCAAAGGTCTGCCGCCAGCGAATTCGTAGTCCTGAATCACCTGGTACGGAGCTGTCACGCCAAACACCGCGACATCGCCGAGTGTCTTTGTGCCCCATTGAATGTCGATGATCGGTGTAGGCCAGCCCGATTGAAGACTCACTGCCACTGCCTGCGGAACAGCAGCGATTACTGCTTCTGCATCAGCGTCGCTGATTCGCGGCCGTTTCTGGATTTTGCGGAATTCTTCGTCGTCAAAGAGGCCGATCTGTATGGGCGACCTTCTGACCTGGAAAGTATTCTGGCCAATGAGCGCGCCTGCCAGATTGTTCGACACGTACGAGTTCATTCCCTGAATGATCGCGACCACCGCGACGAGAAACGTCACGGACACGATGATTCCGAGAAGAGTGAAGAATGACCGGAGCTTGTTCTCCCGCAGCTGGGAGAGCGCAGTGAAGACGACGTCCGCGAATGTCATTTCGCGGACGCCTCAGCTTTATTCGTAGCGCAGCGCTTCGACGGGATCGAGACGTGAAGCGCGCGCAGCCGGCAGCATACCAAACACGATGCCTGTGACAGCGCTGACTCCAAGTGCCGCGGCAATTGCCATCGGCGGCGTGGACGCCGGAATCGGCGTGAATTTGTTGACCAGGAATGCGACGATCGAACCAAGTACCAGCCCGATCGACGCGCCGACGCAGGTCAACGTAGCGGCCTCGACCAGAAACTGCCACAGGATTGTTTTCCGCGTCGCTCCAAGAGCCTTTCGGACGCCAATTTCGCGCGTCCTCTCGGTCACACTGATCATCATGATCGCAACGACTCCCACGCCGCCAACCATCAGTCCCACGGCAGACAGGGCGATCATGATCACGAAGAACACGCCGAAGAATCCGTTGTAGATCGCCATCAATCCATCTGAAGTGATAATGGCGAAATTGTCCGGAGCACTGGGTCTCAGTCCCCGAGTGCCTCGCAGCAATGCAGTCACGGCGTCGATTGCTTCATCGCGCGCCACCCATGAATGCGGCTTGATGGTGAGATCGAGGCGGCGCATCTGAAAACCAAGCTGACGCTTCCCGGCGCCAAGAGGGATGATCGCCTTCGGATCACTGCCCGCTGTCGACGAGCTTGGCTTTCCAAGGAAGCTGCCTTCGTTGTGATAGAGACCGATGACCTTGAACGGCTTCCCTTCGATATCGATGGACTTGTCGAGCGGCTCGGAATCGCCGAAGAGGCGCTCCGCCAGCTTCTCATTGATTACCACCACACTCGCGCCTGTGATATTCTCGGCGTAAGTGAAATCGCGTCCCGCGACTATATCTCCGCCATCGGCATCGAGCCAGCCCGCGCTGTATCCGTCCAGACCACCCTGACTGACTTCCTTGTCTTTGTACTTGTACTTCGCGCCTGCTCCGATATGGCTCGTCACTGCCGCGATCTCGGGGAGACGTGAGATTCGATCCGCTTCGGTAAGCGTGATTGGCGGATTGCGTCTCCAGGGGCAGGTATCGTCAGTCCCGTCGCAGATGGTATTGAGAGACACCGGCCGACGATAGATGTAGAAGCTCGTCGGTCCTGCCGACTCGAGATCCTTTGCAACGCTCGCGTTGATTCCATGTACTGCCGCTGAAAGCGTAACAACCACGAATACGCCCACTGCCACGCCAAGAATT
>JBKPNY010000119.1:0-1075 GCA_046732835.1 Gemmatimonadota bacterium | reverse complement strand
ATTTCACATACACGGCGCCCTTGATCTTGTTGTCGGCTTCAGCCAGGCCGCTGGTCGCGCGGACATCGATAATTGCCACCGGCTCGTTCTTCGCAATCTTTGCCTTCAACTCCTCAGCTGAAACAAACTGAACCTCCGGAGCGCTGAAAACGCTCGTGTAATTCGCGAATAGACCAATCGTCGCGCCACAGAGGATTGCGAAAATATAAACGCCGATTCTTGTATTCTTCATCATTCCCTCCAAAACAATGCCCGGGTTCGAACCATGAGGCTAAGGCTTCATTTGCTGAGCACCGTGACCCCGTCGCGGCGGCGGTGCTTCGGTAAAAGTTAGCGGGTCGTACCAGGCATACGTAGCGCCGGCATAGTACAAGTATCCGTGTTGGTCCTGGATTGTTTCGCGGACGACGTCGCCGCGGATTGGCGGTACTTTCTTTCCCGTAGTAGCGCTGATGAAATCGTTACGCGATCGACTCTCCATTTCTGACCCAACGGCGTTCTTCAAGATGTAGGTTTGCGTTGCCTGCGGATCCCGCCAGCCATCCGCACCGTAACCGTGAATGATCGCCAGCAACTGCTCGTCCGCTGCGATACGCAGCCGCGGACTCTTTGTCTCGAGCGCTCCCAAACGATCTCGCAAAATGAACGTGGGAAACTCTTCGTTCATTTCAGCAAGCTTTTGCGGGTCGGGCTTGATGACCACTGCGAGGTCCTGAGACAGGTCACCATTAAAATCGCCGGCAACGAAACTCGGATTGCGCGCGGTGTCGACCACTACGGCGTCTTTCAACACACGCTTGACCGCGTCGCGAACCGCATTTGGTTCAGGAGGCGGCAGTTTGTTTGCCGCAACAACGGTTTGGTCTGTCGGGGCCGCAGGCAGCGTAGGCGTCGCCTCGGCGATGCGTTTGTTCGACGAGCAACCGAAAGTCACGCAGAGACAGGAGAGTGTCAGGAGCAGGTTGGCAGGAGCTAGATTTACTGCGCGAGCTGATCGCATGGGAGTCACCTGAGGGTTAGGAATGAAGCCCGCCAGGCACTGAAGTCTGGCGAGCTTCGGGTGAATAGTTCAGCC
>JBKPNY010000118.1:0-2881 GCA_046732835.1 Gemmatimonadota bacterium | reverse complement strand
TGTCTTTGACTGAGGCGCGCCACGAGACCGAACTCAAGTTGCTCAAGCTGCCCGGTTGGTCGCAGGAACAGAAGTCTGCGCTCAGCGCTGCGATCGTTCCATTGATCCGGCCAAACGTTGTGCTTGATCAAACAGCGACGGCGCGCGCTCAGGAAGCCGAGGCAAACAAGATCCCGCCGGTGCCGGTTACGGTGAAACGCAATCAGATGATCGCGCGTGAAGGCGACACCGTTACTCCGACAATCCTGGCGCAACTAGCCGCACTAAAAAACACCGGTCGCTCCGGCCGCCCGTGGCACAACCTGATTGGCTTGTTCCTGATCGTATGCGCCGTTTACTGGTCGGTCTGGAAATTTACTGAACACCGCAGCACGGTGTCTGCACTGTCATTAACGAAGTATCGCGCGTTCGCACTCGTCGGTTCCGCGATCCTGTTGGAAGCCGCGTTTTTGCGCGTCGGCTACACGCTCAGTGACAGCGTGGCTAACGGAATGAAGAGCGCGCCGTTAAACGATCCTGTGCTTTGGAACTTTGCAATTCCCTTCGCCGCGGCGTCATTGTTGGTAGTGATGTTGGTCGACACGCAGCTCGCCTTCCTCGCTGGAATCGTTACGGCGTTATTTGCCGGCATGCTGGCGCCCACGGGAATTCAGCAGTCGTTGTTCGCCATGATTTCGTGCGCTGCGGCAGTCTACGGGATCGGCCGTTATCGCGAGCGCCAATCCGTTACGCTGGCCGGTTTGTTGGTAGGAGTGGTCAACGCGGGCATGGCGCTCGCGCTGCTCGCATATGCGGAACAACCGTTTACTCTAAACAGCGTCTTGCTGGCGGCCGGCTGCGGCTTTATCGGTGGACTGTTGACGGCAGTGTTCGCGGCGGGAGGGCTGCCGATAAATGAATCCCTCTTTGGCATCCTCACCGACGTCAAGCTGCTGGAACTTTCAAACGCGGATCTCCCCGTGCTGGGCCAACTGGCTTTGCGGGCGCCAGGTACGAATCAACATTCACATGCAGTGGGGCAGCTGGCCGAGGATGCCTGTCGCGCTGTCAACGCGAATCCTTTGCTGGCACGCATCGGTGCGCTCTATCACGACATCGGCAAGGTGGCAGCGCCTGAATACTTTGTCGAAAACCAACAAGGCGACAACCCGCACGACCGCATGAGGCCGTCACAAAGCGCGCGAATCATCACCAGCCACGTTACCTACGGGATGAAACTGGCGAAAGAGATTAGTCTGCCAAAGAAAATCGCAGACTTCATTCCGCAACATCACGGCACGCGGACGCTGCACTTCTTCCTGCGAAAGGCCCAAAGCCAGGCAAAACCCGGCGAGGTGATCGAGGAGAAGGATTTTCGTTATCCGGGACCGAAACCGCAGTTTAAAGAGGCGGCGATAATGATGCTGGCCGACTCCTGTGAGGCTGCGGCCAGATCGTTAACCCGGCCGGATCCGGAAAATATCCGTACCATTGTCGTCAAGATTGTCGACGCAGTGATTACTGACGGACAACTGGATGAATGCGATTTGACGCTGCAGGAGATCACTAGAATTCGCGAAGCGATTATTAGCGCGCTGACGGCGATCTACCACGCTCGCATCGATTACCCCGGCTTCAACCCACCGCAAATGACCGGGCCACTACCGAAGCTGCCGGCGCCAGAAATTGACAGCGAAGAACGCGGCATCACTTACAACCGTGCGGCTGACATACCGATCAACGAAGCGGGCGAAGTTGAAGATGAAGCGATGAGTCGGAGGGTCGCGAAGTAGGGACGCGCGAGTGTGGTGCAGCACTACTTAATCAATTTTCCATTTGTCAGTTCAAATTTCTCATTTGCCAACGGCGGACTCGCGATTTGAAGAATAGGCCAAGCCGGTCCGGGCACATGGTTCTTTAACGCTTCTTCAACTCGACCCCCGACGGCTTGCCATCCCATATCAACGCGCGCAGCCAGTCGGCAATCGCAACTAACATCGGCAATCGAAATTCGGAATCGACTTGCAATGAGAACGAGCCTCGCGACTGAGTAGGATAATAATCACAGAATAATAGCCTTCCGCTGAAATCAAAGGAGTCGCCCTTAGCCAAGCTCGCAAATCTTGCGTTGTCAATTTCTAAGTATTGCCAAGAGCCAATCTTGGATATGTCCCGGGGCTCAAAAGCTACTGAAACATTTTCACCGACTGACAACTTAATCGGGTAAGCACCGACCGGACTGACGTCGGTTATTTCACCAGAATCCCGGACGTGCAAGGACTTGAAAACGAGAGTCAGTTTCTCGCCGGACTCATCTTGGCTGTGGGTATATGTGATTCCCTCGTCCGCTAACGCCTGCCGCAAATGGGTCGTGGCTTGTTCCTGCTGAATAGTTGTTAGAGTTGAATCCGGTAAGCCGACAATCCGTACGTAACAATCCTGTACGAGTTTGATAACTGACTGAACGGCCTTGGGTACTTTGGTAATAATCTCACCCACAATGCTATCGAGGAGGCCCGCAGCGAGGAATTGGAGAAGAGGGTTAGCTTATTATATTACCGAAAAATGTCTTCGCTGCAGCGGAGCGAAAGCTGCCCGCCGAATTGGGTGAAGCAGGAGTCTAACGAGCATCGCGCTCCTACGGAGCGCTGAGATTGGTGAACCCTTGATGCTATAAACATCTCGCTCCCCTGGAGCGAAGATAGTTCTCCTTCACGAATAGGAAATTTATGGAAAAGTGGCGCGCCGGTTACTTCCACCCTAGAGGACTGGCGGCTGTCGTTCGTCGGCGATGCTGCTTGAATCTGCGGTGGGTGCCACTTCAGAGTTGTTCTCGTTAATGAGCTCTTTCAATTCTTTTCCCGGCTTGAAATAAGGTACGCGCTTGGCAGGAATGCTCACC
>JBKPNY010000117.1:0-7766 GCA_046732835.1 Gemmatimonadota bacterium | reverse complement strand
TCGCTCCGTCTGACCCCGCAGTCACCCGAGCCATGTTGGGTGAGGGATCGACGTACCGCATCGGCGGTCAGCTCGCCGCACTCTACTTGCGAGCCGGCGCGGCGACTGTCTTCTTCGACTACGTATTCGACACGCCCGTACATGTCGAATGGTTCAAGACGCATCTCCCACCCGAGGCCTCTTGCCATCTGATCACTCTGTGGGCATCCGAGGCTACGACGGCCCGCCGCCGCGAACGTCGGGCTCGCGCAGGGCCGCTCGCCCATCTCGCCCATGACCAGTACCGTTCCATGGAGGCGAACCTCCCCGCCCTCGGCCATGTTCTTCAGACAGACGAGCTTGCGCCCGACGAGGTTTGCGCGCGTATTCTCGCTGAGGTGTTCGAGCAGGGCGCAGTCGGACGAGTTCCTCACCCAGCGCTCTAACACTCGCTGATGCTGACTAGCGATCTATAGACAGCGCGATCCGGAAGCTTTATCTCAGTATGTTCGCAGTGCGATGGCAGGCGGCCCTGTTGAGTTAATTCTGTGTTAGGACGGCGATTACGAGCTATCTCCAGCCCAACGCTTGGAGTTGCGCTCACCTGATCTCGCAATGACAACGGGCTGGTTAGAGGAATTACTCAAGCGACAGGAGAAAACAATCAATGCCGATGTATCTCACACGCTTCAGTTACACACCCGAGACTTGGGCGCGCTTGATTAAGAATCCCGAGGATCGCCGTGCTGCCGCCGCAAAATACATTGAATCTGTCGGCGGAAAGCTGCACGGATTCTGGTACGCCTTCGGCCAGCACGATGGTTACAACCTCTGGGAGGCACCTGACAACGTTTCGATGGCGGCGACGGCGCTCGCCATCGGCTCTGGGGGAGCCGTGCGCTCAATAGAGACAACCGTACTCCTCACCGTCGAAGAAACGATCGCTGCTTTGGGGAAAGCTTCGACAATCTCGTATCGGTCGCCGGGAAAGTAATCGAGACTCGCGCTACCATGGCAGAAGCGCGACGAGTGCAAGCGAATCGAACGTCTATCAGGGCAAGGCGTTTGCCACGCTATCGCTGCGCAGTCTGAGTTTGAGTCTCTGCGATCAGAGCTTTGTACCAGTAATAGCTCTGCTTAGGAATCCGCTTGAGATCCTTCGCATCAGTTTCATCACGATTCACGTAGACCAGCCCATATCGTTTCTGATATCCGTTGAGCCAGCTCAGCAAATCAGTGAACGACCACACGAAGTAGCCGAGCAGGTCGACGCCGTCTTCGACGGCGAGCTTGCACTGCTCGATGTGTGAGCGAAGATATTCAATTCGCGCAAAGTCGTTCACTCGATCGCCGGGCTCGACGAGGTCGAAGTCACCGAGTCCGTTCTCAGTGACCATTATGGGAAGGCTGTAACGACTGGCAATCCGGCGAAGTGCGATCCGTAGACCTTCAGGGTCAATCGCCCAATCCCATTGTGTTGTCTCAACGAATGGATTGTGCGCGCTTTTGTACAAGCCGGGAATTCCCATGGCGCTGCCGCTCCCTTTCTGGCCGGTTGTGTTCATGATGCCTTCTGACACACCGCCCTCCGGATTCGCCTCATACGCGATTGTCTTGTAGTAGTTCACGCCCATGAAGTCGGGAATTCCTTTCTTCAGCAGATCGAGATCGCCGTCCTGAATTGTCGGAGCAAGTCTCTTTTCTGTTAAGTAGTGAAGCGGAAGGTTGGGATATTCTCCACGCGCGTAGACATCGAGCCACCAGTCGTTGGTGAAAGCTTCAGCGTTCTCGAATGCAAGAATGTCCTCGGGCTTACTCGTGAGTGGATACGCAGGTGAGTACGCGAAGCTGGGACCGATGATTCCGTCTGGAACGTGCTCGCGGAATTTCTCGATTGCCTTCGCGTTCGCGAGAAAGGCAATGTGATTTGCCTCGTAGAATCGCTTCTGGTCCCTCACGCCGGGCGGATGCATTGCCGTAATGAAGCCCTGGCGGAAGTCGTAATTCTGCTCGTTGAGTGAGACCCAGTATTTCACTCTGTCGCCGAAATGTTTGTAAAGGGTGACGCAGTAGCTGGCGAAGTCATCGATGATCTCCCGCGACTCCCATGCTCCGTATTTGTCCATCAACGTCTGAGGTACTTCCCAATGGTAGAGCGTTAGAATCGGCTCGATGTCATTGGCTTTGAGCTCGTCGATCAGATCGCTGTAGAAGCGAAGGCCTTTCTCATTGATTTCGCCTCGACCGTCAGGATAGATACGAGGCCAGTTGACGGAAAACCTGTAGGCGCCGAGTCCCATCTCTGCCATCAAGGCGACGTCTTCCTTGTAGCGGTGATAATGATCGACCGCGATGTCGCCATTCGATCCCTGAAATGTCTTTCCGGGAATCTTCGAGAACTTGTCCCACACCGAGAGACCTTTACCGTCTTCGTTCCATGCGCCTTCGACCTGATATGCGGCCGATGCGGCGCCCCAAAGAAAGCCGTCTCTCATGTGAATTTTCTCAGGCATATTAGTGTCACGATGACGAGAAAAATATTCTTTTTCGCCGCTGCTTTCTCGCTGGCCTGTGCAACCAAACCGGCTCCAGCACCAGTGCCGGCGATCTCGACAAAGCATTTCACGCTTGGACTCGAATCTCTTCCTTCTTCGACTCCACCGGGAGTTTCCATTTACGTCGCAGGAAACTTTAACGGATGGAATCCAGGCGACACCTCATATCGATTGGCGGCGGACGGAAAGGGCAACTACCTGGTTGCGCTTCCTGACAGCATCAAAGGTCCAATCGAGTTCAAGTTTACGCTTGGATCGTGGGATGCGGTCGAGACAGACAGCGCGGGCGCTGACATCCAGAACCGCGGCGTCTTCGTCAAGCCCGCGAGCGGAGGAGCATACCTCGGCAAAGTTGCGCAGTGGCGTGATCCCCGCACAAAGAAACCGAAAGAACATTCAGCGCGTGCGACTGTTTCGATATTGAGCGAAGAATTCCAGATGCCCGAGCTCGGCCGCTCGCGCCGCGTCTGGATTTATCTGCCGCCGGGATACTCGTCGGGCTCGACGCGATATCCGGTGCTGTACATGCACGACGGACAGAATGTGTTCGACAATGCAACGAGCTTCGTCGGCGAATGGGGAGTCGATGAAACACTCGACAGTCTCAACGCGCTCGGTGACAAGGATGTGATTGTCGTTGCCGTTGATCACGGCGGCACGAAAAGATTCGATGAGTATTCACCGTGGAAGAACGCAAAGTATGGTGGAGGGGAAGGGGACAAATACGTCGACTTTCTCGTGAAGACGCTCAAGCCTTACGTCGATTTGCACTATCGTACCTTGCCTGATCGACTGAATACTGGAGTTGCGGGCTCGAGCATGGGCGGGCTCATCTCGCTGTATGCAATCTTGAAATACCCCGATGTGTTCGGTCGCGCGGGAATCTTTTCTCCCGCTTTCTGGGTTGCCCCCGAAGCTTATTCCTTTGTTGGTGCTTCTAATGGAGTGCGAAAGGATTCACGATTGTACTTCGTGATTGGTGCTCAGGAAGCGCAGGATTCTGCTGAAGCTTTGACGTACGTGCGCGGGCAGGAGCAGATGGTTGATTCTCTTGTTGCGCACGGACTTGCTCGCGGATCCAACATCGTTGCCGTATCGCGAGCGGACGGGAAACACTCTGAGTGGTTCTGGAGGAGAGAATTTCCTGCTGCTTACCAGTGGCTGTTTAATCGGAAATAAAAACGAGCTATCTGCTGTCCGCCTTCAGCGATCAGCGAGAGCTACCGGCAACCTGCTGCCAGCAAAGCGGTTTTACGTCGTGGGCTGGTTGCAGGTAGCAGGCAGCTCTTGCGGATCGCTGAAGGCGGACAGCAGATAGCTCGTTTTTAATGACTCCTATCTCTCTCGTACGTGCACTGTCATTCTCATCCACGGATGAATGCAGCACTGATAGTGCTCATCTTCAGCTTCGTCAGGAGTATCGACATCGCTGGTCTGCCCCGGCGCGATAATGCCTGACGGGACAGCGCCGACACATTCGGGCGCAACGGTTGTGAGGCCTGCGAGCTCGTTCAGATTGGGAACAACTCCTCCGCCGAACTCCTCGACTTCGGTGAATGTGTGATTCTCACCGCCGGCGTTGTACGCCTGGAATGAGTCGCCTTCCTTTATGTAAAGATCGGGCGGCGTCATGTGCCACGCGGGAACCGTTTGCATTGCGGTGAGCTGTGCGGTGAACAGATCGAGAGTAATTCCGCCGTCCCTCTGACATCCGCCAGGCACAACCGCGAACGTCGTGGGATCGCATGCGTCCATGAGCCGGACAGTCGCGATTCGTCCGGTTTCGCCTTTGGCGGCGCTTACTGTCAGATCGGGTGCGACGGGAGCTGCGGCATCCTTGCACGACGCGAGAATAACGAGAAGAGCAAGTGTGCGTGCTGCACGTTTCATAGAGCCTCCGGGTTGTCACGCGTCACGCGGAGCAACCGCGGGGCCTGTTTTCTACATGCCGACTGGCGAGTTACCTAATTCGCGGTGAACTGCACCGCTGATGCGGCAGACGGCTCCAGCCCCAGGTCAGACTGAAGCTGCTTTCGGGCAGTGTCGATTACCGCGCGAGTGCGCTCCTTTAAAGCAGGAATGTCCTTGTTGCTCATCCCCGCAGTGGGGATCGGCTCCAGCACTCGAGCTTTTGCGCGCGCGCGGCGGAACTGAAAGCTGTGCTTCGCCATGCAGTTGCGTGTTCCTGCAACAGCGATTGGAAGAATCGGTGTGCCGGATTCGATCGCGAGCTTGAATGCTCCGTCCTTGAACGGAAGCAGGTCTCCGTTCGGTGATCGCGTTCCTTCGGGAAAGATCATCACGCTCACACGATTCTGAAGTCGCTTGCGGCATTCGGCGAGCGCCTGCACCGCACTCTCGCGACTTCCGCGGTTTACTGGAATGTCTCCTGCCATGCGCATGAGCCATCCCATCACCGGAATCTTGAAAAGCGCAGCCTTCGAAAGCCACTTCATCTCCCAGGGGAAATGACTGATGAGAAAAATGTCGGCGTACGATTCGTGATTCGACACGGCGACATAAGGCTCGCGCGGATTCGGCGGAGCTTTGCCCTCAGTATGAAAATCCCAGAGAGGATTGAGCTTCACCTGGGCCATGGCCAGATGACGAAACGCACGACCGGCGCGATACCGGCCCTTGTCGAAAGGAACGGTAAAGATCCAGACGATTGCCACGTAGAAGATGCCGAAGACCAGGACGAAGATCGTCGAGACCCATCCGGCTGCGCTCAATAATCGCTCCATTCGTACAATTTACTCGCCATGTCACGAAACAAAAATTGGGTACTGATCGCTTCGATCTTCGGCTCTGGAGCTGTCTTTCTCGAGGGAAGCGTTGTCCTGGTCGCGATGCCGGAAATGGGACGCGACCTCGGGCTCGGGATGTCCGGTCTCCAGTGGGTGATGAATGGATACCTGCTGACGCTCAGCGCACTGATGCTGTTTGGAGGAGCGCTCGGCGATCGCGTGTCTCACGCGCGAGTCTTCGGTCTTGGGCTGATTGGTTTTGCAGTCACATCACTCGGCTGCGCTGTTGCGCCGAACATTTTCATACTTGTTGGCGCGAGAGTCCTTCAGGGAATTGCTGGAGCGCTCGTAGTTCCAAACAGTCTTGCGCTGCTCGAGACTCATTTCAGCGGACACGAGCGCGGTGTTGCAATCGGACGGTGGGCGGCATGGTCAGGGATCTCGACTGCGATTGGACCGCTTGCAGGCGGATGGCTGGTCGACGCTACGTCATGGCGCTTCGTGTTTGTGAGCGTCGTTCCGTTTGCAGTAGCTGCCGCGTGGATTGCATTGCGTCATGCGGCTCAAGGTGAGCGGAGGAAAAAATCAAAGCCTCTCGACTTCGCTGGTGCGATTCTCGTAACTCTTGGTCTCGCGGGAATTGTCGGAGCATTGATTACCGGACCTGATCGCGGCTTCACGAGTCCTCTCGTAATTGCGATCGGTGTGATCGGGGTGGCTCTCACGATCGCATTCTTTGCAGTGGAAGCGAGAGTGAAGAATCCGCTGCTGCCGCTCGACGTTTTTGAATCGCGCGAGTTTATCGGCGCGAATCTCAACACGCTTCTCGTTTACGCTGCACTCAACGGATTGTTTTTTCTGCTGATGCTGCAGCTTCAAAACGGATTGGGCTACAGCGCGATCAAGGGTGGAGCGTCGCTTCTACCAGTGAACGCGCTGCTTCTGATTCTCTCTCCGCGCGCGGGAAAACTCGCCGAGCGAATCGGAGCAAAGCTGCCGATGGCGGTTGGATCGTTTGTCGCCGGACTGGGAATGCTTCTTTTCATTAGAGTGAAACCCGACACGAGCTATGTGACAACAACATTGCCGGCGTTGGTTGTATTCGGCACTGGCCTTGGTCTTCTCGTAGCACCGCTCACGTCAGCAGCTCTTCAATCGCTCGGGCCAAAACGAGCCGGCATTGCATCGGGTGTCAACAACGCTGCAGCACGGCTCGCTGGATTACTTGCAACCGCATCCATTCCAGTCGCAGCGGGCATAGGTGGATCGCACGAACCGCGAGGCGATCTTCTCGCGTCTGCATTTATCAGAGCGATGATCATTTGCGCGGTACTGTGCGCGATCGGCGGATTAGTCGCACTGATTCTTGTTCGCGGGAGGAAGGAAGTCCATTCCAGGTAAACAGTCAATCATGTCCTGCAGGCTTCAAAATTGCCAAATTCATTCACAAAACAACCACTCAAGACGACATGTTCACCGGAGCCCATCTTCATCTGCTCGTCAATCACGCACCAATCTTCGGATGCGTGTTTGCTTTCGCGCTGCTGGTCTGTTCGTACTTTGCCGCCCCAGATGTGCTTCGGCGGACTGCATTCGTCATCCTCGTCATCACCGCAGGCGCAGGACTGCTTGCAGACAAGACAGGCGAGTCTGCTGAGGATGCAATTCGCGGATATCCTGGAGTCAAGCGGCAGCTCATTCACGATCACGAAGAGATGGCCGAGAAGGCGTGGATCCTCGCTGCGGTTCTTGGCGTCGCGTCTCTTGGTGTGCTCATTCGCTATCGCCGCAGGCCGATTCCAAACGGGTTGACGATTGCAATGGTTTTCGCGACTGCATTCGTCGGTGGTGCGATGATCTACACCGGACTGCTCGGCGGCAGAGTCCGGCACACCGAGATTCGTCCTGGTGCTACTGATGCCGATGCAGCTGTCATCGAACCAAGGCGACCGAGACCAGCGGGAGCGCCGCAGGGATAGTAGCAGAGGAACTACGGGAACTACGGGAACTACGGGAACTACGGGAACTACGGGAACTACGGGAACTGCTCTGAAGCACAGATGACACAGATGTTACGCAGATGACACAGATGAACTGCACAAAGGCCTTTTCTTTTTTTTGACTGAGGACCGTGCGTAATTCTGTCGTTTAACCTTAAAAAGATTTTCCGCAGTCATCTGTGTCATCTGCGTAATATCTGTGTCATCTGTGCTTCAGAGCAGTTCCCGCAGTTCCCGCAGTCCCCGTAGTTCCGTAGTTGTTCGGTGACGCGCATTGCGCAATTCGCCGAACTGATTTAGCATCGTGCCCGCTACCAGCGGAGCACAATCATTCGCGGCTCAATTGTTCGACAAGTAGCAGCCCTTGTTCCGCTCGCAGCAGCCCTCGCGTGCGGCAAGAGCGACACCCATCCGAAAAAAATCATCGGCTTCGCTCAGATATCATCGACCGCGAATCTCGATGAAGCGAGAGCGGGCTTCTTCAA
>JBKPNY010000116.1:0-11878 GCA_046732835.1 Gemmatimonadota bacterium | reverse complement strand
GTGCTGATATTCGAGAGAATTCGGGAAGAGCTCGCGCATGGCAAGACTGTTCGAACCGCGGTTGACGAAGGTTTCCGCCATGCGATGAGTGCGATTGTCGATTCCAACGTTTCAACTGCGCTCACGGCCGCTGTTCTCTATCAGTACGGTACAGGTCCAGTGCGCGGATTTGCAGTAACACTTCTTGCCGGTATTGCTGCGTCGATGGTCACTGCGATCTTCGTCGTGCGTACTTTCTTCATGATCTGGCTCACCCGCTCGCAGAAAACTGAGGCTCTGAGCATCTGATGTTTCGCATTCTTCACGATACCAACTTCGATTTCATCCGCTGGTGGAAGTGGGCCGTCGGCCTCACCGTCGGCTTTGTTGTTCTCGGCATCGCGTCTTTTGCGATCAATCCGCGAATCAACACCAGCATCGAGTTCACTGGTGGAACGCTGATGCAGGTTGCGTTCGCAAAGCCCGTTGACGTCGGTGCACTCCGGTCACACCTCGACAAAGCAGGAATTCCCGGCGCAGAGATCGCTCAGTTCGGAAACAATCGCGAGTACACCATCCGTGCACGCGAAGCCGAACGAGAGGGTGCAGCGACGGCGGGGGCGGAGTCCGTAAAACAGCACATCGAGACCGTGCTCAAGCAGGAGTACGGAGCAGCCAACGTCCGTGTTGTCAGAGCGGAAGGCGTGGGACCTCGCGTTGGCGATGAGCTTACACGCGACGCAATCATCGCGATGCTTCTCTCGTTCCTTGTAACGACTGTGTACCTGGCAATTCGCTTCGAGTGGCGCTTTGCGCTCGCAGCTTTGATTGCCACCGGGCATGACGTGCTGACTACTCTCGCATTCCTCAAGATCATGCACCTCGAGGTGTCGCTGACTGTAATCGCTGCGATCCTCACAGTTATCGGTTACTCACTGAACGACACCATCATCATCTTCGATCGAGTGCGCGAAGATCTGAGAAAGGGACGAAAGGAAACTCTTTACCAGACACTCAATCGTGCGATCAATGAGACGCTGCCCCGGTCCGTCATGACGCACGCGACAACAATGGCGGCAACGCTCGCTCTTCTCATCTTTGCCGGAGAAGTGATTCGTCCGTTCGCCTGGGTCATGTCGTTCGGTATCTTTACCGGAACGTTCAGCTCGATTTACATCGCGGGCCCGACTCTTCTCTGGATCGAGAGGAAGTGGCCGAGGAAGGCGGGAATATCCAAGGGTTCATCGACAGTCACGCACACCTCGCCGACGAGGCGTTCGACAGCGACCGCGGCGCGGTAATCGAGCGCGCGAAGGAACATGGAGCCGAAGCGATTGTCTGCATCGGCTCAGGGAGCGGCGCCGAGGATGTCCTCGGCGCCGCTCGCGCATCTGCGGTTGTCGCGGGAGAGAATCGGGGATTCATCTGGAGCACTGCGGGCGTCCATCCGCACGATGCCATCGGGTTCGATCCTCGCGCGCATATCGACGAGCTGGGCCAGCTGATTGCTGACGGAGCCGTCGCGATTGGGGAATGTGGCCTCGACTATCACTACGACAATTCTCCGCGACAGGAACAGCGAAGAGCATTCGCCGAGCAGCTCGCGCTTGCGCGTGAAACAGGCAAGCCCGTGATCGTGCACACTCGCGACGCTGAAGACGATACGCGCGCGATGATTACGGAAGCGGGCCAGGCAGGCGTTGTGGGCGTGCTCCATTGTTATACCGGGTCTCACTCGCTCGCATCGAGCGCCATCGAATCCGGATGGTATGTGTCATTCGCGGGAATCGTCACATTCAAGAAGTGGACGGATGATGAGCTGCTGCGACTCGTTCCCGAAGACCGGATTCTCGCCGAATCGGATTCGCCTTACCTCGCCCCGGTACCCAACAGAGGAAAGCGCAATGAGCCCGCGTGGGTGAGGCACACAGTTGCACGGCTTGCGCAAGCGCGCGGCACTGACGCCGACACAATGAGTGGAGCTGTATCACGAAATGCGCGAAAGCTGTTTGCGCTGGCGTGATGCATTCGAATGTGAGTAACATTGCCGGGTCACAGCGAAATACGGAGAGATCAGCGTGAAGTCAGTTAAAAGCGACAAGGCACCAGCGGCAATTGGTCCATATTCGCAGGGAGTCGTTGCCGGAGGATTCTTGTTTTCCGCGGGGCAGATTCCACTCGATCCGTCGAGCGGCCAGATGGTGGAAGGCGGCATCACCGCACAAACCGAACAGGTGATGAAGAATCTTTCCGCTGTTCTCGATGCCGCGGGTCTGGGATGGAACAGCGTTGTGAAGACTACGGTGTACCTGCATGACATGGCAGACTTTCCCACCGTGAACGAGATCTACGGCAAAGCAATCGGTGAGGCGCGTCCTGCGCGCTCTACGGTGCAGGTCACAGCGCTTCCCCGGGGAGCGCTCGTCGAAATTGATTTCGTCGCGCAGATCGAAAGCTGAACGGTTCCACAACGGAGTTCATATGAGCACGTCAAAGACCCGAGAGGAGCTTTTTCGTTTAACTGCGTTCGCGAGATGCGCCGGTTGAGCTTCTAAAATGGGTCCGGGGGACCTGTCTGAAGTTCTCTCGGGGCTTCCATCGTCGAGCGATCCGCGACTTCTCGTAGGACGCGAGACATTCGACGATGCGGGCGTCTATCTCCTGTCTGACGACGTTGCGCTCGTGCAGACGGTTGATTTTTTCGCGCCCATTGTCGACGACCCGTACGACTTTGGACAGGTAGCTGCTGCGAATGCGTTGTCGGACGTGTACGCAATGGGCGGGCAGCCGCTCACCGCGTTGAACATTGTTGCATTTCCGTCGGGTACGCTCCCGCTGTCAGTGTTGACTGAAATTCTTCGCGGTGGTCAGGACAAGGTTCATGAGGCAGGAGCTCACATCGCGGGCGGACACTCCATCAATGACCCGGAGCTCAAGTACGGACTCTCTGTTACGGGGCGTGCGCACCCATCGTTCATTCTCACGAATGCAAACGCGCGCGCAGGTGATGTGCTGATTCTCACCAAGCCGATCGGGACGGGAATTCTTTCGACTGCTCTCAAGCGCGCATCATCGGGCGATGAGAAGATGGCGGGCATTGTCACGGATGATGTTGCACGCACGATGATCGATACGATGAAAAAGCTGAATGGTGCGGCGAGCCGCGCTGCGCTCGCAGTCAGCTCGCGCTGTGCAACGGATGTGACCGGATTCGGTTTGCTCGGACACGCCTCGCACATAGCGCGAGCGAGCAACGTCACGCTTCACATTCATTCGGCAGCGGTGAAACTCCTTGACGGTGTAAAAGACGCGTGGACCGCCGGCGCGACCAATGAAGGACTCACGAGGAATCAATCGTACCTCGAGCGGCTGGTCGAATGGAAAACGGATGACAGTGTAATGAAAGCATTGTTATGCGATCCGCAGACATCCGGAGGCCTTCTGGTCGCCGTGCCTCGTGAGCGTGCTTCAGACTATCTTTCGCGCGTGGACGAATCATTCCAGATCGGAGAGGTTGCAGCTGCAGAAAGCGCGGCGATTGTCGTTGACTGAGCACGGGGGTGGATGGGGCCTGGTGGCTTCCCCAGTCTTCAAAACTGGTGTGACCCGACCGAGTCGGGTCGGGTGGGTTCGATTCCCACACTCTCCCGCCATCGCGCTCTTTTGCGCATTCGCTCTTGCGTCCCCGGTAATGGCGCAGCGCGTGGATTCCACGCAGGTCGCCGCCAAACCGCAGAAGCTCGCGCGAGTTACCGAGTGTCTTCCGATTCCCGTGGACACTACGACGAAGGTTCAGGTTCCCAATGTGATCATCGGGCCGGTTGCGCCGAAGAGCGGACCGCCTCCATGCCGCGTTCCAATTTCTCCAGGCTCGGCTTTCCTCCGCTCGTTCCTTGTTCCCGGAATGGGGCAGATGAAGCTGCAGCGAAAAAAAGCTGCAACGGTGTTCATTGTCGGCGAAGTCGGCACAGTCGCCATGTCAGTCAAATCTTGGGTCGATCTCGACAAGGCAAAAAAAGCCCGGGACGATACTGTCGCCACTCCTGTTCTCGACGATCAGGGTCAGCCGGTTATCGACTCGGTGACGCATGAGCCGAAAGTCACGTGGGCGCCAAAAAACAAAAACATTGCTGATCGGGTGAGAGCAAGGCGCACTCATCTCGAGGACTGGCTGGCCGCGATGATCTTCAATCATCTCTTTGCGGGCGCCGATGCATTCGTAGCCGCGAATCTCGCTGACTTCGATGCAAACGTGCAGGCAGACTACACCGACAAGCGCCTTCGCGTACTGGCTAGAATAGCGTGGTGAAGTCAGATCGCTCGACAAAGAGCGACGCGCCAATCGGTGTCTTCGATTCCGGAATCGGCGGTCTCACAGTAGTCCGCGAGCTCATTCGGCAGCTGCCAAACGAGAGCATCATTTATTTCGGTGACACGGCGCGCGTACCCTACGGTCCAAAGAGTCCCGATACAGTCTTAAGGTATAGCCGCGAGATCGTTGAGTTCCTGAAAGGGGAAGGCGTCAAGACGGTGGTGGTTGCGTGCAACACCGCTACGGCTCACGCACTTCCGGCGCTCAAGGAAGAGAATGACCTTCCAATTGTTGGAGTGATCGAGCCGGGGTCGCGAGCAGCAGCAAGGGCAACACTGTCGAAAAGCATCGGCGTCATCGGAACTCAGGGCACGGTCAATTCGAGAGCGTACGCGCGGGCGATCAAGGCCGCTGCGCCAGACGCGACAGTCACAGCGCTCGCTTGTCCTCTATTCGTTCCGCTCGTCGAGGAAGGGTGGCTCGACACCGAAGTCACTCGTCTTGTTGCGAAGGAGTATCTTCAGCCGTTTTCCGGTCTTGAAATCGATACTCTCGTCCTTGGATGCACTCACTACCCGCTGCTCAAGTCGGTCATCGGCAGCGTAATTGGACGAGATGTGCGTTTGATTGACAGTGCTGAAGAGACCGCTGCAGAAACTGCGGCGACACTGCGTGATGAAGGTCTGGCACATGAAGAGACTAACAGTGCGCGCTATCGCTTCATCGCTTCCGATGCGCCGGAGCAGTTCCTACGTGTTGGCGGCCGCTTCCTTGGATCGTCGATCGATCGAGTTGAGACAGTCACCCTCGGCTGAATTATCAGTTGCGGAGCGAAGCTCGATCGCTTCGGAAGTAATGCGAAGGTAAGTCGGCGCATCGAGCCACGACCCTGCATTCGCGAACACGCCGCCCTTTTCACTCCGCTCCAGTGCAGCGACGTGCGAGTGACCGAAAATCAGAAGATCGATAGATGGATCCTGAGAGAGCTCGGCCATCGCGATCGAACGGAGACCGCGCCCTTCATCGCGCGAGCGATAAGTGCGGCTGGCGCCAGAGCTTCCGCTCGCGAGCGAGCTTGCCCAGTCAGGGTGCAGCGCTCTGAATGCGCGAATAGCGAGCTGGTTACGCATGATCGGTTTGACCATGCGATATCCGCGATCTTCCTTTTCACGCAGGCCGTCGCCATGATCGATTCGGGTCTTCCAGCCTGCGATGTCTCCGTTCCACGTACCGACGTGATACTCGACGCCGATATCGGTGCGAAGAATATCGTCGCCCCAGCAGTCGTGATTGCCTGCGATGTAAAGAATCGGCAGGCCTGAATCGTGAAGATCTGCCAGCGCTGCGAGCGCACGGAAGCTGCTTCGAGGAATTACCGATTTCCACTCGAACCAGAAGTCGAACAAATCGCCGTTGATTACGAGCGATCCCGCCCGGTCTGCCAGTCCCCTCAGGAAAGCAACGAGCTTTCGCTCGATGTCGAGAGAAGCAACGCCAAGATGTGCGTCAGAAATTACGTAACAGGGTGAAGTCAGCACTCGCGTATCTTAGCCGGGCGCCGAATGGTTCACAAACGGGCATCGGATTACGCGACGATTTATCTTATTCGCCATGTCTTCGAACAACGGCTCGCCCGTTACGAGTGAAGTGGAGTTCCGCGTGCGCTACGCGGAGACTGACCAGATGAAGGTCGTGCATCATCGCAACTACCTCGTGTGGTGTGAGCTTGGCCGGACAGATCTGATCAGGCGACTGGGCGCGTCATATGCGGAAATCGAGAAGCAGGGAATACTGCTCGCCGTTGTCGAAGCGAATCTGCGGTATCATGCGCCCGCCCGATACGATGATCTCATCAGAGTGAGAACTACGCTCAAGGACGCACGATCCAGAAGCGTCACCTTCGAGTACATCATTGAGAATGCCGATACCGGTGAGAAGCTTGTCACCGCTCGCACGATGCTCGCCTCAATCAATGGAGATGGAAAGCTTGTCACGATGCCCGAACAAATGCGCCGCTCTCTCGAGGCTGCCGTTGCGTAAGATCGCGCTCGCAGCCTTCGTCTTTTTTGCAGGCGCAAAAGCGTCCGCGCAAACGGCGGACGACGTGCGACTGTATTCGAGACTGATGGCAATGACCGATTCGCGAACCATCGACCTCGATCTTGTCGACAGCGCGCTCGCATCGAAATGGAGGCCACTTCGGGCAGCAGGTGCGCTTGCAATTGGTCAAGTCGGTCCAGGTCATGGCAAGTCGGGTCTCCCGCTTCTCGAGACATTGATCAACGATGCTGACGCAACCGTCGCATCGAATGCTGCGTATGCGATCGGACTTCTCCGGGATTCTTCTTCGATTCCCGCGCTCTCCAAAGCCCTGGCCTCGCCGATTCGGACGGCGCGAGAAGCGGCATGGTCTCTCGGGGAGATTGGTGCTCCCGCGCGCTCGGCAATTCTCAAGGGACTTTCGAAACCGTCGTTCGATGATGCGCTGGCAATTCAGCTTCTTTTCGCCGCGTCCAAGCTTCGACCCGTTCCTGTCGCTGAGCTGAGACCATATCTCGCTCTGTCTGCGAGGCCGTCAGTGCAGTGGGCAGCAGCGTACGCGATTGCGCGCAGCAGGGCCGCTGCGGGTGTTCGTGATCTCATCAAGCTCGCTGGTACTCCACAGTTTGCAGCCAATCCGCCGAGCGCGATTGCATCTGGTCCATCACCGGTACCGGGAAGCATTCCGGCATCGGAAGCGTATGTAGTGAACTCACTCGCGGCGCAGCGCACGCGTGCAGAAATCGCGCGCACACTCGCGAGAACCGCTGCAGGTGATTCACTCGCGGAACAGGCACTGCCGATTCTTCTCAAGCTTGCGAAGGATCCGCATCCGCATGTGCGCATCAATGCGGTTCGGTCACTTGGCTCTTACGCTGCGAAAGGCCGTGATGCGGTGACTGCCGCAACCGGCGACTCCGATGCGAATGTGAGAATCGCAGCAGCGCAATCGTTGGGTTCTCTGCTCGATTCGAGCGTGGCTTCCTGGACGCCAGTATGGGACCGCGATACTTCGCTGATGTATCGCAGCAGTCTCCTGGCCTCTGCTGTTCACGCTGGTGCAATGCTTCCTGCATTGCGTGAATGGCGAACACATGCTGACTGGCACTATCGCGCTGCAGCGATCAATGCTGTCGGCTCCGACACGGTGAAGGCTCGCATTGCCGAAGCAGCGAATGCAATGCTCAAAGATTCCGACGGGCGCGTTCGCGCTGCCGCATATGGATTGCTCGGAGGCAACGACACCACCGCCTTGCCCGCAGCAATTCACAGCGTGATGATTGCCGGCCTGCGTGATGATGATTTCTACGCTCGTGCGACGGCTATCGGTGTGCTGTCATCGCATGCAACCGCTGCTGATGCGCCCTTTATTCTTACAGCGTACAACAAATCTCTGGCCGATGCGGGAAATGACGCGCGCATCGCTGCAATTTCCTATCTGGCATCTGCATGGAAGCGTGACAGCACAGCGTTCCCCGCTTCGCTTCGGCAGCAGATTACGTCGCTCAAGGCTTCCGACGATCCTCTGGTTCGCGCACAAGCGGAAAGCACGTCGATTTTTTCTTCCTGGCCGTCGACCTCAGGAAACCCGCGGCCGCTTTCGTGGTATGAGAACCTTGTGCGAACATACGTGATTCCCGCGCTTCGCGGTCAGACACAGCGTGCAACGATCAAGACGCGTCATGGAGACATTGTTCTCGAGCTGTTTGGGGCTGATGCGCCGATCACTGTGTGGAACTTCATGAACCTCGCGCGCACCGGTTACTATCGCGGAACTGGATTTCATCGAGTTGTGCCGAATTTCGTTGCGCAGGATGGCGATCCGCGCGATGACGGCAACGGCGGTCCGGGCTACGCAATTCGTGACGAGATGAATCCACGCCGATACGAAAGAGGTGCACTCGGCATGGCGCTCTCTGGACCCGATACCGGAGGAAGCCAGTATTTCATCACGCATTCACCGCAGCCGCATCTCGATGGACACTACACAGTGTTTGGCCGCGTCCTCAAAGGTTATCCCGCGCTCGATTCGATAGTTCAGGGCGATCGCATTCTGTCGATTGTAGTTCAGTGAACAAAATTCGACTCGCGGCGCTGCTGCTCGCATCTGCGATTGGATGCGCGCCGCGCGCCGCGCCGCTGAAAGGCACAATTGCTCCGGAACGCGCACTTCCGTCCATCGAGCTTTCCGGAAAACACCGCCGAATTGTTTTTCGGTGGGATTTCGAAGGTGAGAACAGCCTCATGGCGCGCGGTGAAGGAGCGATCAGAGCGTCAGCTCCTGACAGTGCTCGGGTCGATCTTTTTCTGAATGGCGGAATCGCTCTCGGCCGCGCCATACTGATCGGAAATACCATTCGCGCCACCAATCAGCAGCAGATCGAAAAGTTTCTTCCTCCTCCTCCGCTAATGTGGGCCGCGCTCGGACGTCTTGCTATTCCGGCGCTCCCTGATACCGTAGTAACCGTCGAAGGCGACGTGGTTCACGCCGACATCGGACGTCCCGCAACATGGCGGGTTACGATTAAGGGCGCGCGTATCATGCAGCTCGCGCGCTTGAGCGGCGGACGGCTTGTAGAGGTGGTGACGAGGGATGATGGCGGGCGTCTACTATATGAGGTTCCCGGCAGGCGAAAGCTTTGGCTCGGGATCACACGGGATGAGGAGGTTCCTGCGTTCGATGCGTCGATCTGGGGTCCTTAGCCTCGTCCTGCTCACTCTAGCGGGGTGCATGCCGTACGGTTTTGCCGGAGGCGGCCTGCCTTCGCACATCCGTACCGTAGCCGTGATTCCATTCGAGAATCTCACGTCTGTGCCAGAAGTGCAGCAGGAGCTCACGCAGGAGCTTCGCAAAGGGCTGCGCGACAGACTAGGGCTTCGTGAAGCAGCCGAGTCGAGAGCGAGTGCCCTGGTGCGCGGCACTATCCAGCGATATGAGGCTGACATTCCCATTGGATTCAGCGCGACGAACAAGAACCAGACAAGCGCGCGACGTCAGCTGCAGATATCTGTCGATGTCGAGATGATCGATCAGGTGACGGGGAAAACGCTGTGGCAGCAGAAGGGTCTGATGAAGGACGGCCAGTATGAAGAGCGGGGCGAAGCTAAAGGTCGTCAGCAGGCGATCGAGCGAATTGTGAATGAGCTGATTCAGGGAGCGCAGTCGCAGTGGTAATCGAGCGATATCGAAGACCAGGTGCGAGCCGCCTCGGCTGCCTGATTCAGATCGTTATCGTCGTCGCGATCATCTACTTCGGAATGCTCGCAGGCGAGGATGCTCTCGCCTACTATCGCTTCAAGGATGCGATGAAGAACGAGGCCAGGTTTGCTTCGGTCCGCTCCGACACTGACATCAGGAACCGTCTTCGTGCTTTCACTGATTCCGTGAAGCTTCCGCCGGAAGCGAGTGACATCAACGTTGTTCGCGATGGAAACCGCATCAAGATCTGGTCTGAGTATGATCAGGTATTCAAGCTTCCCTTCAACAAAACGAAAGTCGTTCACCTTCGACCTTCAGCCGAGCAATCGTTCTAAAGCCTCGAAGTCCCTCGAAAAAAATCATGACGTGGAGCGATGCGCGCGAATGGCGCGCATCGGTTCGCGGCCGTGTTGTATTCACTAACGGCGTCTTCGACCTGCTGCATCCGGGTCATATTGACTTGCTGACTGCTGCGCGCGCACGTGGCGATTCTCTTGTCGTCGGTCTCAACTCGGACGATTCGGTCAGACGATTGAAAGGACCGCAACGTCCAGTGCGAAATGAAGCGGAGCGCGCTTACGTTCTCGCTGCCCTCGAAGCTGTGGACTGCGTGGTTCTCTTCGGCGAGGATACGCCCCTCGAGCTTGTGCTCGAGCTCAAACCAGATGTGATTGTGAAAGGCGGCGACTACAACGAGAGCACAATTGTCGGTGCACGTGAAGTAGTCGCATGGGGCGGGGAGGTCGTTGTCATTCCGCTCACACCTGGTCAGTCAACAACGTCCATCATCGAGAAGCTTGGTGACAGAAAAGAATAGATCCGACAGAAGAAATTCAGATCTTCGCGTAGTGACGCTGGAACGCGAAGTAGCTCCATACGCCGAAGGCTCATGCTTGATTTCGTTTGGAGCAACCAAAGTGCTCTGCACGGCCTCGGTCGAAGATGGAGTTCCGGGCTGGCGTAGAGGCAGCGGACAGGGATGGCTTACTGCCGAGTACGCAATGCTTCCTCGTGCGACAAAGACACGCACTTCGCGTGAGCGATCTCAGGTTGGTGGAAGAACGCAGGAGATTCAGCGGCTCATTGGGCGAAGCGTGCGCGCAATGCTCGACGATTTCTCGTTTGGCGAGTTCACGATCAAGCTCGACTGCGATGTTCTCGTTGCAGATGGTGGGACTCGCACGGCTGCGATTACGGGAGCATCTGTCGCGATTGTCGATGCGTTTCGATGGATGGTCGCGAACGGGAAGCTCACCTCGAATCCGATCAAACGCAGGGTCGCAGCAATCTCGGTTGGAATAATCGATAGCGACGCCCGCCTCGATCTCGATTACTCAGAAGATGTCCGTGCCGAAGTCGACATGAATGTTGTGATGAGCTCGGCAGGACAATTCGTCGAGGTGCAGGGAACGGGCGAACACGGAACCTTCGATCGCGCGCAGCTCAACACTCTTCTCGATCTTGCAGTCAGCGGAATTGCGCAGCTCGACAAAGCGCAACAGGAAGCGCTTGGCGACTGACCGCCGCGTCCTTCTGGCGACGCGAAGTCATGGAAAGCTGAGAGAGCTGCACGGAATTCTCGCGGAGGCTGGTTTTGTCGGCGTCACGCTCGATGAATATGGGATTCCGTATTCTTCCGAAGAAGAAGGCATCGAATGCTACGATACGTTTGAGGATAACGCACTCGCGAAGGCGCGCTATTTCCACGCGCGCACAGGACTTCCCACCATGGCTGATGATTCCGGCCTTTCGGTCAGCGCACTTGGTGGAGCACCAGGGGTCTGGAGCAAGCGCTATTCAGGTCGCGATGATCTCACTGGTCAAGCGCTCGATGATGCTAACAATGAAAAACTTCTCTCAGAGCTGAAAGACGCGAGCGATCGCTCGGCGAAGTATTCGTGTGCGGCTGCTTACGTGTACAAATCCCGCGAAGAAGTCGCGATGGGTGAAACTCACGGTCGAATTGTCGATGAGCCGCGCGGGAGCGAAGGATTCGGCTACGATCCCTACTTCTATTCAACCGAGCTGAATCAGACTTTCGGTGAAGCGAGTATCGGTGAAAAGCAAAGAGTGAGTCATCGCGGCCGCGCGTTCCGGGCTCTTGGCGACGCGTTGCGTGAGCGTGGGCGAACATGATAGTTTGCACATCGAAGTTCGGGGCGTAGCGTAGCCCGGTATCGCGCCTGCTTTGGGAGCAGGAGGTCCCCGGTTCAAATCCGGGCGCCCCGATTGAATGAAGGTTTTTGCTTCGTTAGTTTGCGAGACTGTCTGCGCCAGTAGCTCAGTTGGATAGAGCAACAGCCTTCTAAGCTGTGGGTCGGGGGTTCGACTCCCTCCTGGCGCGCCAC
>JBKPNY010000115.1:0-77296 GCA_046732835.1 Gemmatimonadota bacterium | reverse complement strand
GTGCCGTACACGATGGTTACGAGCGGCACGACGAACAGCACGACGTTTCCCAGACTGAGTAGCGTCTTTTCGTCCCCGCCTGAGAAACGCAGCAGACCTTCCGTGGCAGCAAGAAAAAATGCTGAGTAGCAGATGAGCCATTTGCTGCGCACGACATTGTGCGCCTGCGGCTTCGCGACGTTCCAGGCACCAGCGCGCAATACAGCGGTCGCACTCATGCCGCAACTCCTTCATCCATCAGCTCGGCAACTGCACGCTCGAGGTTTGCCTGTCTAGTCAGGTCTTTTATCTGTCGGACGCTTCCGTTGAATCGCACCCTGCCATCAGCAAGAAATACGATCTCGTCGGCAAGCTCCTCGAGCTCCGTCATTACATGAGAAGTGATGACGAATGTCTTTCCCGCTTTTCGCTCTGCCAGGATCTTGTCCTTGAGAACACTCGAGGATCTTGGATCGAGGCCGGCCGTCGGCTCGTCGAGAAAGAACAGCTCCGGATTGAACATGAACGCAGCTGCTGCGTTGATCTTCTGTCGCGTTCCCCCCGACAGCTCGTTCAATTTTTTCGAGAGCTCGAGGCCCAGACCGAAGCTCTTGATCAGATCTTCGTCGATGCGTTCGACGTCAGGCCTGAGATCGCGAAGCATCTTGAGGAGCTCGGCGCCGGTGAGGTTCGATGGAAACCGCGCGATCTGGGGCATGTAGCCAATTCCCCGACGATAGGACTCATCGCCATTTACTTTCGTTCCTGCCACTTCGATTGTTCCCTTCTCGATCCTCGTCAAGCCAAGTATTGACTTGATGAGTGTGGTCTTCCCGGCGGCGTTTGGGCCGACGATTCCCGTAATCCTTCCAACCGGGATCACGAGGTCGACGCCCTGAAGAACATCCAGCTCACCAAAGCTTTTCCGGAGCCTGCTGATCCTGATCATGCGACCCGCCTCATCGACGGTTTGGGGTCTACGAACAATGGAGGCGTGAACGAAGGCATAGCTCGCTCGATTGCGTCGAGCAGAGTCACCAGCGCGCTGCGCATCAGAACGATCGACTGCGGATTTCTTTCGACTATCACCGCAAAGAGTCGTACAGGCGAATGCGGGATGTCCCCCACTCCGTCACGGTCGAGATCATAACCTTTGTAGGAATTCCAGTAGTTCCCTTCAAACTTTGTCGAAGGATCCTGACTGTTGGTGGTTACGTCGAAAGTGTTGTCGACGAAGTTGTTCCTCGAGAACAATCCGTTGAGAGTGCTTCCGCCCACGCGCACCGCCCATCCGTTGCGATCGAACTCGTTGCCGATAGCCCGAATGCGATCAGCACCATCTGCATAAAGACCCGTTGTATTCTCGGCAAAAACATTCCGCTCAATTCGGCTGTCTGCGATTTCCTTGAGCAGCAGTCCGTACGCTGAGCTTCCCCAGTTCTTCTCGAAGCGATTCATCGCCATGTGCACACGCTTGGTGTACATGACAGCGACGCCGGCGCCATTCTGCCTGAATACATTGCCGATGTATTCGCAGTCATCGGAGTACATGAAGTGCAGACCGTAGCGCAGGTTCTTCTCGCTTACGTTGCGTGTGACCTTCGTGTCGTGCACAAACTCGAAGTAGATCCCGTCCCGAAAACCTGAAACTCTGTTACGATCGATTGTGATTTCTCGCGACGACCAGAGATGAATCCCGTTTCCGGAGGTCGCTTCCGTGCGCCCCGCAGCTTTCAGAACGTTATCCGCTACCTCGCATGACGTGACTTTTGCCAGGTAAATACCATAAAGACTGTTCTCGAATCTGTTTCCGATTATCCGGCACCCACCAACATTGGTAATGCGAATTGCGGCCCGATCCTGAGTGTAGCTCACACCGGTTCCGGTGAGAGCCACACCCTGAATGGTTACGTCATTTGCGACAACTCGCAGAATCTCCCCTTTGCCTTCGCCATCCAGAACCGGAAAATTCTTTCCAACTATCCTTACAGGTCGATCTACCACCACCTCGCGCACGTGATAATGACCCGGCTCGATCAGAACTATTCCGCCAGTTTTGACGGATCGCAGTGCGTCGACGAGCGAGACACCCCCGGGAGAGACGATTACTGAATCCTGAGCGCGCACAGAGCGCGGTAGAACGAGTAGAGCTGCGCATGCTGCAAGCGCAACAGCCGACGTTCCGGCAGACACGCCGCGATTCCTGCGGTGACGAAACAGCATTACTGCAACTGCAAGGAGAAAACCCGCTCCAGCTGCAATCGCTCCGGCATCCGGCCACGACGCTGCCGTAAAGTTCAACAGCTGCCTGGTTCCAATCAGTGGAGGCTGATATGTCATGCCGGGAACCTTGATGATCGCATCCGGCGCGAGATTGTGGCCGTAGTCATACGACCATCTCCAGAACTCGACCATCGCTGCTGTTCCACCCGCTGCAACCATCGCGATCCACGACCACACCGCCCATCGCCTTCCGTAAATCGCGACAATGAGACCGAGCACAACAAGCGCACCAAGTGCAATCGGCATTATATCGAGCACGGGGATCGCGTCCGGAACGATTGCTTTCATTCCGATGTAGTGATTGAGCCCGTTGATGTTGTTGAGGTCAGCGGGCTTGATGCCGATGATGGTGTCGATCCTGATCAGCATCCCGAGTCCTTCAGGATATTGCGGAGCGAGCAGCTCGATCCTCCACACCGGCATCACGAATGCAACGGCGAGCAACATCGCCGACACGGCAATGAGAACACGCAACAAGCCACTCATCATCGCCTTCACTCGGCGTCTCTCTTCGAAAGCTGTTTCTTTGCCTTCTCGCTGGTGTTCGCTGAGAGTGTAACATTGGAACCTGGAGCGGAAACACGGATGTAACCCTGCATTTCCTGATGCAGTGCTGAACAGAAATCCGTGCAGTAGAACGGATACACTCCGGGAGCCCTGGGTACCCACTTCAAGGTCCGTGTCTCACCTGGATTCAGAATCAGCTCCGAGTTGGTTGCACCGAGCACCGCGAAGCCGTGCAGGATGTCCCAGTCCTGTTCGATGTTAGTGACATGGAAATACACTGTGTCACCAACCATCACGCCCTCGAGATTGTCGGGAGCGAAATGACTGCGAATCGCAATCATGTTGACGTGAACTTTTTTCCCTTCACGCCTGATTCCGCCGGCAGCTTCAGATCTCGTTACTCCGGGATTGTTGTTCTTTGCGAGCTCGAAGAACTTGACCTGCTTGTCCTTGATCATCGACGCGGGGATGGCCTGCGCATAGTGCGGCTCGCCAATCGTCGGGAAATCGAGAAGCAGCTTCATCTTCTCGCCGCTGATGTCGATGAGCTGGGCGCTCTGGAACATCTCGGGACCCGTCGGCAGGTAGCGATCCTTCGTGATCTTGTTCATCGCGACGAGATACTTCCCCCACGGCTTCTTCGAGTCGCCACCCGGAATCATCAGGTGGCCGATCGAGTAGTAAGTCGGAATTCGATCGACGACTTCCCACGTTCCGAGCTTCCACTTCACAACTTCGGATGAAATGAACATCGACGTATAGGCGTAACCCTTTCCATCGAACTCGGTGTGCAGCGGTCCAAGACCGGGCTTCTGAACTTCGCCCGCGATCACTGCGTCGTACTTGAGAATCGGAATGCCGGAGAGCTCGCCGTCGAATGCTTTGGATTCGATCGCCTTCTTCATCTTCGTGAACGAGTGAACCGGAATCACACTGGCGAGCTTTCCACCGGCGACGATGTACTCTCCAGTAGGATCTACATCGACACCGTGCGGAGATTTTGGAGTCGGCAGATAGTAGACAACGCCCGGGCAATCGCGCGGGTCGAGCATCTTCACGCTGGTCTTTGTCTCATTCCGTGCCGATCTGGTGGCTTCATCCATCCAGTTGTGCATGTACTGCGCGGGAAAAGTTTTTGCCTTGCCCTGCGCGACGCACTGCTCGGCCTGGACATAGTTCACCGCGGCGATGTAATCCTTGTCATTCTGGGATGCGTTCGCTTCGAGCTTTTCGTTTGCCTGCTCGGAGTTGTACGATGTGAAGAAGAACCATCCATCCGACGGTCCCTTGCCTGCATGTCCAAGATCGTAGTTGTATCCCGGCATGAGAATCTGGAATGCGATGTCCATCTTCCCCGGCCTGTCTGCACTTACGAACGACAGCGTTCCCTTGAAGTTCTGTTTGTATGACTCGATTGGAACGTCGGTATTTGGAACCGGAACACTGAATCGCGTTGCCGATACTACGTATTTCGTGTTGGGAGTCGTGAACGGCGATGCATGACCGCCTGCAGCGTTGGGAATCTGGAGAATCTCGTCGGTCTCGAATCTCGTTAGATCGATTCGCGCAATGCGCGGCGTATTGTTGCCGTTGATGAAGAGCCAGCGACCATCAGGCACTCCATCGGTCATCGACATTTCTGTGTGGTGAGTATCGTCCCACGGCACAAAACCGAATGTCGTCTCGAGCATCGGCTTTGTTTCTTCGTTGTATCCCCAGCCATTTTCCGCGTTCTGCGAGAAAACGGGGATGACCTTGATCAGCCTGCCTGAAGGAAGTCCGTAAACTGAGACCTGGCCGCTGAATCCACCGGACATAAACGAGTAAAACTCGTCGTATGACCCGGGTGCTACATACACGCGAGTTGCTGCGTCGCCGGTAAG
Source organism: Gemmatimonadota bacterium (assembly GCA_046732835.1). Classification (GTDB taxonomy): domain Bacteria; phylum Gemmatimonadota; class Gemmatimonadetes; order Gemmatimonadales; family Gemmatimonadaceae; genus UBA4720. The sequence continues at coordinate 72,644 of JBKPNY010000115.1, read as the reverse complement.
AACGCTCTTGTTGTTGCCCGCCGGCCGCGAGCAGGCATGAAATGCGAGAGTTGACACGGCCACAACCGCTGCCGTAATCGCCGCTCTGCGTAGAAGAGGCTTCATTGCTACCTCGTGAGTAGAGTTGCTCGAATACCTCCACTCTCGAAGCGAAAGTGGCGGCAACTCGAAAGTCGCCACCACGCTCACTCGCACGTATCAGCGAATGGCGGAACTTCCGTCAGGGTTTTCCTTACGAGGATGTTGTGTAGGCATTCCCCTCATGTATTTCGTCTCTTTCCCGACCGACTGAAGGGAATCGCTCCTCTAGGATGTTCGTGTACGACCAGCCATGGAGGAATACATCGATGAAAAGGCTCATGACTTTTGCGGTGCTTGCATTCGTGCTGCCGGTGGCCGCATGCAGCTGGAGACGAACACCCGTTCCGATTTACAGCGAGACAGGCTCAACCGCTTTGCTCGTGGGCGCATGGTCCGGCGAGTATTCCAGCTCCGAAACCGGACGACGTGGCAGCATTTCGTTTGATCTCGCGAGCGAAACGGATACGGCTTTCTGCGACGTCACGATGGTGCCGTTCGCCGGAAATGCTCAAATGGGTCCGATCGTTCAGAACGACGTGCCGACGGCGGCACGCACAGCGGTCCCGCAGCCGCTCAAGATTAAATTCATCCGACTCGGCGGCAATCGGATTTCCGGAATTCTCGAGCCTTACAATGATCCAGACTGTGGTTGCACTGTGAGGACAATGTTCACAGGAACGGTGACTGGACCGAACAAGATCGAAGGAACCTATACCACAGCCGCAAGTGGTTTGTATCAGCCGACAAAAGGGCGGTGGACAGTTGAGCGCCAGAGCATTGCAACGAACAAGGAGTGAAATCCATGTCGACAGAGCCACATTTCCGCGACCTGACCACCGACGAAATGGTTGCCGTCCTGAAGAGAAACGAGGTTGGACGGCTCGCCTATTCGTTTCATGACTCTGTCGATATTCGCCCGATTCACTATGTGTACGATGAGAAGTGGCTCTTCGGGCGCACTTCACCAGGCGACAAGCTCATAACGCTGAAGCACAATCAGTGGATTGTGTTCGAGGTAGATGAAATCGAGGGACCGCTCGACTGGGTAAGCGTTATTGTCCGGGGCTCATTCTATAACACAGACCCCGGAGGATCCGACTCCCAGGTGAAGTTCTACGAAAGAGCGGTCTCTCGAATCAGGAAGCTCAATCCAAAAGCTTTTACATCCAACGACCCTACGAAGTTCAGAACCGAAGTATTTGCAATCAGCATCGATTCACTTTCAGGCAGGGCCTGTTCAACGCGTTGACGAGCGCACCTCGGTATGCCGTACCTGTCCACCCAGCATCGCAGTGTAACCCATCAGAGTTCCACTCAAGAGTGAAAGCATCAGCGTTCCGAGCGTAAGCCACCGGGGAACTTCTCTTCTCCGGAACCACGTAAGAATACCGAGTGAGAATGCGCCAAGGGATGCGAGTGCGATTGTTGCCGCAAGCGCAGCCTCTTCGTGTTTCTCCGTAATCGACTCCGAAAATCCCGGCAGATGCTCGATCGCTTCCTCTGCAGGCTCGCCTGTGAAAAAGACAATCAGTGACATGACGCCAAGAATTACGAACAGACCGAGCGAAACCTTCGCTACTGGTCCATTCTTTTTGATCAACGCAAAAGCAAGCAGACCGATCGCGATTATCGAGCCGATGACCGGAAAGTGATTGAGCAGAAGATGCAGGTGCAGGAATGACATTTATCCCTCCACCGCGTCGACGAGGATTGGGACGATCAGTACGCTGCAGTCGGCAAGGCGAAGTATCCGCGTTGCCATCCGGCCGCTGAGCGCGCGTGCACGACCGTGTCGTCTGCGCACTCCTACGACGATCAGCTCTGCTTTGGAATAGTCGGCAAAGTCGGTGATTTCACTGGTTACTTCGCCATGAAGAACAATCAGGTCCGGCCTGAGATTTACGAGACTGAAGGCTTTCTCGAGAACGTCGAATCTCTCGCGCATCGCCAGATCGTAATCATTGTCGTATTCGGCCCAGTCGACACCGAGAAATTCCGACCTCGGCTTCACGTGAACGCATGATATGCTCGGCGTGTCGGCAATCATTGACACGGCTTCAGCCGCGCACTGCAATCCTTCAGCGCGAAGATTCATCGCTACCATTACGCGATGAGGCAGTCGCTTGATGTTCGGAGAAGCAACGAGCAGTGGAATCGGGCTGAGCCGCGCGATCGCCATCGCCGTTTCTTCGCCCAGCACTCGCCCGACAAATCCATGTTTGTTCAGACCGACGATGATGAGATCGGCGTGCTTGTTGATTGCGTACTCAACAATGGACTCCGCTGCCCTTCCCCTTCGTATGTTGAGAGTCCATTCGCTCAGCGGATCGAATGCTAGCATCTGATCGGTCACGATTGCCCGCTGTGCTTCCTCGCGCGACTCGTCGACATCTGGCGGAATGATCGCTCCCTCGATCGACGGGAACATTGCAGGCATCGGCTCGAGAACTGACAGCACATGAATGTTTGCGTCGTGCCCGGCTCTGACGAGACTTGCTGCCTTGAATGCGGATATCGCAGCGTCAGAGCCGTCGCTCGCAACTACGATTGATAGAGTTTTTTTTCGTGGAGCAATCGACAATCTGTCGAGCTCCTGATCGATCATTTGGACGGCCGTCATTTCCCCTCCCGATTTGTCGTTCCGGACAGATTTCCGGTCTTGAGCTCAACGTACGGTCAGGGGGATAAGGATTCTGTCAGCTTCTCGCGGATTCTTTATAGGCTTTTCCCGTACGGCAGCCCGCAGTGCGTTGAGAATCACCGCGAGATCGACGGCTTCCTGAAGTGCGGCGCCGACAATTGGAGCGATAAGTCCAGCGGCAGCCAATGCCATCCCAAACGCGCTGATTCCCAAACCCGCAAAGATCGACTGGCGCGCAATGCGCATCGTCCGCTTGCTGATCTCGATCGCATCACCAAGCAGCGTTGGGTCGTCAGCGAGGATTATTACATCAGCAGCTTCAGTTGCCACACCTCGCCCGCGTGAAGCCAGCGCGACGCCCACAGTAGCAGTGCTCAATGCTGGCGCGTCATTCGTCCCGTCGCCAAGCATGACCACCTGCTCGCCATCATGCAGAAATCGTTTTACGACTTCGACCTTGTCCTGCGGGAGCATGTCACCGCGCCAGTCTTCAATACCGACCAGTGCTGCTACATGACGCACGTTCTCCGGACGGTCACCCGACAGAAGAACCACATGATTCACACCTCGTGATTTGAGCCGCTGCACGAGCTCGAACATTCCGGGACGGATTCTGTCCGCATAGTCGATTACGCCGGCAAGGTTTCCGTCAACGGACACATAGGCGCGTAAGCCGGGGGCAGCCTCGTCCTGTTCAAGCTTGCCGATCTCCAGGCTGCTGTCTGGATTCCTTGCGACGATAAGAGATCGTGCACCCACGATCACATGCTTCCCTTTCACATCGCCTTCCACACCGCGACCTGGAGATTCTTCCACTTCGGTCGCCGCATCACCGAGCAGGCCGCGTCGTTTTGCTTCAGCGATGAGTGTCTTTGCGAGAGGATGACCAGAGCCTTGCTCTACTGCACTCGCGAGGCGGATGATTTCGTCTTCGGTCGCTGGATGCACTGGCTGAATCCGCGCAACTTCAGGATGTCCGATCGTGATGGTTCCCGTTTTATCAAAGAGCACTGCTGTTGCATTTCCCAGCGACTCCAGCGCGCCGCCCGTGCGCATGAGGATCTTGCGTCGTGCAGCACTATTCAATCCGCCGAGCACAGCAACCGGCGTCGCCAGAATGAGGGGACATGGAGTTGCAATCGCGAGCACAGCGAGAACGCGATTCCAGTCGTGGGAAATGAAGTATGCTGCAACGCAGGTCAAAATCGTGACAGGAGTGAAGAGCACAGCGTAACGGTCAGCAACGCGCTGAAGCGGTGCCTTGCTTGCTTTTGCTTCACGCACGAGTCCAACTATTCGAGCGTACTGACTCTCACGCGCGACGGTCGAGACGCGAAGTGTGAACGGGCTCTCCTGATTGATGAACCCGCTCATCACGCTCGATCCCGGGACCACTCGAACCGCTACCGGCTCTCCGGTTATGCTCGACGTATCAACGTGAGATTCTCCATCGATCACGTCACCGTCGCAGCCAAGCATTTCGCCGGGTTTCACGAGGATCGTGTCCCCACGCACGACTTCGTCCGCAGCAACTTCTTCTATTTCGCCTCGGGCCACCCGATGCAGCGTCCTGGGTGCAGCATCCTCCAGAGCTTTCAATGCGTCCGACGCACGGCCTTCAGCAATCTTTTCCAGAGCTTCGCCGCCGGATTGCATCAGGACGATTACCAAACCAACCAGAGGCTGGCCAAGAAAAACGGAGCCGATCACGGTGAGCGACGCAACGAGATCTGCGGCGAAACGCCCTCCGACAATTCCCTTCATTGTCTTGAAGACGAGAGGCGCTCCGGTAGCTGTCAATCCGGTCAGCCAGATTCCCTGCCGCCATGCGGAAGCAGGCGGGATCACCCACGCTGCTGCTCCGGCCAGTATGAACAGAACTGAGGTAAGCGGAACTCTATAGCGAAACCAGCCTGCCTTCGTCATCACGATCCCCTGACTGGAATGCTGAATACTGAATACTGACAATCCGCCGTTTGTCAGAATTCAGCATTCAGCATTTTCTTATCTTATCCCTGAGACAGTGCCTGATAGAGAGGAATCAGAAGTCCCAGGAACCACACAATCCCGGCGGCAATCGCAGCTCTCGAACGCGGAACTCGAGCGACCACCGAAATTCCAATCGCGAGAAGCACAGTCACCCAGATCGTAAACAGGTCGAGTCCACCCAGTATTGTCTGCAACACCGGGTTCGCGTGCGCATCGAGAAAGCGTGCCGGCCCAAGCTGAACACTGAAACGCGATGTGATCGACTCGGGCGCAAGCAGCAGTCCCTGAATTGCATTGATGATCATCTCGACAACGCGCGGAAACTGCGAGTACGTTGCGATCATCATTGCTGCTGCGAACGCAACACTTGCGCTGATTGCCTTGCTCGACAGCCACAGAAGAACTGCGGTAATCACGATGCCGATCGGCATGAACAGCACGTAGCCTATAACTGCGAACTTTTCCATCATTCCCTGCTGCGCGGCAATCTGATCAGCAGTGATATTCGGATTCTTCGCCGCCATCGCTGCAGCTGCTTTCGCCATCTCTGCATCCATGATCGGTGCGATACCGTTCCGCAGCGCGAAAAACAGAATGCCGCTCAGAACGACAAGCGCCAGAAGAGCGAGTCCGAATTTCCCATCGCGTCTTCTCTCGAACACCTGCGACGGCTGCATGAAGATGTCGATGAAATCTTCCCAGAGCCCTGCTTTACCAGGTGTAGGGCTCGCTGTCGCATCAGTCATCACAAGCTCCGTTCGTTGAATTCGCTGGAAACTACCACCGCTATTCGAGGACCGCGAGCAAAAGGACAAAGCCGATAAGAACGGCGAAAAGCGAAACCCTGCGCGCAATATCAATCGGCACTTTCATTTCCCCGCCGGGACAACAAGCACCGCGCAGTTGGCATTTCGCACGATTCCCGTGGATACGCTCCCGAGCAGGAGTTGCTCCAGTCGGCCGTATCCATGGGATCCTGCAGCAATGAGATCCGCGCCAACCCTTTCAGCGAATTGAACTACTGCCGAAGCTGGCCGCCCGTTCAACACGACAGTCTCGATGTGAATCGCATTATGGTTTTCCAGAGATGCGACCAGCCTCCGAAATCCGGATACTATATCGACTGGCTGTGACTCGACACAAACCAGGTATAGTGTACCCGATCCGTTCATAAGCCGAAGGACAGATTTCGCGGCAAGAACACTTGAAGGCGAGAAGTCGACACCGGCAACGACAGTGCGTGGAATCTCGATGTCAGAGTCGACCGCAAGAACTGGAATCTCGCTCCTCCTCATGATCTCGAGCACCGTTTCTCCTCCTAACACGCGATCCACAACCGCGTGCTGCCGACGACCAATGACGAGAAGGTCCGCTCCGCGATGTTCGGCGATGCGGGTGAGCTCCAGCGCAGGACGACCAAGAACCACCTCGTGAGTCCAATCATCCTGAGGCTCGAGAATGTTCACGATGTGTTTCAGCTCGGAGTCGCGAATATTCATTCGCAGCGAGTTGACATTCTCCCCAGGATCGCCTGGAACCGTCGAACGATGCACAGGGAATGGTGACAGAACGGTAACCGCATGAAGAGGCCACTGACGGCGGCGTGCAATCGCAGCAGCGCTGTTCAATGCAGCGATCGATTCTCTGGATCCGTCCACCCCGACAACTACACCTCCGGGAATCGGGTTCTCGTATTCCCAGCTCAGGTTGGAACCAGTTCGGGGAAGCGCTGCTGTTGCGATCATTGAAGCCTCAGTCTGATTGGTACTTCAATGTGCCCGTCGACGTGAGCGCGCACCGTCAGCCGATGCCGGAATCGCTGTAGTGCCCCTCTTGGCAGCGCGTGGTGGTTTTCCCCACAAAGGTTCGTCGAAACGTCCGACTGATCGAATGCCCTGCGTGAGCGATACTTGGCTCAACCCCGAGTCATTGGAGACAACATGTATCGCAACATCATGGTACCGGTGGACGGCTCGCCGTTCTCGAAGGAAGCAGTCCTCCAGGGACTTCGGATTGCTTCACAAAGTGGAGCTACTCTGCGGCTCGTTCGCGTTGGAACGTCGTCAGTGCTGTCAGGAGCTCCTGACGCGCTCGCCATCGAGAATGACACCCTTCGGCAGATCCAGGCGTCCGAGCTTGCTTCGCTCTATTCAATCGCTGCCGAGTGCAGAGCTCACAGTACCGTCACAGTAACAGCATCGCTGCAATACGGACCTGTCGTGGATGCACTGATTGGATACGCTCGACGTCAGAACGTCGACCTTATTGTCATGAGGAGCCACTCGCGAAAAGGCTTGGCACGCGCCTGGTTCGGAAGCGTTGCGGATGCATTGATTCGTGAAAGCGGAATCCCCGTGCTGGTAGTCAAAGCGCCCTCAGTTGCAACAGCCCTGAATAGCGGGCTCCACTACAAAAGGATCCTCGTCCCGCTGGATGGCTCACTTCTCGCCGAACAGAGCATTGAGCCGGCCATCTCGCTGGCTCGAATCGATGGAGCGGAGATCACTCTACTAATGGTAGTGCCGCCCTCGATCCAATCGAGAGGCGAGCTTGCCTCCGCCCTGGGAAATGCTCCTGCGCAGGAAGTGGCAGCATCCAGGCGTTACCTCGAATCCTGCCTTACACCAGCGCTGGATCGGTCTGTCCGCATCACACGCAAAGTCGTCGTGTCTCGCGATATACCAGGAGCAATCCTGGCTGCAGCAGAGAGCATTGAAGCGGATCTCATCGCAATCGCGACTCACGGTCGCGGCGCGATCACGCGCGCTCGCGTGGGCAGCGTTGCCGACAAAGTTGTGCGTGAGGCATCGGTGTCGACGATGGTCGTCCACCCAATGCTGAGAATCCCTGACTTCAAGGCGGTTGCGTACGGAATGCTCGCAACCAGCGCGTGACTACTGCGTAAGCAGCCCGAGCTTCAACGCGAAAGCGACGTAATCGGAGCGATGCGCTAAACCAAGCTTTTCGTTGATCCTCTGCTTGTAGGTATCGACAGTCTTCGGCGAGATGAACAGCTTCTCGCCGATTTCCGGCGCACTGAAGCCGCCCGCGACGTAACGCAGCACATCGCGCTCACGCTCGGTGAGCTTGTCGTACTTCTCGCGTTCATCAGCGTGTTCCGATTTACGCTTGATTCCCTGAGCAAGCGCACGAGCTGCGGTTGGCTGCATGTACATGTCACCGTGCGACAGAGCACGCACTGCATCCACCAGCTCGCGATCGGCAGCGCTTTTGACGAGATAACCACTGGCACCAGCCTCGAGAACCTTGACCAGATACGCGTCCTCAGCGTGCATCGTGAGAATTAGTATCTTTCCGCGAATATTTCGGGACACCATTTCTTGTGTCGCGGTGATTCCATCCATCTCACCCATCGAGAGATCCATCACGATCACATCGGGATTCACGCGCTCGGCGAGAGCTACTGCTTCGCGGCCGTTCGAGGCTTCCCCGATTACCTGAATGTCTTTCGCCGAGCTTAAAACTGCCTTTACGCCGGCGCGCACAACTGCATGGTCATCAGCGAGGATGACCTTGATCACGTCAGCGCTCATGATGCCGCCTTCATCCGCTTGAGCTCGGCAGTCACTCGTGTTCCTCCGTTTCGATTTTCTATCGTCATCGTTCCACCAGCAAGCGTAACACGGTCCTTCATCAGCGCCAGGCCAGCCCGTGCCGGCTCTTCGCCATCATAAGTTACTTCGAGACGAACAAAACCATCGCCTGCGTCGACATTTACGGTAGCAGATTTGCCGTCGCGATGCATCTCCAGATCGCGCAGCGCTTCTTCCGCTACCCGGAACAGCGTGGCGGATACTGCAGGTGGAAGCAGCCTCGCTCTCGATGATACGTTGATCTCCACTTCAACGCTCGACGTGCTTTCGACACGACGTGCGAGGGCGCCGAGTGCCGCTTCGAGCCCAAGATCTTCCGCAACGCGCGAGTGGAGCGAGTTGGACATGGAGACAATTTCTTCCATCGCCGCAGATATCATCGAGTTTGCAGCTGCGAGACTGTTGTGAATCTCTGATGGATCCTCTTCCCTTCCCGCGGCGGCGAGCTGATATCGCACGGCCGCAAGCGTCTGGGCAATCGAGTCATGAAGCTCGCGCGACACGTTTGCGCGCTCGATATCGTGCGCGCGAACAACGTCGACTCCAAGGTCCTGAATTCGCTGCCTCTCCTGCGCCAGTGAATCGAGCAGTCCGTTGACTGTCTGAGTCAGTTGCTCCAGGTCCTTGTCGGCATAGGGAGACGGCGCGATACGCGCACTGAACTCGCCTTCCGTTACCCGGTCTGCAAGTGTCTCGAGCTCGTGGATTGGCTTGAGCGCGAGCCTGACGAGCAGAAAGTTGACGACGGATGCGGAGACAAGCGCCGCTGCAGCGATGATCAGCTCGAGGCGCGTGAGACGACTGATCGCCGCAGCCTGCAAAGCAAATGCGGATGCGACGATGATTACGTTCGCACCGATCAGCTTCGCAACGAGCGGGACGCGAAGTATGCGGCGGGTGAACCGGCTCATCGTTTACTCGACGATTAGCGCGGTTACCATGCCGAACATTCCATGATCTGATTCGGCATGAGGGAGAATGTGGCAGTGGAATGCCCACACTCCGGGATTGTTGCAGTTCACGATAACGTCCCATCTCTCACCGGGAGCGATGTTCAGCGTATCGCATTTCCATGGGGCGGGTTGCGCCCACCCGTCCTTGGCGATCACCGTCATGTGCATTCCGTGAAGATGCATTGGATGAATCATCATTCCCTCGTTCATGAATCGAAGTCGTAATCTCTGTCCTTTCTTGACCTTAACCGGTTCAGTCGCGGGAAATCCTTTTCCGTTCAGCGTGTATCCGTGCATCCCGTCATTCAGAATCATGACGTAATCGACGTCGACTTTCTCGATCGGCGCCGGATTGCGCGGCTCGACAATGAACGCACCAAGAAGTCCGAGGCCCACCTGCTTCGCCGAGTTGTGGTGTGAGTGATACATGTGCGATCCATGATTGCCGATCGGCACTGTGAACTCATACGTGAATGACTCGCCGGGTTTGATCGGCGGCTGCGTTATGAAAGGAACGCCATCCATCGCATTTGGCAGCTCGAGCCCATGGAAGTGAACTGCAGTGGATTCAGTCAGCTGGTTATGGAGGATGAGCTTTACGCGATCACCTTCACGCACGCGGATTTGCGGTCCGGGCACCTGATTGTTGTACGTCCATGCCTCGACTTTCTGACCTGGAGCAGTCTCCCATTGCATCTGTGAGGCAGTGATTTCAAAAACCTTCACACCTGCCACCAGTCTGGGAGCAAGAGGCTGGTTTCCCTTTCCTTCGGTCTTCGCGGGAAATGCCTTGATGCCTGCCTCGTGCATCGCATCCATCGCTGCGGCAGCTGCAGCGGGTGAAGATGGCGCGGGGTTTGGAGCGGTCGTTCCGCCGCTTGCATCCTTTGCCGTGAGCTTCGTCTTTTGAGCCTGGGAATCTGAGCAGGCCGCAAGGACTCCGCCGGCGATGGCAGTTGCCGCCGCGCTCTTGAGGAACGAGCGCCTTGACGCGATGCTATGAAGAAATTCCACCGCTTCCGGCGAAATCGAATTTTTTGACATTTACCATGCTCCTGACGGGCGGTTCCTTTCGATGATCCAACGTACCGGGCAAGCCTTGCTTACTCTGTCAGGAGGAGCGCGATTCCATGTCAGGGTTTCCCTGATCATCTAGATTTTCTGCTCAATGACCTCAACGAACCGGCCAACTCGCGAGAGCATTACCGACGCGATCCTCGCGGGCATCGTCACCATTTCCGCGGATGCGATCATCTGCGTAGACGAGTCGCAGAAGATCATTTTCTTCAATGAGGGAGCGGAGTCGATCTTCGGTTATTCAGCAGAAGAGATCATGGGTCAGTCGCTCGAGCTTTTGATTCCCGAGAGGTTCCGCGCGACTCATTCCTCCCATGTGCGAACGTTTGGAAGATCGACCGTCAAAGCCCGGCGAATGGGAGAGCGTGGGCAGATCCTGGGTCTTCGCAGAAGCGGCGAGGAATTTCCGGCGGAGGCTGCGATCTCGCATCTTGGAAGTGAGGGCCAGCGCGTCTATTCAGTCGTATTGAGAGATGTTACCGACAGGAGACGCGCCCACGAGACACAACGCTTTCTTGCTGAGGCGGGCGAGACGCTCGCGTCTTCACTTGGTGCGGACGAAACTCTTCGCAACGTTGCAAAGCTTGCCGTTCCCCGTTTAGCCGACGCGTGCATTGTTCACGCTTTTCATGGCGGGAACTTTCACGGCGTGGCGGTAGCTCATGTGGATCAGCTGCGTGCAGCTGAGCTCGAGCGCGAGCGCACCGAGCATCCAATCGATCTCTCGGGAAATCACCCGGTCGCCGAAGTCATTCGAACGCTTCGGCCGATCGTCGTCAGTGGAAATGACGGCCCCTCGAATACCATGAGTGGATTACGCGAACATCTGAAGGACATTTTTCCGGGTGAGATAGCAGACGCCATCATTATGCCGCTTTCGGCGCGTGACCAGCTGCTTGGCGTAATCGGCATATATCGTGAGAAGGGGCGATACGACAGCAATGACGTTTTCCTCGCGGAGGAGCTCGCTCGCCGCGCTGCTGTCGCTATCGATAACGCAAGACTCCACGACCTCGTGCACACTGGCATTCAGGCGCGGGATGACATGATTGGAATCGTCTCTCACGATCTGCGCAATCCAGTCAATGCGGTGAAGATGCTCACTGGAGTGATGCTGAACAGACAGCAGGAAGAGCCATTGCCTGCGGAAATGGCGGATTATGCGTCGATCATTCGTCAGGCCGCGGAGCAAATGGATGGACTGATCAGCGATCTGCTCGATGTTACCCGCGTCGAGGCAGGCAGGCTTGCTGTGGATCTCAAGCGTGAGAACACCGAAGAGCTGTTGAGCGACGCATTGAGAACTCTTGCTCCCGTAACAAACGAGAAATCGATCACTCTTCGACTCAATGCCCCGGACGATCTCCCCGATGTGATGGCCGATCGCGAAAGAATCGGCCAGGCGCTGTCGAATCTCGTCGGCAATGCTGTGAAGTTTTCTCCTTCCGGCGGAGAGATAATCGTCCGCGTTGCTGTGCTCGATCACGAGATTCTGTTCTCGGTGAGCGATAAGGGAAAAGGAATGACCGCCGAGCAGCTGTCACATGCGTTCGATCGATTCTGGCAGTCAAGCAGAACCGATCGTCAGGGTGCAGGACTTGGTCTCGCAATTACAAAAGGCATCGTAGAAGCACACGGGGGACGAATCTGGGCTGAATCGTCCCCCGAGGCTGGAAGCACTTTCTACTTTACACTGCCCATCGCCTGAGAAGTCAGAAGGCTACGACTCCCTCGGCCATGAATCCCTTGAACTTTCCACCACTGCGGATGTCGGCTGTCGGAAAATCATTGTACTTCTGATTTACCCACTCGCCCTTGAGCATCACGTTCGGGGTGATGAACCAGCCACCGCCAAGATTGTAGCGATCGACACCGACCTTGTTGTCAATTCCGGCAAGCTCGCCCTTTGCTGTGTTGTAACGTGCGGCCACAAAGACTCTCTCGTCAGCCAGGAAGCGATACGTCACTTCACCGACATACTGATTCCATTTGCGATCGCTTGTCTCGGTCGCTGCTTTACCCTTCGCCTGTTCGGCAACACCGAAGAACTCGAGGCCGCCAACTTTCACGAACGGGTTCAGCTGCATCGCGGTGATCTTGCTTGCAAAGCCTGGACGGATTGCGCCGCTCCACGCATTCGCTGCTTCGGTCGATGCTGTGTTCTCGAGAACGTCGAAGTATCTCGATCCCGCACGGTCGCCGCTGTACAGCGTGTTGCTGTTCGACTTCTTGGTCGTGTACAGCGATCCCATCAATCTTGTGCGGATCATTGGGGTGAGCTGCTTGTCGACTCCAAGCTTTGCGAGATATGAGGGAGCTCGCTTCTCGGGATTCCTGACGGTTCCGCGAATCTCGCCACCGGTGATGCCACCCATCGCGAGGAAGCCACTCTTGCGAACATACGCTTCTGCGCCAATCTCAGTCGTGAAGGCATCGAGGATGTAGTTGCCGACGAGCGGATTGTACATCGCATTGCCGCCATCAGTACGACGGAAGTGCGCATCACCGTAGTTGACCTCGAAGTGACCAATGCGGAGGCTCACATACTTCATAATGTTGTTCAACAGCGCCTTGTCGATCGGAGAATCGTCGATCAGGAAGTAGCCGTCCTTTACCCACGTTTCATTGTGGTGACGAGTGGACAGATACTGCGTGAGCGACACGCGAATGCCCTTCGCGAGCTGCGCGTTCAGATAAAGATTCGCCATTGCGTTGTTGAACCCATGGCCGATGCGAACCAGCTTGTTTGCGTCGACGCCCGAAACCATTCGCGCTGCGGCCGTGTTGCTGTGATCGAGTCCCTGGAACTGCTGCGTGAACCCTGCGCCCCAGCTGATCTTGAATCCGGTATACGGCGTCTGATCTTTCGGCGCTTCGTATACGTTGATTCCGCGCATGTCGAATGGACGGAAGTTCGAGATCTCGATTTTCGGAGCCATGCTCATGAACTTGCTGGTCTCCTTCTTCTCTACCGTGACCTTTGCGGTGTCGCCCTCCGGTGCAGCGACTGGAACGGATTTGTTGTCAGCTACCTGAGTCTCACCCTGAGCCCAGAGAACTGTCGGGAATACTGTGACCATCATCACAGCGATCAGTTTGTTGATACGAGCGGTTTTCATTTTCGTCTCCGTTTAGTTGTCGCAATTACTCGCTGAGTACCAGGTCGAACGACACCGTAATGGGGTCGCCGACTTTCATCGTGCCAAGCATCAGGCTCGGCGGCTTCACACCGTATTCAGTCATCCTGAACTGCTTGCTGCCCTTGAAGCGGATGGTGCCATTCTCGGCGCTTCCGGTTCCGCGCAGCTCGATCGAATTCTCTTTGCCTGCAATTGTCAGCTTTCCATTGATGACCACATTGGCTCCCTGCACTTCATAGGAAGTCAGTGTCCATGTGATCTGAGGATTCACGTCGGCCTTGAGCGCTTTCCGCATGTGCTCGTTCATCGTTTTGTTGCCGCACTCGAGCAGGGCGACAGGAACTGTGAGCGAGGCGGTCTTCACCATTTTCGACGGCGCTTCATCGGTCTCTGCCGCGACTGCCATGTCGAGCTTTGTCGCCGAGCACTTGAATGAGCGGACCGTCGAGGTTCCCTCGAGCCACAGGCGGCTTTCCTTCGAGAGCGTGAGATTTCGCGGCAGTGCCATCTGCGCTGCAGCTGTTGTTGCTGTAGCGAAGAGCGCTCCCGCTGTGATCAGATTGCGAATGATTGATTTCATCGTGACACTCATTGTTCGGGTACGCTGTGAAGATCGGACAGACGAGCTGTTCAATCCGTCGGGAGTAGCCCGAACTTTCGGGGAGAACTCACGCCCGCTCTGACAGGGAAACCCTGACAGGCTTTCGGGCTCGTGTTGTCAGATTCTGGTGCGGGGAGGATCGACGAAAATCTCGAACTGAATCACGACTTTGTTCGCGGTTCTCAGGATTCCACCCCATGGACGGGGAGGAGTTACGCCGTAGTCGGTCATGAGAATCGGAAGCGCGCCGCGTGCGCGAAGTGTTCCATTTTCCAGGCGGTCGCCATGCACGGTGATCCTTATCGGACGGCTTACGCCCGCAATGCTGAGAGTTCCCGTGACATCGACAGTTCGCGTTACGCTGTCTGATACGGGAAGACCGTCGAGCTGGGCGATGATGAACGACGGCGTCGATGCAGGTGCCTTGAGCGCATCGTACATATGAGCTTCCATGTGGCGATCGCCGCACTTGAGCATTCGAACCGGCACTTTTACAAAAGCGCCTCTAACTACGGGAAGCCGCGTTTCGGCCTCGGCCTTGTTGTCGAATGCAATGTTCGCCTCCATCGCGGTGGCTTTGCATTTCCAGTCCTTTACGTTCGACCCTCCCTCGAGCCAGAGCCGGCTGTCCGGGCGCACCGAAATGGTGGTTGCGTCGGCAAACCTCGAGAGCTGGCTTCGCCCAACCGCTGGTTCGGCGGTCAGGAAGAGGAAGACGAAAGGAAGAAAAGTTTTGCGCACGCCTTAGAATGCGCCTTACGCGTAAGGCATTCTGTCGGGAAGAGTGCGCGATCTGTGTCAGGGAATTACCGTCGCAACTATTGGCGTCCCCGTTTACTTTGATAGTGACCCCTCAGAGAATCATGTACACGCTCAAATGCAGTGCGCCGTGGCTCGCAGCTATGGTGCTCATGGCTGGTTGCGCGGCAAACGACGCCCAGCCCGCCACACCTCCCGTCGTCAGCGGTCCGGCAATGGATCCGGTCACTGTTGTCGCAATCGATTCCGCGACACTAGCCACAAAAGAGAAAGCCGACAGCGCAAAGCCGCCGGCAATCACAGTTCCGTCGGTTCCTGGCCGTAACAAGCGCGACAGCCTGGCACTTGTTTCAGCTATTCGAGCGGGAATGAAGGACACGCGATGGCCGGTTAAAGGACCGGCACCGCTTCCCGGATCGATTCTTCCTGACAGAAGAATCGTCGCGTATTACGGCAACCCGCTTTCAAAGAAAATGGGAATTCTTGGCGAGCTTCCACCAAACGAGATGCTTGCCAGGCTCGATAAGGAAGTTGCGGCCTGGAACAAGGCCGATCCGTCGACCCCGGTTCTGCCGGCTCTACATCTTATAGTAGTGGTCGCTCAGGGAGCTCCCGGCCGCGACGGCAATTATCGCCTTCGAATGCCTGACACTCTTGTCGAGAAAGTTTACAGCTGGGCTCAGTCTCGAAACGCCATTCTCTTCCTCGATATCCAGGTCGGAAAGAGCAACGTCATGGCAGAGGTGCCCCGGCTCGAGCAGTTCCTCAAGCGGCCGAACGTTCATCTTGGTCTCGATCCCGAGTTCTCGATGAAGTCAGGTGATCCACCTGGCCGGAAGATTGGAACGATGAGCTCTGCCGATGTGAACTGGACGATCAATTATCTGTCGAACCTGGTCAAGGCGAACAATCTTCCGCCTAAGGTTCTCATCGTCCACCGCTTCACTCGAAAGATGCTGACTGATGCGAAAGGCATCCGCCTCGATCCTCGTGTTCAGGTTGTGATCAACATGGACGGCTGGGGTGGACCCTGGCTCAAGTTTGACTCATACCGCGATTACGTGCAGGCAGAGCCTGTGCAGTTCACAGGATTCAAGCTGTTCTATCACAACGATACGAAAAAAGGCGAGCCTCTTCTGACTCCTGGTGAGCTTCTGCGAATTACACCCAAGCCGTTGTACATCCAGTATCAATAAGCTTTTTCCGAAGCCGCTATTGAAACTTTGACACGGAGTGACGGAGGACACTGAGTTATACGGAGCTTCTTTTTTGTTAACTACATAAGCGCAGTTCCGTCGTTTAAAAAGAAAAATCTCCGTGGACCTCCGCGTCCTCCATCACTCCGTGTCAAAGTTTTCAATAGCCGCTGGGAGAGACAACTTTGCCGATTGCAACAATAAATCCAGCAACTGGCGAAACACTGAAGACCTTCGACGCTCACACTGGTGAGCAAGTCGATCAGAAGCTTTCCAAAGCGCTGGAAGCTTACAAGCAGCATCGCCTCACATCATTCGCAGATCGTGCAAAGAAGATGAGGCGCGCAGGCGAGATTCTCATCGAAAGAAAAGACGAGCTCGGCCGCCTCATGACGCTCGAGATGGGCAAGCCTATCAAAGCAGGAATCGCTGAAGCCGAGAAGTGCGCATCTGCCTGCTTTTTCTACGCAGATGAAGCCGAGCATATGCTCGAGCCGATTGAAGTCGAAACGAAAGGCGGACAAGGCATGGTTTACTTCCAGCCGATAGGTCCTGTCGTCGCCGTAATGCCGTGGAATTTTCCATTCTGGCAGGTTTTCCGCTTCGTTGCTCCAGCGTTGATGGCGGGAAATGTTGGATTGCTGAAGCATTCATCGAACGTCCCGCAGTGCGCACTGGCAATCGAGGAGATTCTTCTAGCAGCTGGATTCCCTGAGGGAGTGTTTCAGACTCTCCTGATTGGATCCGCCGAAGTCCCGGCCATCATTGCAGACAACCGCATCGCCGCAGTTACACTCACTGGAAGTGAAGGCGCAGGAAGGTCAGTCGGCGAACACGCAGGCAAAGCTCTCAAGAAAACTGTGCTCGAGCTCGGCGGAAGCGACCCGTTCATTGTGATGCCGAGCGCGGATATAGAGAGTGCCGCGAAGACTGCGGTGACAGCCCGGATGATCAACAACGGACAATCATGCATCGCCGCAAAGCGTTTCATAGTTCATGAATCCGTGTACGATCAGTTCCTCGAGCGATTTGTATCAGGCGTGAAAGCGTTGAGAGTCGGTGATCCAATGATACCGGAGACTGAAGTCGGTCCACTTGCGACCGAGTCCATTCGCGATGAGCTCGCAGTGCAGGTCGACAAGACACTCGAGATGGGGGCGACTGCAATGTGCGGTGGAAAGAAAATCGACAGCACCGGCTACTATTACGAGCCGACAGTTCTTGTCGATATCCCGTTCGCGAGTCCCGCTGACGGAGAAGAATTGTTCGGACCCGTTGCATCGGTCTGGAAAGCAGCGAGTCTCGATGACGCAATCGCGATCGCGAACTCCACCCGCTTCGGTCTTGGGGCGAGTGCGTGGACTTCTGACGACTCCGAGCGCGAACGATTCATCCGCGACATCGAAGCCGGCCTTGTGTTCATCAATGGCATGGTAGCTTCCGAGCCCGCACTTCCCTTCGGAGGCGTGAAGGATTCAGGCTATGGCCGCGAGCTCGGAGATTTCGGAATCATGGAGTTCGTCAACATCAAATCAGTCAAGATTACTGCTGACCAACCGGTCGCTTCGACAGAGTGAAGTTGACTGTCGCAGTCTGATTCGCGACTGCAGTGACGGGTTTGTTGTTCGTCTCACCCGCTGCAAGCTCGTACGTGGTGAGCGTGATGACTCGAACGATGTAACCCTGCGGCTTCACTCCACCTGCACTCGCGCTGAACTCGGCAGTACCTGTAGCATCGGTTGTAGCTGCCGACCACGGGCTGAATGTGTTGCTTGTTAGAAACAGGTCGACGAGAATTCCCTGAACAGGATTGTTGTTGTTGTCCTTGATGGAAACAACAACGCGGCCGAGGTCTTCCTCCGGCTGGGTGACGTCGGTGCTGCATCCTCCAATCACTGCAACGGAAAAGAGCAGGAACGCCGATCGTTTTAGAATTGTCCGACGATTCATATTCATGTAGCCTCCTACCAGCCGTTGATGCGGTCCCATTCCGCAGTGACGTTAATCCCACCTTCGACAACGTAATACCGGTCATGGGCCGCTGCAGTGATGCATGCATGGTTTGGACCGATGCGCACCTTGGTCCCTATCGCGAGCTTGTCGAAAGGCAGTTGTCGATCCGATGTAACAACACCGTGCTCCTGATACACGCGTTCCACGATGCACGGTCCAAATGACTGTCGGCCGGAAATATCCCACACCTCTCCGTATCCTGCATCGTGACTTGTTGCCTGTGTGCTGCGGTCCTTCGAGAGAGCGAGTGCGCCGGCGTCGATGAGG
Organism: Gemmatimonadota bacterium; assembly: GCA_046732835.1. GTDB lineage: Bacteria > Gemmatimonadota > Gemmatimonadetes > Gemmatimonadales > Gemmatimonadaceae > UBA4720. Next base: position 54,313 of record JBKPNY010000115.1, on the reverse strand, counting down.
ACCCGGTTCTCGCTTTCGTTCCGTCCAATAACAGAAGCAAGAACGGTGAGAGCGACATCCTCTTTGGTTCCCGATCCAATCTCAACCTGCATCAGATCCTGAAACATGTACACACCAGGTCTCGCTTCGGTGACTCCATTCAGGTTTCGCGCATAGGTCATTGTCGGTGTCGACCCGACAGAAACTACATCGCAGCTCATTCCCAAATCGCGCAATCGCGATGCAGCACCTACAACTGTTGCACGCTCGTCTTCCGCTACGCTTCGAATGCAGTCGGGATCTCTGCATTCATATGAATGTCCCGCGTGCGTCATCACGCCCGCGAGTTTTGGTCCGAGTGCGCGTCCGATTTCAATGAGCAAAGGATTGTCGGGTTTGATACCGGCGCGGCCATCGCCTGAATCGAGCTCGATCAGAACTTTGAAATCGCCATCATGTGCTGTAATCGATCGCGCGAGACCCGGATCGTCTGTCACCAGGGTCACAGTTACTCCACGCTCGATGAGCCTGGCTGCACGATCCAGCTTCTGCGGCGGCTGAGCTGCAGCAACGAGTATGTCGCGGAATCCATTGTCGGCGAAATACTCCGCCTCAGCCAGCGTCGATACAGTTATTCCGCCCGCTTCGCCTGCTGTCGCCATTCGCGCGACCTCAGCGGACTTCGCCGTCTTGAGATGAGGACGCAAAGCGACGCCGTTCTTGTGAACGGCGTCGCTCATGCGCTTGAGATTCTTCTCGAGTATCCCCTTATCGAGAACGAGACAAGGTGTCTGAAGATCGCCGAGCTTCACGTCGAGCTACTTGATTGGCCTGCCGAAAGTCCAGGGCACTCCAGCGGCATCGAGTGAGCGATTCAACGCAGGCACACGCGTTGTCAGAATCGTATTCAATCGCGCAACCTGAGCCTCGAGATCCTTCATCGCCGAGTCGAGCGTTTCTCTCTGCAGCTGAGTTGGTGGTGATGTGACGTCGCCAATCTCACCCGCAACTCCGTTCACACGCTCCTGAATCGATGGCTTGAATCGATTCTTGTCATCGGCGTCAGCTTCACCCGCATTCTGTTCGCCGCGCACCTTGTCGAGAATGTCCTCGACATCGCGGTCCAGTGCAGTAACCTGTTTCGAGATGCTGTCTGTGCCTGTCAGATTCTTCAGCGCGTTCTTCACTTCAGCGAGCTGATCCTTGAGCTGTTCCGCAGTGCGCACTACGCCCTGCACTCGCGCCTGCTGCGACGCGGTTCTGATTCTAATATCGTGCAAAGCCGCGTACTCTGCCGCCGTCAGCTGAACGAGAGGATCCTGAGTTACCGCAACAGCGGTTTCTACGGAGCTTGCCATCACACTGTCACCGCGCCCGCTCAACGCGAGTCTCGCCGTGTAGCGGCCTGGAAGCACGAACGCCCCCTGAGGCTGTCGATTATTTCCGCCGGTTCGCGGATTGAAATACGGTGCGGCGAGTCTCAAGTCCCACGTAGTGCGATGCAGCCCCTTCTTGTTGTTCACAGTCAGATCACGAATGCGCTTGTTGGTTGAATCGAAGATCGCGAGCGTGAGAGTTCTGCCCTTTGGCAGGCTGTCCTTGATGTAATAAGTCAGCGTTGCACCGAATGGCGGGTTGGGCGCGCTGAATGATCGTTCTCCCAGCGCACCAGCTCCGCGCAGGCCACCGGGGATTGAGCTGTTGTAGTTGAACAGCATCGCCGGCTTCACCGGGAAGAGATACATCGGCTGCGATGATCGGTCCGCATCCGCCAGCCTCTCGAGCGGAGTGATGTCATCGATGATGAATATTCCGCGGCCGTGCGTTCCGATAATGAGATCGTTCTCGCGCGGATGAATGCGAATGTCATGCACCGGAACAGTCGGCAGATTGTATTGCAGCTTCGACCAGCTGCGCCCGCCGTTGCCGGAGTAGTACGCGCCGATCTCGTTTCCAACAAAGAGAAGAGATCCTGCACGCGGGTGTTCGCGAATCACCTGCACCGAAGACACCGGCAGATTCGACGCAATCGACGTCCACGTCTTGCCGTAGTCAGTGCTCTTCAGGACATACGCCTTGAAGTCATTGCTGCGATGACCGTCGAATGTTGCGTAAACAGTTCCTTCACTTTGAGCTGATGCAATAACACGGCTGACATAAGTCATGTCGGGAACGCCGGGGAATTTGTCGATCTTTGTCCATGTCACTCCGCCGTCGCGCGTAACCTGAATCAGCCCATCGTCAGTACCGACATAGATGAGTCCTTTCCGTAATCGCGATTCATCGATCGTGCTGATATTTCCAAACGCTGCGGTTCCGGCATGTCGCGCAACAGCGTTGTCAGGCCACGTCTTGCCCATCAGCGGAAGCTTGTTGCGGTCGAGATTGCGCGTCATATCACCGCCAAGCTGCTCCCATGCATCACCACGATTCGTACTTCTATAGAGATACTGTGAGCCGAAGTACACGGTGTTGTGATCGTGCGGAGAGATGACGATCGGCACGCTCCAGTTATACCGGAGATTCACGTCTCCGAATTTCGCCTGCGGCTGAATCGTCTTCTGCTCTCCGGTTTTTACATCGTATCTGACAATGCCGCCGTTCTGCGATTCCGCATACACAGTGTTTGGATCAGTTGGATCCACCGCAGAATAGAATCCGTCGCCTCCGACTGTTACATACCAGTCGCTGCTTGTGATTCCCTGCCGGTTGCGTGTCTGGCTCGGACCGGCCCAGCTGTTGTTGTCCTGGAGCCCGCCGTAGATGTAGTAGAAAGGCTCGCGGTTGTCCGTATCGATGGCATAGTATTGCGCCACTGGAAGGTTGGAAACGAAGTCCATCGTCTGGCCGCGATCGTACGTGATGTACACGCCGCCGTCATTCCCAACCACGAAATGGTCGCTGTCGAGCGGATCGATCCACATCGCGTGATAGTCGACATGCGCCGATTGTGCGACAGCGTGATTGGTCGCGCCGCCATCTTCAGAAACAAAGATCGGGACGCCGAGCTCGTAGAGTCGATCGGGATAGTTCGGATCGACGCGAATCTGCCCCATGTACCATGGGAACTGAAAGTATGTCCCCTTCTTCGTCCAGCTCGCGCCGTAGTCGTCCGACCGGTAAACCTCGGTAGTATTCGTTTCGAGCGAAGCGTAAACGGTGCGCGGCTGCGATCTGCTGACGGAGAGTCCGATTCGACCGATATCTCGAGTGGGAAGTCCTTCGGTGACTTTCTTCCATGTATCGCCGCCGTCGATCGACTTGTAGATCCCGCTCTCCGGGCCGCCGCCAACGAAGCTGTATGCTTTTCTCTGGCGCTGAAATGCGGCCGCATACATGATCGACGGATCAGTTGGATCCATCACGACATCGGTTACACCAGTGTGCGGACTGATTGTGAGCACAGCTTTCCACGTTTTACCGCCATCAGTGGTTTTGTAGAGACCGCGTTCACCCCCATCGGTCCAGAGCGGACCCTGCGCTGCTACGAACACGATGTTCGAGTTCGCTGGATGAACTACGATTCTTCCAATGTGCTGCGATGTGCGAAGACCCATGAAATTCCAGGTCTTTCCGCCATTCTCGGATTTGTATACGCCGTCGCCCCACGACGAGCTGCGCTGATTGTTGGCTTCACCTGTGCCGACCCAGATGATGTCGGGATTCGATGGCGCAATCGCTATGTCACCGATCGATGACGTGCTCTGCTTGTCGAATATGGGCTCCCACGTCGTGCCGCCATTGGTTGTCTTCCACACACCCCCGGACGCTGAGGCCGCGTACATGAGCTTGCCAAGCCGGCTGCCCACTCTGCCCTCGGGTCCTTCCGCCACGGCCAGATCGACAATGCGGCCGCTGGTCACTGCCGGACCAATCGGTCGCCATGCAAACTCCTGAAGCATCGCCGAGTCGTAGGTCGCGGCGTTGAATGCGGTTTTAGGGGCTGTTTTTTCGGTGGATTTCTTTGCGTCCTGTGCGTATGCAGGATGAATCGCAATGCAGGAGAGGAAGATAAATACGAGATTTTTTTTCACGTACCTGGGGTTAGAGTCAGCATTCAGTATTCAGCATTCCTGTTAATATCAGGCATGCGTGTCCCACGCTTCAAGTCACGACCAGGCGGCAGCGCTCCACCGGGATCGGTGTCGCGCTATCCGGGACAATTCGTCGTGGAGATTGCACGCAATCCTCTCGCCATGATGATCGCCATGCAGCGTGAGCATGGTGATATCGCGCACTGGCGCATAGGTCCGCAGGACATCTACCTCTTCAGCCATCCGGACCTGATCCGCGATGTGCTCGTCACCAACCAGAAGAACTTCCACAAAAGCCGGGGCCTCGAGAGAGCACGCCGCCTCCTCGGCAATGGACTTCTTACCAGCGAAGGAGACTTTCATCTTCGGCAGCGGAGACTTGCACAGCCCGCGTTTCATCGTCAGCGGATTGCATCGTACGCGGGGACGATGATCGACTATGCGGAGCGCACAAGCTCGCGCTGGCACGATGGGGCGAGCGTCGACATGCACATCGAGATGATGCGTCTCACACTCGGCATTGTTTCGCGAACGCTCTTCGATGCCGACGTGGATGATGAAGCTGCTGAGATTGGTGCGGCACTTACCACCGCGTTCGAGTCATTCAATCTTGCGATGCTTCCGTTCACCGAGCTGCTCGACAGGCTTCCACTGCCTGCCGTGCGAAGATTCAACGCGGCGCGTGATACGCTCGATCGCACCATCTACCGAATGATCGAAGAGCGGAGAAAGTCGGGGGAGGATCGCGGTGACCTTCTCTCGATGCTTCTTCTCGCAACGGATACAGAAGGCGATGGAAGCGGCATGAATGATTCCCAGCTTCGCGACGAGGCACTCACGATTTTTCTTGCAGGACACGAGACCACTGCGAACGCGTTGACCTGGACGTGGTATCTCCTTTCCCAAAATCCTGAAGTGGAGAGACAACTGCACGCGGAAATCGATCGAGTCCTTGGTGATAGTGCACCGCGGTATGAGGATTTTCCGTCGCTCACGTACACGCGAATGGTGCTCGCCGAATCGATGCGACTTTATCCACCCGCATGGGCAATCGGACGACGTGCGCTGGAGCCATTCGAGGCGCGCGGCTTCACAATCCCCAGGCGTGCGGTTGTCCTGATGAGTCAGTACATCGTGCATCGTCTCGGCGAATACTTCCCCGATCCGGAGCGTTTCGATCCTGAGCGATGGACACCTGAAGCGTCCGCCTCGCGACCGAAGTTCTCTTACTTCCCCTTCGGGGGAGGCTCACGAGTGTGCATCGGAGAGCAGTTCGCCTGGATGGAAGGGGTTCTGCTCATAGCCGCGTTGTCCCGAAAGTGGCGCATGCGGCTGGAGCCAGGCCACCCTGTCGAGGTCCAGCCCCTCATTACGCTGCGTCCAAAGCACGGAATGCGCATGACGATTCAAAAACGCTGACTTCTGGCACGCTCACTGCTTGGCTTTACCGGTGGAATGTCACCGGAGGACATGAAATGAAAGCCAGGGATCTGATGACTGCGGCGCCCTGCGTCTGCTCGCCTGATGATTCGATTCAGGAAGTCGCGCAGATGATGCGCGATCACGATTGTGGAAGCGTTCCGATCGTCCAGGGAAAACAGGTAATTGGAATCATCACCGATCGTGACCTTGCAGTTCGCGCGCTTGCCGATGGTCTGTATCCGGGAATCCGGGTGCGCAACGTTATGACTGTCGCACCAGAGTGCTGCTCTGAAGAAGATGATCTTCACAGCGTCGAGCGCGTGATGAGTGAACGTCAGGTTCGGCGCGTACCGATAGTGAATGCAGATGGTGGAGTCGTCGGAATCATCGCACAGGCGGATCTCGCTCGCGCATCTTCACGCGGTATCAGCGCGCGCGAAGTTGCTGAAACAGTCGCGGAGATTTCAGCGCCGACTTAACCTGCGATTGCTTTCACCGCGAATGGTGAAGCGTCGTACCACCTGAGTACATCTGCAGGATCGGAGTAGATCGCCGTCGCGCCTGACAGCTCGATGGCGGTCCACCCTCCGCACAGCACAGCGACAAGATTCACGTGTGCTCCGATTGCTGCCTGGACATCATACGGAGTGTCCCCCAGCATGATGAGATCCTCGGGTTTGTGTCCGCTCTTCTTCACGGCGGCTTGAACAATATCGGGATCGGGCTTCGAATCTTCTGCATCGCTCGACGATGTTGTCTTCTCGAAAAGATCCGCGACTTGCGCGGCTTCCATCAATGCGCCGAGCTCTTCACCGCTTGCCGATGACGCAACGATGAGCTCGAGACCATCGTCCTTCATTCGCTGCACTAGATCGCGTGCACCCGGTGTTGGACGGAGATTCTTCAGATAATCGCGTTGAAAGATTTCCCACCTGCGATCACCGAGTGATTTACCGATATCGCTGTCGATTTCAATTCCTGTAGCGGCCGGGAGGAGTTTGTCTCCTCCCATTCCGATCATCGGCCATAAAACATCGAACGGCACCTCGTAGCCGGCTTCGCGAAGCGTATCCACCCATGAGCTGGCGTGCGCCGCGTTGCTGTCTACGAGAGTGCCGTCGATGTCGAAGAGTACTCCACGCAGCACTACTATTTCATCTTCGACTGGATGCCCTGCGCCATGTCGAGGTGAGCCTGGATCGCAGGTGCGGCTTTCTGAATCAGATTCTTGAGCTCCGCATTCTGCGCTGCTGCCATTGCTGCTGTTGCCGTCTCGAGAACGGCCTTGTGGTATGTCACTTCGTTGTCGACGTAGGCTTTGTCGAAATCATTTCCCTTTGCAACACCATTGAGCGTCGACATCGTCTTGTCGTAGTCTGCCTGTGAATGATCGTTAGGCGGCGCAGCAGGTGTCACGCCAAGTTTTTTTGCGAGATCCTGTCCCTGCTGTCTGAGACTGTGATGGTCGCGCATCATCCGCTTTGCGAAATCTCGAACTTCGGAATTCGTGCCTTTCGTAGCCGCGATTGCCCCCGCAGCGCTGTCGAGCTTGTTCGCGTTGTCGAGTATGTACACGATGTTCGGGTCTGTGAGCGCAGGCGCCGGCGCCATGGCGGTGTCGGCCATTCCCGCAACAGCACCGGTATCGGTTGCCGTTGCTATGCCTGTGTCTCCTGTTCCTGCTTCTTTTTTCGAGCAGGCCCCAAAGGCTGTTATCAGCCCAAGAATCAAGCCCGCGCGACTCCACTGTTTGCGCATCATTCCAGCCCTCCGGGGTGTTCCCCTTTCTTTCGGTTAGGAGACAAAAAGGGCGCAAGTAGCAGGCCCGGTGTCGCGCCAGCATGCGGATTTCCTTAACGTAAAGGCGTTCGGGTGCGTCAAACGCGGAAAGACGACGCCCAAATCGAGGAGGTACCGATGCGCAGGTTAGCCTGGTTCGCTGCAGCTGCATTCGCACTTACGGCATGTTCGAGTGACACGACGTCACCCGACAATGCCGACCTGACGCTCCTCGAGGCAGGAGCGTTTGGCACCGCGCTGACCACTACCGGTGGATATGACGCCCAGGGCTATCAGGATCGCCTCGTCAATGGTCTCCCCGATGAGCTCGAGCTGTCGGATGCGCAGAAAACGCAGATAAGGTCGCTCGTCGAAGCATTCCAGCAGGCAACCAGGGCTGACCGGGAAGCGCTCGGCGCAATTCTTCACGAAGCGCGGGAGGCCATCGAGGCGAAGAAACCGCGAAGCGAAGTTCAGGCAATTCTTGCCGGCGGAGCGCCAATAATCGCCCGCCTGGCTGCCGCCGAAGCAAAGCTCAAGGCGGATATCGATGCGGTTCTCACGCCGGAGCAGCGTGCATGGATCGCTGCGCATTCGCCGCGTGGCTGCAGGCCCGACAGGTTCCCGCCACTGACCGATGCACAGAAAGCACAAATTCACGCATTGGAAGTCGCTTTCCAGACTCAGAACAAGGCAGATCTTGATGCAGTGAAAGCGATTCTCGAGGAAGCCGCAGCTGCAATCAGAGCCGGGAAGTCGCGCGACGAAGTCACCGCAATTCTCGAGAAGGCTCGTGCTCCAATGCTGCGTCTCGAGACTGCGCGTAAAGACCTGCGCGAAAAGATTCTCAATGTCCTGACACCGGAACAGAAAGCATCAGGTTGTCTGCCTCTCGGATGATTCGCACTTTAAGAATTCTCGCCAGCGCCGCCGCTCTCACGGCGGCGCTTGGCTGTTCGAGAGCCACTGTCGCAAGTGGACAGACACCTCCGACAAAGCTTCCTCCAATGCGCGCGGACACTACCGCGCTCCGTCATAAGCTCGACTCGATTGCCGATGCTCATCATGGCGTTGTTGGATACAGCGTCATCGACGTCGACAACAACGTTCGCATCAGTCGTCGTGGCGACGAAAAGTTTCCAACTGCGAGTCTCATCAAGGTTCCCATACTTGTCACGGTCTACGATCTCGTCGCGAAGGGACAGCTCTCACTCGACGATCCGATCACAGTATTGAAAATCGATCAGGTTCCTGGCTCGGGGATCATTCAGTATCTGCACAACGGAACGATTCTCACGGTGCGTGACGCTGCCTGGCTGATGATTACCATCAGTGACAACACTGCGACGAACCTTCTCCTCGATCGAATCATCATCCGTCGCGTCTGGAACAAGATGGATTCGCTCGGACTTCACGATACGCGCGTTCACTCGAAATCATTTTTGAGGGTTTCGAGCATCGCAATGGACAGCTCAGTCAAATACGGACTCGGAGTTACCACGCCGAATGAGATGGCGACGCTATTCCAGCTTCTCGCTCAGGGAAAAGCAGTGAATCCTGCTTCCGATTCAGCAATGCTCGACATTCTCGAGCACAACGAGAATGGCGAGAAGCTTCAGCGATATGTGTACGGAGTGCGCGCTGCCCACAAAAGTGGTGAGACCGATCAGGTGCGGACTGAATGCTCGCTGTACTATCTGCGCAACCGCATCGTCGCCTGCGTTCTAACGAAAGAGAACGTGGATCAGCGCTATTCGCCCGATACCGAAGCGCATCTTACTATCGGGCGAATGGGCGAAGCAGTCGTAAATGCCTGGGGTGGCATCCCTAAGAACTGATGCTGAATGCTGAATGCTGACCGTCAGCATCCAGAAATCAGCATTCGGCCTTACTCCTCCACTTTGCGAAACCAGTCTCTCAGGATCTTGATGACTGCTTCAGGCTGATCCTGCATTGTCATGTGCGCCGCGTTGGGAACTATCTCGAGCTTCGAGCCCGGCGTCATTTTCTGAAAACTTTCTACTCTCGACGGAACTGCTTCATCGAACTCGCCTGACATGAACAGCGTCGGGATGGTGATGTCCTTCAGCGACGCAGTCTGATTGTAGTTCTTGAGCGTACCGGTGATTGTGAACTCGCTTGGCCCCTGCATGTAGACGTATGGTCCGGGATTCAGCTGTGTGATTGTGCTGTCGAGATCAGCCGACCACGGCAGCTTGCGCGCCACATGGACGTGGTAGAAATCCATCATTGCCGTTTGATACGCCGCTGAGTTAGTGGTCCCGTTCTTCTCCGCATCAGCGATAATGCGCTGAGTAGAATCCGGGAATTTCTTCAGGAGAGCCGCCGCGTCCTCTATGTATCCAGGAACATCGAGAACCGGGCTCGCGAATATTGCGCTTCTCACTCCCTTTGGCTTCGTCTTGAGATAGTCCGCCAGAATGAGCGTACCGAATGAATGACCCATGATGTGCACTCGCTCGAGTCCCAGCGCTTCGCGAACGGCTGTCACCTCCTGAACAAACCGCTCCATCGTCCAGAGAGTGGAATCCATTGGCTTGTCGGAGTGACCACCACCCAGCTGATCGTAGAAGATTACGGGACGATCATCACCCAGTGCTCCGAGCGGTTTCAGATAGTAGCTCGACGCACCTGGTCCACCGTGGAGCACAAGCAGCGGTGTTCTGTGACCAGTTCCAACCACGTTGTACCAGACGCGTCCGCCGGGGACTTGTATGAAGCCGCTTCCGGGCTTCAGCTCCTTGGATAGATCTCGAGGGTTACTGCACGCGGTTACGGTCAGGGATAAAGCAAGAACTAGGGAGACAGAGCGCATCGTCACTCCTCCACAGGTGGGGGCTCACCTCTTTTTCGCGAGTATCGTCCCTCTGCACTTCACCGATCCGCAGTTGCATGGAAACCTTTTCTTTGCTGCGGGCGTGTGTCGCTCATCGAGAACGTAGGCGTAATCATACGAAAGCTCTTCGCCGGGTTCCACATCGCGAATGGTTTCGATCCAGATTCGCTTGTCATCTATGACCGCATCACAGTTGGGGTCGCAGGAGTGATTGATGAACCTCGCATCATTCCCGTTGACTGCGGCATCGATGACGATGTCATCATCTATTGCGAAGAGATATGTGTGATGACGCGAGGCTTCATCATCCGGGTATCGGGCATCCGCCTCAGTCGGAGTTAGTCGCTCTCCCGTGTATTCGATCAGTCTCGTTCCTGCAGGTATCCGCTGTATGGCAAACACGCCCATTCCCTGAATGGGCGACGGATCTATCCGAAATGTCTCGTCTCTCGTACGTTTGCCCTCCCATTCCAACGCGGAGTTTCGATGCGTATTGCAGCCTTACTCGGATGCGCAGTACTCACCGTTGCATGCACCGCAAAAGAAAGTGCCCCGCCTGCGGACACCACCGCGGCCGCCGCCGCTCCCGCCGGTCCTGAGCCAGTGTCACTGGGTCATCTGGCCGGAATCTGGAACGTCACCGCGAAACCTGAAGGTAAAGATTCAGTCGCAACGACGTACGTGCTGAATAACACGGACACTACCGACTGGACCTTCCAGTTCCCGAAAGGGAAGCCGGTTCATCAGCGAGTGACCGCGATTCACGGCGACACAGTTCTTCTCGAGACAGACTGGTTCGACAGCGATGTTCGAAAAGGTCTCAAAGTCCGGACGAACTCAGCTGTCTTCGAGGTGGACGGAAAGATGATGGGCCGAACGACTGCCCACTACCAGACAACCGGACCCGATACAGTCCGCGTCTTCATCACCGAGGCCGTCAGGAAGTAGCCCGAAGCCGCAGCGTGATTCCCCAGTTGTCTGAAGCAAGCATCGCATCACCGTCTGGCGTTACAGTGAAGCCTGCGGTTGCGATGCTTGCTGCCGCACCTTGAACCGCATTCGCATCCGGAACCACAAGCTCCCATTCCAGAAGGCGCGCATCTGCATCTGATGCTGGGCGCGCGCCTGCTGCCCACGTGTTCGTTCCGACGTGATGATGATATCCGCCAGCTGACATGAACAATGCGCCCGGATAGTTCCAGACGATCTTGTCCATGCCCAGTCCTTCGTGATAGAAGCGCGCAGCTTCGTCGATATTGCCGACGTAGAAATGCACGTGACCAATCTTTGTGCCCGCAGGCATTCCATCCCACTTCTTTCCTTCTGCAGCGGCAAGGATGCTGGCAACATCGAGAGGCTTCGTTGTCATCTCGAGCTGCCGGTCGAGAAGTCTCCACGTTTCACGCGGGCGATCTGCATACACCTCGATTCCGAGACCATCGGGGTCCGTGAGATAGACTGCTTCACTCACTAGATGATCCGACATTCCTGCGTACGCACCAATCTCACCGAGGTGCGCGACAAATCGCCCGAGAGAAGCGCGATCGGGCAGCAGAATAGCGAAATGGTAGAGACCTAAGAGTCCGCGCCGGGGAACCGGCTGTGCATCCGCATTCTCGATCAGCTTGATCAAAGCGCGATTATCACGCTCTGATCCAAGCTCAGCGCGATCGTCGCTTCGATTCAGCACGTGCATTCCGAGCACGCCCTTGTAGTAGGCGATCGACCTGTCGAGATCAGCAACCTGAAGTGTCACGCTGTCGATATGCGTGTTATCAGGAAGCCTGAATCCCGGCGGTGCCATTCCAATTTGAGTCAACTCCCCGCTCCTCGTTTATCAATGGAGAAGGCTCCCGGCCCTCCGATCACCATTGCAACTGCCGACACGAGGAGAAGTGTAACGAACTCGATCCCCATCGGGACGAAAAAGCCGTGCTTTGAGTGAACGAGAACGATCGCGGTTGCCATGTCTATCGCAAGTGGAATCGCCACGATGCGAGTCAGTATTCCAGCCGCCAGCATCAGCCCGCCAACCAGCTCGACCGACGAAACGACAATCGCGCTGATTCCCGGCAGAGGCGCACCGACCTGCGTGAAGAAACCCGTGACCCCGTCGAGTCCCATCATAAAGAACTTCTGGTATCCGTGGGCAAAGAAAATCACGCCAGCAACGATGCGAATTAGTCCGAGCGCAATTTGCGCCTGCGTCGGCGAGCCAATCCTCTGATACATGACCTCTCCCGGAATTTTCTTGTTTTAATTATAGGTGTTATAACAATTAATGTCAAATTGGAGCCCCTGACAGGCGCAAATCCTGCCCCTTCGTCACTGCGAATGCCTGACCTTCTGCGCACGACTGAACGCGGACTCTACTGCCAGCCCGGCGACTTCTATATCGACCCGTGGATGCCGGTAGACCGCGCCATCATCACACATGCCCACGGCGATCACGCGCGCTGGGGATCACGCACGTACGTCTGCTCCACTGAATGCGAGCGCGTGCTTCGCACACGCATCTACAATGCGAATATCACAACGAAAAACTGGAACGAGACATTCCACATCAACGGTGTGACACTCTCCTTCCACCCCGCAGGTCACATCCTCGGCTCTGCTCAAATCCGCGTGATCTATCGCGGTGAGCGATGGGTTGTATCAGGCGACTACAAAACCGAGCCCGATCCAACGTGCACTCCCTTCGAGCCGGTTCGATGCGATGTGTTCATCACCGAGTCGACGTTCGGCCTTCCTATATATAGGTGGACGCCGCAGTCGGACACGTTCGATGACATTGCTCAATGGTGGCGAGCGAATCGCGAAGCTGGACGCGCATCGATTGTGTTCGCCTACGCACTCGGCAAAGCACAGCGCGTTCTGGCCGGTCTGGCCGATATAGCGGAAGGAGAGTTCTACACTCACGGCGCAGTCGAGCGACTGAACCACGATTACCGTGATGGAGGTGTAGCGCTGCCGCCGACTACGTATGCTGGATCAGTCGCAAAAGGGCATGACTGGACGGGTGCGTTGATCTTGGCACCTCCGTCGGCTGGTGGATCGACATGGCTTCGCAGATTCGGAACATCGTCGACTGCATTCGTATCCGGATGGATGCGTGTTCGCGGTGCACGACGACGACGCTCCGTCGATCGCGGTTTCGTTCTCTCAGATCATGTTGACTGGCCCGCTCTCATGTCGGCAATAGAAGAAACCGGCGCCGAGCGTGTGCTTGTCACTCACGGTTATCGGGATCAGGTGGTTCGCGCACTTCGCGAGAAGGGACTCGATGCAGATTCGCTCGCAAGCAGGTGGGAAGGAGAAGGCGAAAGCGAGCTGCAGGAAGATGTGGTTCCTGATGACGAGGCTTCGCCCGAATGAAAAGATTCGCGAAGCTGTTTTCTGAGATTGACGCAACTACGCGCACAAACGAGAAAGTAGATGCGATGAGTCGCTACTTCACTCACGCCGATCCTGCGGATGCAGCATGGGCAGTCTGGTTTCTGAGCGGAGGCAGACCAAAGCGACTCGTTCCCGTTCGATTGCTCGCAACGTGGGCGATGGAAGAGTCAGGAATCGCCGACTGGCTGTTCGAGGAGTCGTATCACGCTGTTGGAGATCTCGCGGAAACAATCGCGCTCTTGCTTCCTGACAGTCCGTCATCCAGCGATGCATCTCTCGATGAATGGGTGCGCAAAAAGCTGCTTGCGATTGGTGGCGCATCAGAAGAACAACAAAAGGCAATCGTGCTGGATGCATGGCGATCGCTGGGCGGCATCGAGCGATTTGTCTGGAACAAGCTCATCACTGGCAGCTTTCGCGTTGGTGTGTCGCAGTCCCTTATGGTGCGGGCATTGTCGCGAGCGAGTGCAGTTCCCGAAGGAACCATATCACATCGGCTCGCCGGTGACTGGAAGCCAACCACCGATGCTTATCGGCAGCTCGTCGCCGAAGGAACAGAAGCACCGGCGGAGTCGAGCCCTTATCCGTTTTATCTCGCATACGCATTAGAGGGCGAGCTCGAGGAGCTTGGTGCTGTCGAAGAGTGGCAGGCCGAATGGAAATGGGATGGAATACGAGCGCAGCTCATTCGTCGAAAAGGTTCGACCTATATCTGGTCACGTGGAGATGATCTTCTCACTGAGCGATTTCCCGAATTGGTAGAAGCAGCCGAATGGCTTCCCGATGGAACTGTCATCGATGGCGAAATTCTTCCGTGGCGCGATGATCGTCCACTGCCGTTCGCGCAATTACAGCGGCGAATCGGCCGAAAGAATCTCACGGCAAAGATTCGATCGGAGGTTCCGATATCGCTCGTTGCATACGACCTGCTCGAGCTGAATGGTGAAGATGTTCGCGAACGTCCGCTTTCCTGGAGGCGACAGGAGCTCGCGAATCTCGTACGGTCGACAAATGCGGAATCCCGCTTGTTGATATCTCCAATCGCTGAGGCTGCAACCTGGGATGAGATACGGGCACAAAAGGAAAAGGCGCGCGAATTGGGATCAGAAGGGCTGATGCTCAAGCGGCTCGATTCGCATTACGGAGTAGGCCGGAGGAAAGGGGGTTGGTGGAAGTGGAAGCTCGAGCCGTACTCAGTCGATGCAGTGATGATCTACGCACAGCCCGGTCACGGTCGTCGCGCATTGCTGCATACGGATTACACCTTCGCTGTACGAGACGGCGATACTCTCGTGCCTTTCGCAAAAGCGTATTCCGGTCTCACTGATGCTGAGATTCGCGAGATGGATGCGTGGATCAGGCGGAATACCGTTGAGAAGTTCGGCCCTGTGCGTTCCGTAAAACCGGAGCAGGTGTTCGAGCTTGGATTTGAGGGAATCCAGGCTTCACCGCGACACAAATCGGGAATCGCAGTTCGTTTCCCACGAATTCTCCGGTGGAGAAAAGACAAGCCTGCAAGCGAAGCCGACACCCTCGATTCATTGCGTGCCTTACTCACAACAGCGGAAGGCAGAAGCTCGTGACTGATGTTCGCGCAGCCGATGAGTGGTTTGAATCACGCGGCTGGCATGCTTTCGATTTTCAGCGCGAAGTCTGGGAAGCATACGTCGCCGGTGAGAGCGGACTCATTCACGCCGCGACTGGAACTGGAAAGACATACGCTGCGTGGTGGGCTGCACTGCTGGAGTACCTGAGCGAGCCACACTTGAAGGTTTCCAGGAAACGCACTCGCAGCTCTTCCCTTCCCCTCCGCGTTCTATGGATCACACCGCTGCGCGCGCTTGCTGCAGACACCGCGGGTGCGCTCCTCGAGCCTGTATCCGATCTCGAGCTTCCATGGACAGTCGAAACGCGAACCGGAGACACCAGCGCCGCATCGCGTTCGAGGCAGAGTCGTCAACTTCCAACCGCACTCGTCACCACTCCTGAGAGTCTATCTCTTCTTCTTTCGCGCGAGATGGCTTCCGAACAATTCGCCGAGCTGAGAGTCATTGTTGTCGATGAATGGCATGAGCTGATGGGATCCAAGCGTGGAGTGCAGACGCAGCTCGCCCTCGCGCGCCTGCGCGGAATCTGTCCACGGCTTCGCACATGGGGACTCTCAGCAACGATTGGAAATCTCGAAGAAGCCAAGACGACACTGCTTGGATCACGCCCGTCACGATCGCGAATTGTTCGTGGGGTCGAGCCGAAGACAGTAATCGTCGATTCATTGATCCCGCCTGTCATCGAGCGATTTCCGTGGGCGGGACATCTCGGAACGCAGATGGTCTCGCAGGTAGTTGCTGCAATCGAAGAAGGCGAGACATCGATCGTTTTCACCAACACGCGCTCGCAAACCGAGATCTGGTATCAGGCAATTCTCGCCGAGCGTCCGGATTGGGCGGGAACAATCGCGCTGCACCATGGCTCTCTCGATCGAAAACGAAGAGAGTGGGTCGAGGAAGGGCTTCGCACTGCACGACTGCGCTGTGTAATCGCGACATCGAGCCTCGACCTCGGCGTCGATTTCTCGCCGGTCGATCGCGTGCTTCAGATTGGAAGTCCGAAAGGAATTGCGAGATTGCTTCAGCGTGCCGGTCGAAGCGGACATCGCCCCGGCGCTGCGAGCAGAGTTACGTGCGTTCCTACACACACGCTCGAGCTCATCGAAGTCGCCGCTGCCCGTGATGGAATGGAAGCTGGTGCGATCGAATCACGCTATCCGGTCACTCGCCCTCTCGATGTTCTCGCGCAGCATGTCGTGACGATTGCGGCTGGCGAAGGATTCAAGCCGGGCGAGCTGCTGCACGAAGTAAGACAGACGCAGGCCTTTGCAGACTTGCCCGACGACGAATGGAGCTGGGTGCTTGGCTTCGTAAGCAACGGCGGAGCTGCACTCGAAGGCTATCCGGAATATTCGAAGGTTGTTCCGGGTGACGATGGTATCTGGCGCGTTGAAGATCGAACAATCGCGCGAAGACATCGCATGTCCATCGGCACGATTGTCGGCGACGCGCATATCGGCATTCAGTATCTTCGCGGCTCCAGACTTGGCACAGTCGAAGAATCCTTCATTGCGCGGCTTTCACCCGGTGATCGATTCGTGTTCGCGGGAACTCCTCTCGAGTTCGTTCGAGTGCGCGATATGGTTGCATGGGTTCGCCGCGCACCGAACGTGAGTGGCTCTATTCCGCGATGGCAGGGAAGCAGGCTTCCCATGTCACCGAGTCTTTCATCGGCACTGCGAAATCGACTCGGCGAAGCGGCGGAAGGAATTTTTCGCGGTCCCGAGATGGAAGCACTTCGTCCAATCCTCCAGGTACAGCGAAAATGGTCCCGCATTCCAAAGCCAGGTGAGTTTCTCATTGAAAAAGTAAAAACGCGCGAGGGATTTCATCTCTTCTTCTTTCCGTTCGAAGGGCGGCTTGTTCATGAGGGGCTTGCGGCACTGTTCGGGTGGCGCATCTCACGAATTCAACCGATAACGTTCTCGATGTCGTTCAACGATTACGGCTTCGAGCTTCTTTCTCCCGATGAAGCACCGATAGAGCGGGCGCTGGAATCCGGTCTGCTCGATTCATCGAATCTGGTGGATGACATTCCCGCATCCCTCAATGCGACCGAGATGGCGAAGCGTCAGTTCAGAGAGATCGCTCGTGTGGCTGGTCTCGTTTTCCCCGGGTTCCCGCATTCGGGAAAGAGTGCGCGTCAGCTTCAGGCGTCGAGCGGATTGTTCTTCGATGTTTTCAGACGTTACGATGCCGGCAACATGCTTTTGTCACAGGCTCATCGCGAAGTTCTGGAGCGCCAGCTAGAGCGCACGAGACTTGGTCACACTCTTCAGCGAATTTCAGCCGCTCGAGTGATCCTTACGAATCCACCACGTACTCCACCACTCGCATTTCCATTGCTGATAGATCGAACCAGGGAGAAAGTTTCGTCAGAGAAGCTCGCCGATCGAATACGCAGAATGCAGCGCACACTCGAGAGAGCCGCGGGTTGACCGACATCGAAGTGAGAGGCGAAAAGCTGACACTTTACGCTGAGCGCGCTGCATTCTGGCACAGGGAAAGTGCGCTGTTGATCGCCGACCCTCATTGGGGCAAGGCTGCGACATTTCGCGCTGGCGGAATTCCCGTTCCGCGAGGGACAACAAACGAAGCGATCAACAGGCTTGAATCGTTAATCGCGAAAACAAACCCGAGCAAAGTGATCTTCCTCGGCGACCTCTTACATGCAAAGCCTGGTAGATCGAAGGAGATGTTTAGCGCGCTCGAGCAATGGCGAAAAAGGCATCCTGACCTCGAAGTAATTCTCGTAAGAGGCAACCACGATCGAAGAGCAGGCGATCCACCGCCTGAGCTGTGCTTCGATTGTGTCGACGCGCCCTTGCGCATTGCGCCTTTTTCCTTCGCACATCACCCGGCAACTGATCCAGAGGCGTACGTAGTTGCTGGTCACGTACATCCCGCCATTCGCATTCATGGGCCCGCGAGACAGAGCGAACGCTTACCGTGTTTCTTCTTCGGGAAGGATTACGCAATCCTGCCGGCATTCGGGGATTTTACCGGCCTGGCAGACGTAGACCCTGCCGAAAACGACAGGGTCTACGCAATTGCCGAAGATAAAGTTGTATTAGTAACTATCAGCTACTAATTACTTCTTGATAAGAGCAGCAACCGCAGGGGGCGGAGCAATCACCACTCCCGTGCCATCGCCAAAGTCGACCGAAGCGATCGTCAGGATCTGCTGCTGACCCATAACCTCGAGCACGGTCTTGGTGGGAACAGTCACGCCACCGAACTTCTTGTAATCGGAGAACGTCGTCACCACCGGAACTTCTCCCATCGAGGTCTTCTGTGTGCTGAATGAGCCGATCACCAATCCGGTAGCTGCGCTGAAGCAGTCAGACGTCTGGCGACCAGACTTCCACGTCAGCTTGACCAGGTAGCAGCGCTCGGAGTTCATCGTCGTATCCTTCACGGTCTCCATCGCCGAAAACAGCTCGGCGGAACGGAGGTTCGCGCGACGATCAGCATCGTCCTTCATCTGATCCAGCTCTGCACCTGAAAGAAGCCGCGGTCCCTGCATTGGATCAGCGGACCATCCGTTGGTCCCGTCAAACCCAACCTGAACTTCTCCCATGCCCGGGATGGTCGTGACCATCTGCATGAGATTCGGAGAAAGCTGGGTCATCTGGAACGTCGCGTTGATTCCAGCGGCGGGCATCGACATCGCGCCCTTGGTGACGATCGACTTTGCGTTCAGGTAGGCAGGCCCACCGACTGCAGCAGCGTGCTTGGCAAGAAGTGATGCTGCAGGAGGTAAAGCCTGCGCGCTGGCGAGCTGAGCAGCCGCAACAAGAGGCAGCAAAGCGCCGGTCCAGCGAATTGAATTACGAATCATGGGGTCTCTCTGAAAACAGGTTTGGGTACAAAGCTAAATGCGAACGTGGGGTCGTCCTAAGACTTTTTTGCCGAGGTTATCCACCTTACAGCGGCCTCAACGGGTGCGTCTCGTCCGGCCTCTAGGTCAAGGGCACGGAGCGGCACAATTTCGTCGGGCTCCGCTCCCGACCCTTCGATTCTCCGACCTCTGGGATCGGTGAAATCCGCCACCGCGTGAACGAATACATCTCCCGAGGGAAGACGTTCCATCATTGCCGGAAGAGCAGCCCCTGCACTTCTCTCTCCGAAGACGCGCGCCCGCCCGATCCGCTGCATTCCGGCCGCAAAAATCTCCGATGTGCTGGCCGACATCGGATCGACGATAATTGCCATCGGACCGTCGAACGGTTTGGCTTTTGTGCCGTCCGACCTGGACCCTCTCGGGTTTATCACGAAGTTGAGCACGACCTGCCTCGATCGCATCGCGCCAAGCGACTGGGCCGTATCGACGAAATATCCGCCGAATCCCATTACCATTGCGCCGAGTCCTCCGGGATTGCCGCGCAGGTCGACGATTATTCCTTCGCATGTGCGAACGGCATCGACTGCTTTCTCGAGCTGCGACCCAAGCTCCGGAAGCCAGATGTTAAACGCGATCAATCCAACGCATCCACTTCGCGTCGATATCGTGTCGGTTGTGACGAGTCCTGCCAGCGGCGGAAGATTCCCGAATTGCGATACGAGACCGCGTGCGGGAATCGCGACGAGATTTTTTTCCTGATCAGCCAGAATGTGCACCGTGTCACCAACGGCGGGCGACAGGTGACCATTCAAACTGTGAAGCATGTTTGCGAGTGCGCGCGGTTGCGCCGGGTCCGGCAGAGCGCGCACATGTTTTATCGCGCTGTCGGTATCTCTGCCTTCGATTTTCCTGATCCGCTGACCCGGACGTATTCCGGCATTCCATCCGGGACTGCCGTTCTCCACTCTCCATGCAACGACGTTTCCATCTGCAACTCGAACTGCGAGGCCAACAGTGCCTCTTCCATCTGCTGTTTTGGGATTCGGCTCATCAGTCGCGATGCGCGCGGGGATCAGGTAGAAGTGCGAATCCGGGATGTACGCGAGCGCGTCTGCGAGAACTTTGTCGAGCTCATCTCTTGTCGTCACTGCCTGAGCGCGTGGACGAAGGCTTGCGCGCATGTCCGCCCATTTCGTCGAAACGAATGCGGTATCGACATACGTGCTGCGCACTTTGCTCCACAGACTGTCGAACGTCGCGACTGCAACCGCTGACGCAATCGGCTCGTCAGCCCGCTTTACCGGTCGAGAGGCGCAGCTTGCAAGGCCGATAAACAACAGGAAGCGGCACGATTTTCTCATTCGAAACCTGATCATGCAGAAAAGACGAATCGGGAGACTCGATGTCTCAGTTGTCGGCATCGGGTGCAACAACTTCGGCCGACGCCTCGACGAAAAGGCCACAGCAAAGGTAGTGAATGCGGCACTCGACGAGGGAATCAATTTCTTCGACACTGCCGATACCTACGGATCCACGAAGTCTGAAGAATTCCTCGGCCGCGCTTTAGGGAAACGGCGCGAAAGTGTCATCATCGCTACCAAATTCGGCATGAAAGTCGATGCCGAGCGAAAAGGTGCGAGGCCGGAGTACGTGAAGCGCGCTGCTGAAGACAGCCTGCGCCGGCTGGGTACGAGCTATATCGATCTCTACCAGCTGCACACGCCGGATGAGACTGTTCCCATCGCAGACACTCTTGGCGCCCTGGACGAGCTCGTGAAAGGCGGAAAAGTCAGGGAGATAGGCTGCTCGAACTTTTCTGCAGAGGAGCTGCATGAAGCCGACACTTGTGCAAAGCCGGGTGCCGCTCGCTTTGTGAGTGTTCAGAACGAATACAGCCTCCTGCACCGCGAGCCCGAAGAGAGCATTCTTGCTGAATGCGCAGCTCTTGGTGTCGCGTTCATTCCGTATTTCCCTTTAGCGAACGGTCTCCTCACCGGAAAATACCGGAAAGGAAAAGCGCCACCATCTGGTGCGAGAATAACGTCAGGCTGGCATGGCGAGCTTCTGACGGATCAGAACCTGGACAAAGTCGAGAAGCTGATTGCGTTCTCGGAATCGCATGGTCACACGATTCTCGAGCTTGCATTCTCATGGCTGCTGGAACGCCCGATGGTTTCGTCTGTTATCGCAGGAGCGACGTCACCGGAACAGATTAAGGCTAACGCACACGCAGCTGACTGGGATTTGACCGAGCCGGAGCTTGTCGAGGTAAGAAGTATTCTGGAGTCGTGAGCTAAGCGACTTTTACAAACGCGGCCTTCCACTCCGCTTCGTTTTCATCTTCTTCGTACATCTTGTCGACATCGATCACGACATTCGCGCCCTGGCGCTGAATCGCAAAGCGATCCATTCCGCGCGTCGCACGTCCTGAGATGAAGCTTCCCACCGGAGTGTATTTCGATTTGTGCTTCGGGCACTGGAATTCCTTCACTGCGTCATTCCAGCGAAGCTGTGTATGCTGGTGCGGGCACGAGAGATTGAACGCATAGACATTGTTCTGCCATCGCACGAGGATGACTTCGTTGTCCTTGTCGATCTGCACGCCATCCTTTGCCGGAATCGCATAGTTGAGCGTGTCTCTCGATCGCGAGAGAGCTTCGGTCATACTGACTGGCAGTGCAGCCGCGCTGCGACTGATGCCGAGTGTCGCCAGAACTCCTGCTACTCCCAGTGCTGCAGCATCACGGACGAAATCACGTCTCGTCGAAGGCGCTATAGGGCAGGCGTTGCAATCGTGTTCGTTGTTCTGATGCATCGAGGTTTTTTGTCTATGTAATCAGGCAGCGTTTACAAGAACAACGCCTGCCACCAGTGTCGCAATCCAGAGTCCGATGCTGCACATCGCTGCGACGCGGAGCTTTCCCCATGATGACGTCTCCGTACCTCGCCGCAGCGATGTTTCCGTGCGCTCGAGTACTACACCGTTGAGCACCAGAAGAGCCACCAATCCCAGCTTGATCCAGAGAACTGGTGAGTTGAGGAAAGTCTCGATGTCTGATGTGACCATCAGGACACCGGTGAGAAAGAGGACCGCAAGGGCGATCAGAACGGGCCGATGAATCGCGTTCAGCTCTCCCAGATGCCGTTCCCTTTCACCCGGTTGTTCATGTGAAATTCGCAATGTTGCCCTGTCTGCAGCAATGGCGAGTCCGCCACCGACAAGCATCCCGATGAGGTGCAGTGCAGTGACAATTATCGATAAAATCGCCGAATCGCTGTATGCCGATTGCCACGGAGCAAAAAGTTCTTCTATGGATTTCAATAAGTACATATCGGATCGGAAGAGCGGAACTACGGAACACCGCTCTCACACGGATTTACACGGACACTGACGGACTAACTGCACAAGACCATGATGTTTTTGTGTTGTTCAAACCAATGAAAGAAGTTTCCGTAGTTAGTCCGTTAGTGTCCGTGTAAATCCGTGTGAGAACGGTGTTCCGTAGTTGATTTTGATTAATGACCAGTTCTTTCAATAGTTACGCCTGAGAAGTCCTCAGTGCTGACGTCGGATTTGGCAAGAGACTGAACATAAGCAGTCAGCATCCAGATCTGATCGTTGGAAATTCTCCCGCCCCAGGCAGGCATTCCATCAGGCCTTCCCTGATAGATCGATTCGAACACAGCGCCGGGAGTCCCGCCGAAATGCCAGCGGCCATCCTGAAAGCTCGGCGCCATTGCACCGGCACCATCCGCTCCGTGACAGTCGATGCAGTTGTAATCGATGAACAGCTTCGCCGCAGTTGCAATAGCCTGCTTGTTCCCTGCGTACGGATTGCGTGGCTCCAGCAGAGCTCCGCTAAGTGGAAATCCGACACCGAGGTTCTCGGGATGATTCACGAAACGCAGTCCGTCACCGCCGTCCGTTCCTTGTGCAGCGCTCGACTCGTTGCATGCGTTTGCTGCAGCAACGCTCATCATCAGTGCAACAAGCTCGAGTTTGTGCTTCATGATGTCGGCTCCGTCAAAGCGAGAACACGAACAGATATCCGCCCCAGCTCGTCCAGCGCGAGAGATCCGGCAATGTTGTCCCGCGCTGTCTTACATCATATGGCAGGTTTGCGGCCACGTCCCCTGCGATTAGAAGTCCCATGTCGCCACCGATTCCCGCATAGATCGCGACATACTGTTTTCCATCCGGACCGGTGTACGTGACTGGATTGCCGACCACGCCTGATCCGACTTTGAACTGCCACAGCACCTTTCCACTTCGCGCGTCTGCTGCTTTGAACCATCCGTCGAGCGTGCCGTAGAACACGACACCGCCTGCAGTGACAAGCGCGCCGCCCCACACCGGATACGGCTCCTTGATTCCCCACCTTTTCTTTCCGGTTGTCGCATCCCATGCCATGAATTCACCGCGATATCCACCAGGTCCGCCTTTCTCCGGAGCATTCGCGCCAATGAATGGAGTGCCCGCGATATACGTGACGCGACGCGATTCGAAATCCATGCAGAGATTGTTCGTCGGCACGTAGAACAATCCCGTCTGCGGAGAGAACGCTGCGGGCTGCTGATTCTTTCCACCCTCGAGACTTGGGCAGATGTCTTTCACGTTCTTTCCTTCCGACGTCATCTTCTCCGGCTTGATCTTTGGCCTCCCCGTCGCGAGATCGATTCCATCCGACCAGTTCATGGGAACGAAAGGCTCGGCGAGAAGTATCTCTCCCGTCGCTCGATCGATCGTGTACTCGAATCCGTTGCGATCGAAATGCACGAGCACTTTTCTCATCGATCCTTTGATGGGAAGGTCGACGAGAATGTTTTCGTTCACCGCGTCGTAGTCCCACAGATCGTGCGGTGAGATCTGAACAACCCAAACCATTTCACCAGTGTCGGCATCACGCGCGATGAGCGATGCCGTCCACTTATTGTCTCCAAGGCGTTGATCCTGATTCCACGGACCCGGATTGCTCGTTCCGTGATAGACCAGGTTGAGGTCCGGATCATAGGAGAGCCATCCCCACACTGCACCGCCACCGGTTTTCCACGTCTCACCCGGCCATGATGTTGCGCCGAGGTCTTTGCCGCGATCGTGTGCATAGAAGGGCTTGAACTTCGGTCCCACTTTTACATCGGCATCGGGGCCAATGTTGTACGCTTTCCAAACCGGTTTTCCTGTTTCAACATCGAGAGCTGCGATCCACCCTCGCACTCCCATCTCTCCACCGCTCGAGCCGACCAGAACTTTTCCTTTCACGACAATCGGCGCCATGGTGATGGTCTCGCCTTTCGCGAGATCTCCCATTCTCGTGCGCCATACCTGTTTCCCGCTTTTCGCATCGACGGCAACTGTATGTCCGTCGAGAAGATTGTAGAAAATCTTTCCATCTGCGTACGCCGCACCTCGATTCACGACATCACAGCATGCACGACCTGCTGCCTGCTGCGCGTTCTCGGGACGAAACTTCCACTTCATCGGCTGCCCGGGCTGCTTCAAGTCGAGTGCGTAGGCGACGTTCGGATATGGCGTGATGATGTACATCGTGTTGTCGATCACCAGCGGTTGGCCTTCGTGACCGCGAAGCACACCAGTTGAGAACGTCCACGACGCGTGGAGGTCCGCCGCGTTCGCAGCAGTTATTTCCTTGAGCTCGCTGTAGCGTGAGCTCGAGTAATCACCTGCGGGCATCTGCCATTCTCCCGCAGGTCCTGCGTGCGGGAAAGCAATCTTCGCCCCGGCTACGGGTTTAGCTGGACCAGCAGCGGAAACCTGCGAAGTATCGATCGCCGCTTTTTCGCCTTTACTGCATGCGACGATAGAGGTCAGGACCGCGACAAATACGATGCGTTTCATTTCGGGATCAGATAATCCTGCGCTGCGATTGCCTGCCACTTGCCATTCCGATAAAGCCACGTATCGGTGAAACGATATCTGTTCGTGTAATTCTTTCCTTTCTTGTCGTGACCCTTCACTATGAGAATACCGGTAACGACTGCGACTGGTGTGTGATCGTACAGCTTCATCCCTTCATTGCCCGCCCAGTCGACTTTATCGCCCGTTGCAACGGCGTGAATCAGCTCACGCTGGTTCATCACAACGTTGTCTTCGGTGTAAACGAAGTTGGGGACTGTTAGTCGCTTGAATGCACCAGTATCAGTTTTGACGAGAGCTCGCGTCCATTCTTCCTCGAGCGCAAAGACCGCTTTCTGTGTCGATGACACCGGCGACGTCTTCTGTGCACTGGAGCTCATTGGTAAAAGCGCCAGCGTTGCTGCAGCTGCAATTCCCATTACGACTCGCCGCATCAGTTCCCTCGATAAAGATCCCGGCGTGAGCATACGGCGAATACAAGTCGTGCACCAGATGAGTGGCCCTGACAAGATCTTTGCAATCGGTACCGTTGAGGTAGAGGCAGCCCGCCGTATTCTTACAGTCATGACAATCCGAACGCTTATGGCCGTCGCGCTTCTTTCTGCGCCCGCCCTCGCACAAAATCCTGACACGACAGCTTTGAAAGCTCAGGTGCTTGCCGCAGATCGCGCTCTCGCCGCATCAGCCGCGAAGAATGGCGCCGCCGCATTTCTCAGTCAGATCGAGCCGGGTGCAGCCGTTCTCATTCCAGGCCAGCCAATTCTCAAAGGACCCGATGCATCGCGCGCGGCATTCGTAGCGAGATATGGCGGACAGTCTTCTTACCGGTGGACGCCGGCCCACGCGGTTGTCAGCACCGACGGCAAGCTCGCATGCACAATGGGCTATTCGACTTTCATAAATACGCTCGACAGTGTGAAGAGCGCAAAGAGCGGTACTTATCTCACGTGCTGGACGAAAGACAGCAACGGAAAATGGAAAGTCGCGGGAACTCAGCGCGCTGACAGTCCGCCGAAGGGATCTGCGTTTGCCGACAGCGCAGTTCTTCCGGGTGCGCCGCATTCTCCAACCTCATCCAGTGGAGCGAAGTCATTGGCCGCAGCTCAGGAAGCTGATTCGCTGTTTGCGATGATGGGCGCCGAAGGTCCTGGTCCCGCGTTCGCGAAGTACGCTGCGGAGGATGGAATGCTCGTCGGAGGTGAACAGTTCCCGCGCGGTCCTGAAGCAATTGCTGCAGCGTTCAAGGATTACTCGCCCGATCGCGTAATCTGGTGGCGTCCGAGTCGCGACTTTGGTGCCGGGACGGGCGGTCTCGCATTTACTGTCGGAAATTCCACGAGCGGCCCGCGTGCTGGTAAAGCTGGTCCGACAATCGCCAATAAATACTTCACCGTGTGGCGGCAGGAGCCGGACGGAAGATGGCTCTACATCTTCGACCTTGGTTCGTCACGACCCACGCCTTAAGGCGCGGGAAGTCTCTCTCGACTGTCCTGCTCGGCCAGCAGTTTCGTTACGAACCGCTGCCCCTCTGTGATTCGCTCGATCTCGATTGCGATAGCATCGACTCCCTGCTCTAATCTTTCCAGTCGCTGGTCGATCTGCGGTGAGAGCGCAACAGTCTGTGCTGGTACTTTGCTTGCGCGACGCCAGATAAATCGTGAAGCCGCAACTGCGAGCGGAAACAGAACGAAGACAGTGAAGACACCGACGACCGTCATAACGTTCTGAGGAATGTCTCCTCTCACTGGATCCCCCGTTGAAGTAAGTCCAAGCGGCGCCGAGGCGAGCTGCTTGCCAGTAGTCGCGAGATCCAGCTCCATCTGAGCGATTCTCTTGTCGAGCACGCCAAGTCGCTGCTCGAGTCCCACTCGTGCCGAGGCATCGGTAGTCCGGCTCAGCTCATCCGAAACTCTCTTCCTGCGACTCGCGACGTTCGTGAGCTGATTCGACAGCTCTGTTCGCTGCGCTTTCAGATCGCGCAGCGCCTGTCGCGTCATCGGAACTTGAAGCACCTGGGTTGCGCCGTCGGTTCCTGTGAAGGTCACCGTTGGCGTGCCGGCTGGTGCCGGTGCAGCTGGCTGCGGAGGCGGAGTCGGAGTTGGACTGACTGTGGTCGCTTGCATGGGATAACCTACGCTGTGACGTCTGTTCCGGTTACATAAGCGGCCGGCACCCGTAAAATCTGGCGCCTTTTGGGATTGAGGGCATCCTAGGAATACAAGAGCTTTGAGAACAGAAAAAAGCTCTCTCTCGACCACATATCCGCGAGACTCTGGTAGCTATGTCTCTATAGCGGCGAGGTGTGGTCGAGGGAGAGCTTTTTTCTGTTCTCAAAGCCCGTCGTTCCACCCGTAGTTACATCTCCGAACGGGGAATTTCTCCCTCTTCGGGCATGATTATCCAGAGAATGATGTAGACGAGTATTCCTGGGAACGCGACGGATACAACCGACAGTATCACGTAGAGAACTCGGGCAAGCGTAGGATCGAATCCAAAATATCGAGCGAGCCCCCCGATCACACCGGCAATCATCCGGTCCGACTTCGACCTTCTTAACCTTCCGTCGCCATCAGTCATTGTCTCTCCTTTGATTACGGCGCGTTCTCGAAGAACTGTATGGTCTTTTCACGTTCCTGCGCGTACCTCATGGCCCACGCATCCTGAAACAGAATCAGCGGATGCCCCTTCACATCATACAATAGAGTAGTGCCGTGACCGCGTGCGATTCGGAAAATGTCTTCTTCCGGTCCCACAACCCATCGCGGATAACGTCCCGCGAACGGCTCCAGTTTGCAAGGCACTCCGTATTCATTCTCCAGCCTGAACAGCATCACATCGAACTGAAGCAGTCCAACCGCTCCGACAATTGGCGTCGGACTTGTGGTGTCAGTTCCCGATGTGAAGAACACCTGAGCCGCACCTTCTTCCGTGAGCTGCCTGAGTCCCGTGTCGAGCTGCTTTCGCCTCATTGGATCCTTCACCACAATGCGCGCGAAATGCTCCGGTGCAAAGCGGGGAATTCCCTGAAATTCGAGATCCCCGTTTCCCGACAGCGTGTCACCGATCCGGAGATTCCCTCTGTCCATCACTCCTACGACATCACCCGGCCAGGCTGTTTCAATCGCGGTTCTTTCTCGCGCCATGAATTGCTGAGGCGCCGAGAGTCGCAGTGATTTTCCTGTGCGAACCTGCTTCACCTGCATTCCTGCCTCGAACACTCCCGAGCATACTCTCACAAATGCAACACGGTCGCGATGCTTGGGGTCCATGTTTGCCTGAATCTTGAAAACAAATCCGGTGAAATCCGGATTTGTCGGCTCGATCACTCCGATCGTCGATTCTCGCGGAAGCGGCGGCGGTGCAAGCTCCAGGAATTCCTTGAGAAACGGCTCGAGTCCGAAGTTCGTGAGTGCGCTTCCGAAAAACACCGGCGACAGCTCTCCCGAGGTAAGCTCAGCGTGATCGAAGGGATGTCCCGCTTCGTCGAGCAGTGAGATGTCGTGCACCAGCTGTTCGTGCGCCTCTCGTCCAAGCAGATCGCGAATCTCTTTTGACTCGAGCGATCCAACAGTCACTTCTGCGCGCGTTGCTCCGTGTTCTTCATCGCGGCTGAAGAGATTGATGAGCTGACGCCGACGATCGTAAACGCCGACGAAGACTCCTTCACGAAAAATCGGCCATGTGACAGGATGACACTTGATGTCGAGATCAGCTTCTACATCGCTCACGAGCTTGAGCGGATCTTCACCTGCTCGATCGCACTTGTTCACGAAAGTGAAAATCGGAATTCGCCGTTTCTTGCAGACCTCAAAGAGCTGGCGGGTTCTCTCTTCGACTCCCCGTCGATTGTCGAGAAGCATCACAGCAGAATCGGCGGCGACGAGCGTTCGATAAGTGTCTTCGGAGAAGTCTTCGTGACCCGGAGTGTCGAGCAGGTTCACGTGGTAACCGTCGTACTGAAACTGCATGACGCTGGACGTCACGGAGATTCCGCGCTCCTGCTCGAGCTTCATCCAGTCCGACGTCGCGTGCCTCGCTGCCCGGCGCGCTTTTACAGACCCCGCGAGGTGGATTGCTCCTCCATACAGGAGAAGTTTTTCCGTCAGGGTCGTTTTGCCCGCGTCGGGGTGGCTTATGATCGCAAAAGTTCTGCGACGAATTATCTGGTCTTCATTCACAACACATCCTAAGTTTTTTGTCCCGCAAACGACAAGGGCATCCGGATGGTTTCTGTGCCGGTTCGTGTACTCGCTTTACTAGCTGTTGCAGGCGTAGCTGGGTTTACAAAGCTCGAGTCTGACTTGCCCGTCGTAACGGCCAACGACAACCGCGTTGCCGCCGGCACTCTCGCGAATGACACCCTGCGGGTTCAGCTCGTCGTCAAAATGGCCCGCTGGTACCCCGAAGCGGGAGACGGACCCTTTGTCGACGTTGCTGCATTCGCTGAGAAAGGAAAGGAGCCCAGTATTCCCGGACCGCTGATTCGAGTTCGCGAAGGAACGACAATCGTCGCCACCGTAGGAAATGAGCTGACTGATTCCGCAATCTGGGTCCACGGCCTTGCATCCCGACCCGCGACAGCCAACGACAGCGCGAGGATTCAACCCGGTCAGAGTCAGACATTCACATTCAGCGCGGGAAAAGCCGGAACCTACTACTACTACGCGACGCCAGGTGTGATCCGCCGGACTCCGTTTCGCGAACGAGAGCAGCTGTCGGGGGCATTTGTGGTAGATGAACCTGGTGCCCGCACCGATGATCGCATCTTCATGATGAACATCTGGGGGGAGACACGCGATTCAACTCGCTACGACAACGCGGTCGCAATCAACGGCAAGTCCTGGCCCTATACAGAGCGACTGTCGGCGAACATTGGCGACAGTGTACGGTGGCGGGTGATCAATCCAACCGTTCGCGGTCACCCGATGCATCTGCATGGATTCTATTTCCACGTTGTCGGACGCGGTTCGATTCTCGCCGACACCGCGTTGAAAGGAGATCGTCGCGAATTCGATGTGACAAAGCACATGGTTGCCGGCTCGACAATGTTCATGGTGTGGACTCCCAACCGCCCTGGCAACTGGCTCTTCCACTGCCATTTCACTCCGCACGTGAGTGAAGGCGCGCGCCTTGGCTTCGTCGCTGCCCGAGGTGAGATGCATCACGATGACGCAGATCCAATGAAGCACATGGCGGGACTGGTGATGGGAGTTACGGTACTGGATCCCGATCATCGCTATCGTCCCATGCGACCCATTTTGCCGTTGAGGCGAATGCACCTGTACGCGCAGGATCGGCCAGCCTCTCCAGGAAGTCGAGCCGCAATGTCATACATCCTTCAGCGCGACTCCAAACCGCCCGCGAAAGATTCGATCGAGCCGGCTGGGCAGGTTATTGTCGTCACCCGAAATCAGCCGACTCGAGTGACGATTGTGAATCGCGCGCATGCAGCTACATCGGTGCACTGGCACGGCATCGAGCTGGAAAGCTATAGCGATGGGGTTGCAGGCTGGAGCGGCAGCGCGGCTACACTCGCGCCAATGATCGCACCCAACGATTCATTCGTTGCGAACCTGATACTGCCCCGCACCGGCACGTTTATCTACCACACGCACCTGAACGATATGGAGCAGATAACCTCGGGTGCGTACGGACCGATTGTAGTTCTCGATGCAGGTCAGAAATTCGATCCCGAGACTGACCACGTTGTGACTATCGGCTGGAGGGGGAGAGGATCACTTCCAAATATTTCGATTGCCTTGAACGGAGATTCCGCTCCGCCACCGCTCGTGATCGATCATCGTCTCATGCACCGCTTTCGCATCGTCAACATTGGTGCAGCAGCGCGATTCAACTTTACGCTCAAACGCGATTCGACCGTGATGACGTGGCATCCACTCGCCAAGGATGGATTCGATCTTCCACAGTTCGCCCAGACTCTGCGCCCCGCCACTGTTCTTGTCAGCACAGGTGAGACATTCGAGGCCGAATGGAAGCCGCCGCGCAAAGGCGATTACATGCTGACGGTGGTGAATAGCGGCAGGGTTTACAACAAACTGAAAATCATAGCGCACTAATTACATCGCCTGAACTATCGCCTTGTATCGCGGATTGTCTCGTATGGTATTGAGATCGCTGTCATGCTCGAGCCATGCCTTGTCTCCCCATCCCTTCTCAACGGCATGCTCCAGCGCATCAAGTGACTCATTGAGCATCCCAAGCTGTGCGTAGGTGCAGCACACGTTGTAGAGCAGCATCGGATCATCTGGATCCACCTGAATGCCGCGGTGGATGAACTCTACCGCTCTGTCCTTGTCACCGATGATCGCGTTTGCAACTGCGCCGAGTATGCATGCACGCGGATCGTCGGGATTGAGCTCGAGGTGTACGTCGATGAGCTTCACCTGCCGGCGGTATGACGCGACAGCCTCGTCTTTTTTGCCAAGCGCAATGAGTGCCTGCCCAAGAAATCCTGCTGCCTGGTAATCCTCAGGTCTAAGGATGGCTGCTCTCTCGAACAGCTTCACCGCTTCCTCGTATTCACCCTGCGATAAACGCGACCGTCCGTACC
The DNA here is from genome assembly GCA_046732835.1 of Gemmatimonadota bacterium. GTDB lineage: Bacteria > Gemmatimonadota > Gemmatimonadetes > Gemmatimonadales > Gemmatimonadaceae > UBA4720. The sequence continues at coordinate 22,949 of JBKPNY010000115.1, read as the reverse complement.
AGTACACAGCTTCGAACAATTTCGGATCCAGCTTCATCGCTTTCTCAAATTCCCCCTCGGCTTCGACGAACTTCTTGAACATCGAGAGCACGAGTCCGCGAGAAACGTGAGCCTCCGCCAGCTCTGGCTCGAGCTCGAGTGCTTTCAGGCTGGCGACATCAGCCTGCCGCAGGTTGAACTCGCGAGCATCGAAATACGTGTACAGCTGCGAGTAACAATCTGAAACACCAGCGTATGCCCGCGCATATTCCGGATCGATCTCTGTAGCCTTGTTGAACATCTGCTTTGCATACTCGAGACTCTTTCTGCGAAGCTGATGGAAGTACTGTCGCCCTCGCAGGTAGTAGTCGTACGCCTGCACGTTCACCGCGCGCGCTTTCTCGATCTGCTTCTTCTCGCCTTCAGTGAGAATTACACGAAGCGCTTTCACGATTGACTGCGATATGTCGTCCTGAATCGCGAACACGTCCTCCATTTCGCGATCGTATCTCTCTGACCAGAGCTGGTATCCGTCAGCGACGTTCACCAGCTGCGCGGTAATGCGAAGACGATTTCCCATTCTTCTCACGCTGCCGTCGAGCACAGTTGATACGTGCAGTTTTTTCCCAACGTCCGCGAGATCTTCGTTCTTCCCTTTCAGCGCAAACGAGACCGTGCGGGATGCAACGCGAAGAGATTGAATCTTCGACAGCGCGTTGATGATCTCTTCCGCCATTCCGTCAGCGAAGTATTCATTCTCCGCATCCGTGCTCATGTTGGCGAACGGAAGCACGGCAACGGATTTCGCTGAAGATACTGCCTGCTGAGGAAGGGTCGTCGTATCAGTTGGAGTCGTGACACTGCCCGACGCGAGCGCCTGCGCGAACTGCGCGGCTGTCTTGAATCTTCCTCCTGCATCCACCGCCATCGCTCGCGACAGCGCCTTTGCCACCGGCTCGGGTACACCGCTCCGAATGGTTCTTACTGAGGGAACCGACTCGGTGAAGCGCTTCGTCATCACCGCCTGAGGTGTCGGTCCGGTGAACGGTCTCTCTCCGCTCAGCATTTCGTACAGCACGCAGCCCAGGCTGTATTGATCGCTGCGCCCGTCGAGATCGGGCTCACCTGCTGCCTGCTCCGGACTCACGTAGGCGGGCGTTCCAATCATCATTCCCGTCTGAGTGATTGTGTCACTTCCGGCAGAGCTCACCGCTTTGGCGATTCCAAAGTCCATCACCATCGCCTCACCCTCGTACAGCATCACGTTCTCGGGCTTGATGTCGCGATGGACAATTGACTGTCGGTGTGCGTAGTCGAGAGCCGATGCAATCGCGCGTGCGTGGTGTACGGCTTCATCGATTGGAAGCTGATGATCGCGATCGAGTCGCTCGCGCAACGATTCTCCTTCGACGTACGGCATCACGTAGTACAGGAATCCTGATGTCTCTCCGGAATCGTGCAGCGGCAGGATGTGTGGATGATTCAATCGAGCTGCTAGCTTGATCTCCCGAAGAAACCGATCGGGACCCAGTGACGCCGCGAGATCCGGATGCAGAACCTTGAGAGCGACGAGCCGTTCATGCTTTGCATCCTGAGCCAGATACACTGTGGCCATTCCGCCGCGGCCGAGCTCACGATCTATGGTGTAGCTGCCGGAGAAAGCGTCGCGTATTCGTGCAAGAGGTAGAGCAGCCGGCATTACATTCCCCGCATGATGGACTGAAATCTTGGATTTGAGCGAAGAGGCTCCAGATCCGGATCGTGATCGATCCACTCCCGATGTCCGAATCCCTTGTCCACAGCACGCTCGAGACAGCCGATCGCTTCTTCGTTCCTTCCAAGCAGTGTATACGTGCAGCACACGTTGTAAAGCAGCATCGCGTCATCGGGGTCGATGGCGAGCGACCTGTCAGCGTAATCGACTGCTTTTTCAGGCTCGCCCATCGTCGCGTAAGTCGCGGCGAGCAGGTTCGCTGCACGCGCGTCTGATGGGTTTAGCTCGAGTCTTTCCAGCATCAGCTTGATAGCCCGACGATCAGCCGATTTACTCTCTTCCATCATCCCAAGTGCGCGATACGCCTGCGCAAGGAAGCTTGGCGCCTGATAATCTTCCGGCCGTAACAGCTGCGCCCTGTCGTACATCTTCACTGCCTCCTGAAATCTTCCCTCAGCCTCGAGAGCTCTGCCATACCAGTATGGCGCTTCGAACAGCTTCGGGTCGAGCTTCATAGCGACCTCGAATTCGCGTTCAGCTTCCTGGAAATGCTTGCTCAGCGAGACGGCGAGTCCGCGAGCAACGTGAGCTTCCGCCAGCTCAGGCTGGAGCTCCAGTGCTTTGGCACTCGCATAGTCCGCCTGTTTCAGGTTGAACTCGCGCGCATCGTAATACATATAGAGAAGTGAGCACGTGTCGGCGATTCCGGCGTAGGCTCGCGCATATTCGGGGTCTGCCTCCACCGCGCGATTGAACATCTGCCGGGCATACTCGAGGCTCTTGCGATGGATGTAATAGTATTGTCGGCCGCGCAGATAGTAGTCGTATGCCTGAACATTCTCGACTCGCGCTTTGACGATCTGCTTCTTCTCGCCTTCCGTCAGAATGACTTTCAATGCGGTCACGATTGCCTGTGAGATATCATCCTGAATCGCGAATACGTCTTCCATCTCGCGATCATAACGTTCAGACCACAGGTGATATCCGTCCGCAACGTTCACGAGCTGCGCTGTGATGCGCAAACGGTTTCCCATCTTGCGAACACTACCCTCGAGAACTGTCGAAACCTTCAGCTTCTTGCCAATCTCACTGACGTCTTCATTCTTGCCTTTGAATGCAAATGACGAGGTTCTGGCTGCAACGCGAAGTGATTGAACTTTGTTCAGCGCATTGATGATCTCTTCAGCCATTCCATCGGTGAAATACTCATTGTCAGCATCGGCGCTCATGTTCGTGAACGGCAGCACTGCGACCGACTTCGCTGCCGACATCACGGTCTGAGGGAGCGATGAAGTGTCGGTTGGCGTCGACATGCTGCCGGATGCGAGAGCCTGACCAAACTGAGCGGCAGTCGAATAGCGTCCGGATGCTTCAATCGCCATCGCCTTCGTAATTGCCTTCTCGACCGTTTCGGGGATCGACGTCCTGATCGACCGCAACGGCTTCGGCATTTCAGAGAAACGCTTCGCCATCACAGCCTGTGGAGTAGCGCCGCTGAACGGCCGCTCGCCACTCAGCATTTCATAGAGCACGCACGCAAGGCTGTATTGATCGCTTTTCCCGTCGAGGTTGGTTTCACCGGCTGCCTGTTCAGGACTTACGTATGCGGGGGTGCCGACCATCATTCCAGTTTGCGTCAATGTTTCCGGGCCAGCCTGGCTCAGCGCTTTTGCAATTCCAAAATCCATCACCATCGCTTCACCCTCGTACAGCATTACGTTCTCGGGCTTCATGTCGCGATGGACAATTCCCTGGCGATGTGCGTAATCGAGAGCTGACGCGATTGCCCGGCCATGATGCACGGCTTCGTCAACGCTGAACTGCTGTACACGATCGAGTCGCTCGCGAAGCGATTCACCTTCGATGTACGGCATTACGTAGTAGAGAAATCCTTCTGCTTCTCCAGAATCATGCAGTCCCAGTATGTGCGGATGATTCAGTTTCGCAGCGAGCTTGATCTCTCTCAGGAATCTTTCGGGGCCGAGTGACGCTGCGAGATCGGGATGCAGGACTTTCAGTGCAACTAGCCGATCGTGTTTTGCATCCTGAGCCAGGTAGACGGTAGCCATGCCGCCCTTTCCAAGCTCACGGTCGATCGTATAGGTCTGCGAAAGCGCGCCGCGAAGGCGGTCAAGAACAGGTGCACTTTGCATTTACATCCTTTCCAGCAGCGCTTTGTAGCGCGGCTTGTCTCTCAGCGGCTCGAGGTCGCTGTCGTGCTCCATCCATGGCCTGTCACCATATCCCCGATCCACGGCCTGTTCGAGTGCGGAAAGAGCCTCTTCGACCCTGCCAAGCTGTGCGTAGTTGCAGGCGACATTGTAAAGCAGCATGGGGTCATCGGGATCGGCGGCGATAGCGCGTTCCGCAAACGCGACTGATCTCGCTTCGTTCTTGAGAACTGCGTGAGCAATTGCTCCGAGAACACACGCGCGCGGATCGTCCGGATTGAGCTCGAGATGCTCATCTACAAGTCGTGCCTGCTTTCTGAACTGTGCCTCACCTTCGTCAGTCCTGCCGAGCGGATAGAGTGCCTGGGCAAGAAAACCCGGAATCTGATAGTCATCGGGACGAATCAGAGCCGCGCGCTCGAAAAGCTTCACCGCATCGTCGAACTCACCCTGTGTGAGATGCATTCGGCCAAACCAGTACGATGCCTCGAAATTCTTGGGATCGAGCTTAAGCGCCTGATCGAACTCTGCCGTCGCGTCATCCCATTTTCTCGCCATCGACATGGCAACGGCACGCGCGACATGGGCTTCCGCATTCTCCGGCTCCAGCTCAATCGCTTTGCGGCTCGCCGAATCTGCCTGTCGAAGATTCGCTTCACGCGCATCGAAATACTTGTAAAGGAGCGAGCATGAATCGGCCACGCCCGCGTAAGCACGCCCATACTCAGGATCGATCTCGATTGCACGGTTGAACATCTGCCGGGCAAACTCCAGACTTTTCCTCCTGAAATGATGGAAGTACTGCCTGCCGCGCAGGTAGTAGTCGTATGCCTTCACATCGACAACGCGCGCTTTCTCGATCTGCTTCTTTTCACCCTCGGTGAGAATCACCCGCAGCGCCTTCACAATGGATTGCGCGATGTCGTCCTGAATCTCGAAGATGTCCTCGATCTCCCTGTCGTATCGCTCCGACCACAGATTCGACCCGTCGGCGACGTTCACTAGCTGTGCTGTCACACGAAGCTTGTTTCCGTGGCGCCTCACGCTGCCCTCGAGTACGGTCGACACTTTGAGCTTGTGACCGATCTCGCCGATATCTTCATTCTTTCCCTTGAAAGCAAACGCTGAAGTTCTCGACGCAACTCGCAGCGACTGAATCTTTGTCAGCGCGCTGATGATCTCATCAGCGATTCCATCGGTGAGATATTCGTTCTCCGGATCGGCGCTTTGATTCGCAAACGGGAGAACAGCAACGGACTTCGCGGCTGATGCCGGCGAAACTGGAAGGGTCGCGGTGCTTGTAGGCGTCACGACACTGCCAGATGCGAGCGCCTGACCGAACTGGGCAGTTGTCGAGTAGCGGCTGCCTGCATCAGTGGACATCGCTCTGCCGACAGCTTTCTCAACGCTCTCGGGAACCGTATTTCGAATCGTCCGGAGCGGTTTCGGAGTTTCGGAGAAGCGCTTCGCCATGATCGCTTGCGGCGTCGCACCACTGAACGGCCGCTCTCCGGTAATCATCTCATACACTACGCAGCCAAGACTGTACTGATCGCTCTTCCCGTCGAGATTCGTTTCACCTGCTGCCTGTTCCGGACTCACATAGGCAGGAGTTCCAACCATCATTCCCGTTTGCGTGAGTGTCTCGCTTCCTGCCGCGCTCACCGCTTTCGCGATTCCGAAATCCATTACCATCGCTTCGCCTTCGTACAGCATCACGTTCTCGGGCTTCATGTCGCGATGGACGATTCCCTGCCGATGTGCGTAGTCGAGTGCGGATGCGATAGCGCGACCATGATGCACTGCCTCATCGATCGACAGCTGCTGCTCACGGTCGAGCTTCTCTCGCAACGATTCGCCTTCGACATAAGGCATCACGTAATAGAGAAAACCGTCAGCTTCTCCTGAATCGAACAGCGGCAGGATGTGCGGGTGATTCAGACGGGCAGCGAGCTTGATCTCTCTCAGGAACCGATCGGGGCCAAGAGACGCTGCCAGATCGGGATGAAGGATCTTGAGCGCGACGACTCTGTCATGCTTTAAATCCTGCGCGAGATAAACCGTCGCCATCCCGCCTTTACCGAGCTCGCGGTCGATCGAATATGTCTGCGAGAGAGCATCACGAAGCTTTTGAAGCGGAAGACTGGATTGCTGCATCAGATTGCGTCCACTATCGATTGATATTTTGGGTTAGTGCGAATCGAGTTGAGATCGGGATCGTTGTCGATCCACTCCTTGTGACCAAATCCCTTGTCGACCGCGCGCTCGAGACACGATATAGCCTGATCGGTTCTGCCGAGCGATGCGTACATGCACGCAACATTATATAGAAGCATCGGGTCTTCGGGGTCGATTGCCAGCGAACGCTCTCCGTACTTGATCGCGTTATCAGACTCGCCCAGCGCTCCGAATACACCAGCAGCAAGATTTGCCGCGCGCGCATCGTCCGGATTGAGCTCGAGACTGCTCTCCATAAGCTTCAGGCCTCGGCGGAGCTGCGCCTCCTTTTCTTCCTTGCGGCCGAGCGCGTTGAATGCCTGACCCATGAAGTGCGCCGACTGATAATCCTCGGGACGAAGCGACGATGCACGCTCGAACATCTTGATCGCATCCTCGAATCTCCCCTCGGACATCAGGCCCATTCCATACCAGTACGCGGCTTCGAACATCTTGGGCTCGAGCTTCATCGCCTTGGTAAACGATCCTTCGGCTTCCTCAAAGTGATGCGTCAGCGAAGCGACGATTCCGCGCGAGACGTGAGCTTCAGCCAGCTCGGGTTCGAGCTCGAGCGCTTTCTTGCTCGCCTTGTCCGCCTGCCTGAGGTTGAAGTCGCGCGCATCGAAGTAGGTGTAGAGCAAAGAGCTCGAGTCAGCGACGCCGGTGTACGCGAGCGCATAATCCGGATCGAGCTCGATCGCCTTGTTGAACATCTGCCGGGCATACTCGAGGCTGCGTCTTCGAAGCTGATGAATGAACTGTCGGCCGCGCAGGTAATAGTCATAAGCCTGAATGTTCGTGCGCGGCTTGTTCTCGATGGCTTTCTTCTCACCTTCAGTGAGAATCACGCGCAGAGCCTTTACTATCGCCTGCGAGATGTCGTCCTGAATCGCGAACACATCTTCGATTTCGCGATCATATCGTTCGGACCACAGGTGATATCCGTCCGCAACGTTCACCAGCTCGCACGTTATCCGAAGACGGTTTCCCATTTTGCGTACACCGCCTTCGAGCACGGTCGACACCTTGAGCTTTCGCCCGATCTCGCCGATGTCTTCGTTCTTTCCCTTGAATGCAAAGGACGATGTTCGCGAAGCAACACGCAGCCCCTGAACCTTCGACAGCGCGTTGATGATCTCTTCCGCCATTCCGTCGGTGAAATACTCGAATTCCGGATCGGAGCTCATGTTCGCGAATGGCAGCACTGCCACTGACTTGGCCTGCGACACTGCAGCTTTTGGAAGCGCGTCAGTATTTGTCGGCGTTGTGAGCTGGCCTGACACGAGCGCCTGCGCGAACACTGCAGATGTCGCAAAGCGCTGGGACGATTCGGTCGACATCGCTTTCTCGACCGCCCATTCGACACTCGCAGGGACTGACGACCTGATCCCTCTGAGTGGCCTTGGCGTTTCAGTGAATCGCTTGGCCATTATCGACTGCGGCGTCGACCCGCTGAATGGCCGCTCGCCAGCGATCATCTCGTACAGAATGCACGCAAGGCTGTATTGATCGCTTTTCCCGTCGAGATTGATTTCGCCCGCTGCCTGTTCAGGACTGACGTACGCCGGAGTTCCGACCATCATCCCGGTTTGGGTCAGAGTCTCTGAGCCGGCAGCGCTCACGGCTTTCGCGATGCCGAAGTCCATCACCATCGGCATTCCTTCGTACAGCATCACGTTCTCCGGCTTGATATCGCGATGCACGATACCCTGCCGGTGAGCATAGTCGAGCGCTGATGCAATTCCCTGAGTCAGCTTGATCGCTTCCTCGATTGGAAACTTGTTTTCGCGATCGAGTCTTTCCCGAAGTGACTCGCCCTCCACGTAAGGCATCACGTAATAGAGCATTCCATCTGCGCTTCCCGAATCGAACAGCGGAAGGATGTGCGGATGATTGAGTCGCGCCGCGAGCTTGATCTCTCTTAAAAAACGATCCGGCCCAAGCGAGGCAGCCAGATCAGGATGAAGAACCTTGAGCGCGACTACCCGGTCGTGCTTGGAATCCTGCGCTAGATAAACAGTTGCCATTCCCCCGCGTCCAAGCTCCCTGTCGATCGAGTATAGACCTGACAGAGCGTCACGAAGACGCTGGACTGGAAGAGCCCCGCCTTCCTGCATCAGCCTTTCCTTTCTTTAATGTTATCTGGACCGAAGAATCTGCGCCGCGTTCACCAGCGTCGCAAACAACTCCTCGAGTGTCCGTTCGGGATCGCGAGAAAGCCCCTCGTGCACCGGCCCACTCTGAATAACGTCCGACCTCGGCGCCGTTAGCCAGTGGAATCTTTCAGACGGCGGCGCGAGTGCGATTGGGCCCGCGCTCAAATTCCCCTCGCCGATTTCCCGGCAAGATTCCAGGTACTTCGAGAGCAGCTCGACATCTGTGTCGCCGGCGCGTTTTGCGAGCTCTTCGGAATCCGTGATCACCTTCACTCCCAGAAATTCCTCGGTGCGTGCATGAAGTACTACTCCTACAGGAACGAAGACTCCTGTGTGAACGTGAGGAACCACGCGCAGCACCGCGAAGTTGTACGAGATCCATCGCGCCTGTTTTTTCATCGCCTTGAATGAACCCTTCGCGGAGGGGTTCGATCTGCGCGCTCTCGCGCGGCGATAATCTCATCGACAAAGGCGCGCGGACCTTTTGCTCTTGCCGACAGGTAGTCGGCATAGCGCGAGCGTGCCGCATCAGGCGACTTGAAGTCCGCTCTGATCACGTCGGATTTGAACAGGTCGTCCGGAACGGCGGCCATCACGTCGCGAATTACATCGCGATCGAGTCGCGACGAAAGCTCCGCGTCTGCCTCGCGAATATCTCCTGATCTGGCGAGAAGTACATGATCCTTGATCAGCGGAAATGGAGCACGCGTTTTTGCTTCGTTCACCGAGGGCCAGTCATGCTGGATATACAGCGCAGCCCCATGATCGATCAGGAACGGCTTGCGGCCGCATACCATAAGATTGGGATTGCGGTGCGTTCGATCAGGATTCGAGACGAATGCGTCGAACCATACGATCCGCGTCGCGAGCTCGGGTGAAATGAAATCACTCGCTGCATTTGCGTCGAAATTGAACGCTCCATCGAGATATCGTGCGCCAAAGTTGAGGCCATGGCTGGCGCGAAGAAGGTCCTGAATTTCCGGATCAGGCTCCGACCTTCCGAACTCCTCGAGCACTTCGATCATCGCGATTTCAGGAGTCGGCAGCCCTGCCTCGCGCGCAAGCAGTCCGACGACGATTTCCGCGATGAGCGCCTTTACGCCCTGCCCGGCTCCGCGAAACTTCGCGACGAACATTCCGCCGTCATGCGTATCGATAACCGCTGGCAGCGATCCGCCTTCGCGGAGCGGCTGCACATATCTGGTGGCTGTATAAACGGGAAGCGAGGTCAATCTTTTCGGGTAGGGTTTCGCCTTACCAGCATTCCGGAGTATCCCGACTGAGTGTGCTATTCGCGCGCGCTAGCCTGCGAATGACAGAAACCTGGAAGGGATAATGTATATCGTGGTCGCCGCCCTCATCATGCTTCACGGGCTCGCTCACATGGTCGGCTTTGCCGCGCCCTGGGGATACCTGAAGAATCCGCTGCCCATGGATTCTCTGTTTGTGAATCGTCTTGCAATCACGAATTCCGGCATGAAAGTGCTCGGAATCTTCTGGTTCATCGCTGCGTTCATCTTCGTCGCTGCAGCGGTCGGTGTCATTCGGCGGGAATCGTGGTGGGCGCCAGTGACTCTGGTTGCGTGCCTTCTGTCGCTTGCACTGACCTTTTCATTTCTCCCTTACGCGAAGTTCGGACTTCTGTTCAACGTAGCGCTTCTCGCGTTCCTGTATGTGAATCGCGGTCACGGCTGGATTACTACAGCGTGACGACGTGAAACCCATGGAACACGGACACTCACGGACACAAACGGACTAACTACGGGGAAAAAACTCTTTCATTGGTTTTGAACAACACAAACACATTATGATGTTGTGTTGTTAGTCCGTTTGTGTCCGTGAGTGTCCGTGTTCCATGGGTTTCCTGAATTATCCGTGTTCGGGAATAACAGCAGTTGCTTCAATTTCGACCTTCGCACTCTCCTCCAACAAGGAGCTGACGAAAACCACCGACATCGGCGGAAAGTGATCACCAATGATCTCACGATACGCTGCCCCGATTTCCTTTTGGGAAGCGAGATACGCAGCACGATCGGTGATGTACCACGTAAGTCGTACCAGATCCTGCGGGCGTGCATTCGCTGCAAGAAGAACGTCTACGACATTGTGCAGGGTCTGTCGTGTTTGCGCTGCAAAGTCATCGCTGTCGAACATGCATGACAATGGATTCCATCCAACCTGCCCAGCGACGGTCACGAATCTCCCGGTTGCAACTGCACCATTCGAGTAACCGCGCGGATGCGCCCATCCCTCGGGCTGAACTATTTCGGGAGTCTGTGTCAGCTCGTTTGCGATGAGCTCCTGAACCTCATCATCGTCTCTGGGCGCAATGCTCATTGTTCCCTCTCTCGCAGTCGATACCTCTGGAGCTTGCCCGTCGCAGTACGAGGCAGTGACTCGGAGAATTCGATCGCCCGCGGATATTTGTACGGCGCGATGCGCTCCTTTACGAAATCCTGCAGCTCCTTCACAAGCTTTGCATCGCCTGAGCGTCCCTGTCTCAAAACAATTACCGCCTTTACGATGTGACCACGGTCTTCATCAGCCTGACCCACTACTGCACATTCCTGCACAGCTTCATGCTCGAGCAGAACATTCTCCACTTCCGGTCCCGCAATGTTGTATCCACCGGAAATGATCATGTCGTCAGTGCGGGCCTGATACCAGAAGTAGCCATCCGCGTCGACCTTGTATGAATCTCCTGTGAGATTCCACCCATTCTCCACGTATTTCTTCTGTTGTGGAATGTTGTCGAGATACCTGCATCCCGTGGGACCTCGAACCGCAAGCCGTCCAACCTTTCCCGCTGGAATATCCGCGCCATTCTCGTCGACGACCTTCGCCTGATATCCCGGAACTACTCTGCCAGTTGAGCCGGGCCGAATGTCATCGCCCGCTGCACTGATGAAAATGTGCAGCATCTCAGTCGCACCAATTCCATCGATGATACGGAGTCCGGTTGCGTCACGCCACATGTCAAATACTGACAGCGGCAGAGTTTCCCCTGCCGATACGCACTTCTTGAGACTGGACACATCACGTCCTGCCAGCATTCCGTGAATCGCACGATACGCTGTCGGCGCTGTGAAGCACACAGTTGGTTTGTAGTCTTCGATTGCCTGAAGCAGATGTGGGGGTGTCGCGTTCTCCAATAACAGCGTCGACGCGCCAAATCGCATCGGGAACAGGAGCAATCCTCCAAGTGCATATGTAAATGCCAGTGGAGGGGATCCGCAGAACAAGTCTTCAGGTACCGGCTTCAGGACATATCGGGGAAAGCAATCAGTGATTGCCATCACGTCGCGGTGCGAGTGCATCGTGCCCTTGCCTTCACCCGTCGTCCCGGATGTAAATGCAATGAGCGCGATGTCGTCGGCAGCCGTCTTGTGATTCGTAAACCTGGCCGACTTCTTCTGCATCAGCTGCTCGAGCGCGTCCGCCCTGTCACTGTTGAACTGCACAACGCGATTGCCTTCACGCGCAGCAAAGCCTGCGTCACACTCTTCTGCAAATCTTGAATCGACAAGTGCGATATCGATCTTTGCCTTGTCGGCGATGTACCTGATCTCTCGCTCGCGAAGGAGTGGCATCGTGCAGACCACCACGCCTCCTGCTTTGATCACCGCAAACCAGCACGCGGCCATCATTGGATTGTTCGGCCCCCTCAGCAGCACGCGATTTCCGGGAACGAGTCCAAGATCCTCAACCAGAACCTGAGCAATCCGGTTGGCCGTCTCGAACAGCTGCTGATAGGTCCACGTTCCTCCGGGATATCGAAACACGGTGCGTGTGCCGCGCTTGCTCTCGACCATGCTGTCGAGTAATTCGCCAGCGCAGTTCATCCAGTCCGGATACGCAAGCTCCGGAATTCCCGACCAGTCACGCACCGGCCACAGCTCGACAGGCGGCATCATCTCCGCGCAAAATTTGTCGACGTGTCCTGTCTTATCAGCCATCGACCGCGCCTTTCAAAACCTGTCCTGCGATTACGAGCTTCTGCACTTCTGTCGTTCCTTCATAAATGCGGAGCGATCTGATCTCACGATAAAGCCTCTCGACAGGATTTCCTGATACCACTCCCCTTCCTCCGAGAAGCTGGACTGCGCGATCGATTACACGCTGCGCGGCTTCAGTCGCAAACATCTTTGCCATGGCAGCTTCACGCGTCACACGCTCGGCGCCGTTGTCGCGAGTCCACGCCGAGCGATAGATGAGCAGCGCGCTCGCGTCGATTTCAGTTGCCATCTCCGCGATCGCAGCCTGAGTCATTTGAAGATCAGACAATTTTCCGCCGAACATCTGTCGATCGTTCACATGCGCAACAGCTTCACTCAGTGCGCGTCGTGCAAATCCAAGCGCCGCTGCCCCAACTGTTGTTCTGAAAACGTCCAGAGTTCCAAGCGCGACTTTCAGTCCACGTCCCTCTTCGCCGACGATCCGGTCCTGAGGAACGCGACAATTCTCGAATTTCAGCGTGCCGAGCGGGTGGGGTGCGATTGTGTCGATTCTTTCAGAAATGCTGAACCCTTTGTCGCCTGTCTCGACGACAAGAGCGATGAAATCCTTCTCCGTATCGGAGAGCCGGCAGAACACAACGTGGAAATCGGCAATTCCACCATTTGAGATCCATGTTTTTTCGCCGTTGATGACATACGAATCTCCATCTTTCTTCGCAGTTGTCGTCATTGCGGAGATATCAGATCCGGCCTGCGCTTCAGATATTGCGAAGGCCGCGATTGCTTCGCCTTTGGCGACGCGCGGGAGATACTTTCTCTTGAGCTCACTCGATCCGAAAAGCGAGATGGGTCCTGCTCCCAGGCCTTGCATCGCAAAGCTGAAATCGAGAAGTCCTGAAAAGAATCCGAGTGTCTCCCGTGCAATGCACAGTGAACGAACGTCGAGCCGCTCGCTTATTCCACCGTACTCCGCGGGAACTGTATATCGGAGCCAGCCACTTCCTCCCAGGGCCCGCACGTAGTTCCGGCAGATCTCATCGACGTCTTTTTCTGTCTTCTCTTGCGGAAGTCCCGCCGCCCATCGGCGAAGTCCGCGCTCGAACGTTCGATGTGATTCTGAAAAAAACGGGAGATCGAAAAACGACATCAATCTCCCTTGAATTCAGGTGTCTTCTTCGCGACAAACGCTTCATATGCCCTCTCGAAGTCATTCGTCATCATGCATTCAGCCTGCATCTTTGCTTCGTAGTCGAGTGCTTCGTCGATCGGCATCGCCCATTCTTCGTGAAGGCATCGCTTTGTCATCGCGTGCGCTGCGGTTGGTCCGTGAGCCAGTCCTGACGCGAGCTTCAATGCGTCATCCAGCACCGACTCCGGTGAGCTGATGCTGTTGTAGAATCCCCACCGCTCTGCTTCTTCTCCGTTCATTGTGCGACCCAGGTAGAGGAGCTCACTCGCGCGGCCGAATCCAATGATTCGCGGGAGAATTGCACACGCGCCCATGTCTGCGCCCGAAAGTCCGACGCGCACAAAAAGAAATGCAACCTTGCTTCGAGCGGTTCCAATTCGAATGTCGCTTGCCATAGCCAGGATTGCTCCGGCTCCGACGCAAATTCCGTCGACCGCTGCAACAACAGGCTGTGGGCAGGCGCGCATCGCCTTCACCAGATCGCCAGTCATCTGGGTGAATGCGAGCAGCCCTTTGGTGTCCTGCTCCCGCTTCATTTTCACGAGCGGCCCGATGATCTCATGTACATCGCCGCCACTGCAGAAATTCCCCTCTGCTCCCGTGATGACAACTGCTTTCACGTCAGGCACATGCTGCAGCAGGAGAAATGTGTCGGTGAGCTCGCGATACGATTCAAGCGTGAGAGGATTTTTTCTCTCGGGACGATTCAAGGTGATCGTTGCCACTCGATCCTCGAAATCCCACTTGAAGTGCTTCGGTTGAATTGAAGTGGGACTTTTCACACTTCGCCCCCGGCGATTGGCAGCGCTATTCCCGTCACGCCTGATGCATTTGGAGAACAAAGCCAGCTCACTGCTGAAGCAACTTCCTCCGGAGTAATCAGCCGACCCTGGGGAATCTTTCCAACAAGCATCCCCATCGCCTCATCCGCCGTCTTGTTCAGATTCTTGACCAGATTGTCGACAGCAAGGCTTGTCAGATATGTATCCGTATAGCTCGGACAGACTGCATTGACTGTGATTCCCTGTTTTGCCGTCTCGAGAGCAAGCGCGCGAGTGAGCCCGATGATTCCGTGCTTCGATGCACAGTAAGCTGACATTGTGCGATAGCCGCGAAGCCCTGCAGTCGATGCGACATTGATGATTCTTCCTTCCTTCGCTTCGATCATTCCTGGAAGAACTTCGGACGTGCACAGGTATGTGCCTGTGAGGTTTACAGCGATCGTTTCGTCCCAGATGCCGCGAGTGAGCTGAGTGAATGTCCGGCTCTTCGCTGTACCTGCATTGTTCACGAGAATGTATGCAGGGCCGAGATTGGCGATCGCCCGGGAAAAAGCCGACGTAACGGATTTTCCATTTGAGACATCGCATTCTTCTGCTGCGACAGTCACTCCTTCTTCGCCGCGCATCTCCTGCGCCTGCCTCTCGAGCGTCTCTCTGTCGCGACCCATGATCGTGACCTTTGCCCCTCGCGAGACAAATTCACTCGCAACCGCTGCCCCAATTCCCCGTGAGCCGCCAGTTACGATTGCATGTTTTCCTTCGAGGAATTGCTCTAGATCAGTCACGCTGTTTCCTCTGATGCTACTGTCTCGTGAAGGTTAGGGTTTTGTGAGACAATGAGAACTACATGAAAATCTTTATACACGGACACTCACGGACACTAACGGACTAACAACGCAACTACATATTGTTTTTATGTTGTTCAGAACCAATGAAAGAGTCTGTCCCGTAGTTGGTTCGTGTAGTGTCCGTGAGTGTCCGTGTATAAAGATTTTCATGTAGTTCTCATTGTCTCACAAAACCCTAAAGCTTCGCTGCCGAAGCACTACGAGCCCGGGCGATCTCTCTCTCGAGTTGAGTCCGACCCTGATAATACTGCACCGGCCAGTGCGCGCCTGAATATCCAAGCTGCGCCGCCGCATGAAGTGTCCACTGCGGATCAGAAAGATGAGGCCTGCCAATCGCAACCAGATCTGCCCGGCCCGCAGCAATGATCGAGTTCACCTGGTCTACATCGGTGATATTCCCCACCGCAATCGTCGGCACACGTCCCTCATTCCGGATCCGGTCAGAATACGGAGTCTGAAACAATCGCCCAAAAACAGGCTTCGCATTGCTTACAGTCTGCCCTGTCGACACGTGGATCACATCAGCACCAGCGGCAACAAATGCTTTTCCTATCTCGACCGATTCCTCCGGCGTCAATCCATCCTCGATCCAGTCAGTCGCCGACACACGCACCGACATCGGCTTGTCGTCGGGCCACATGTCCCGCATCGCCGTGAATACTTCGATCGGATACCGCATCCGATTCTCAACAGAACCGCCGTACTCATCGGTCCTTCTGTTCGAGATCGGAGTCAGAAAGCTCGAGAGGAGATATCCGTGCGCGCAGTGCAGCTCGATCATGTCGAAGCCCGCATCGTTCCCCATCACCGTCGCACGCGCGAATTGAGATTCGATCTCCTCCATCTCCGCATACGTCATCTCGCGGGGCGGCGGCAGAGTTGGACCGTATTCGATCGCCGATGGACCGACTCGCTCCCAGCTCGCATCGAGTGGAATATCCGTCCCTTCCCAGGGCAGCTTCACCGAGCCCTTCCGTCCCGAGTGGCCGAGCTGCAGGCAGATCTTTGCGTCACTCCACTCGTGCACGAACCTCACGATTCGCCGCCATGCCTCGAGCTGCTCTTCATTATATAGGCCCGTGCAGCCCAGGGTGATTCGTGCTTCAGGTGAGACGCACACCATCTCGGTCATCACCAGGGCGGCGCCACCTAACGCACGCGCGCCAAGGTGAACGAGATGGAAATCGTTTGGAACTCCGTCGGTCGCACTGTACATGTCCATCGGCGAGACGATGATCCGATTGTGCAGCGACATCCCGCGCAGCTGGAAAGGCGTGAACATTGGCGGCACCGGCTCCGTTTCTGTATCGGACGCCTTTGACGCAAACCACCTCTCCACACCAGTGAGATACGTCGCGTCACGCATCCGGAGATTTTCGTGACTGACTCGCTGGCTGCGGGTGAGCAGGCTGTACGTGAACTGCTCGGGCTCGAGATGGATGTAGCGCTTCACATTCTCGAACCATTCCATGGAATTGCGCGCAGCGTTCTGCAGTCGAAGAGCTTCGGTGCCCCGATCCTCCTGATAGGACGTGAGCGCAGATTCGAGATCGTCATGGCGTGACAAGGCATTCACGAGACCGATCGCATCCTCCATCGCCAGCTTTGTTCCCGAGCCGATCGAGAAGTGCGCCGAGTGGGCCGCGTCCCCGACTAATACGACGTTCTTATGATGCCATACCTCGTTCCGAACACGAACGAAATTCGTCCACGGCGATCCGGCCCTGTGTAACGCGTTCGACATGAGGCGATGGCCCTGCAGCCACTGACCGAACATCTCCTCGCAGGCTGCGATCGTTTGCGCCGTATCCATCTGGTCGAATCCCGCTGAGCGCCATGATGCTTCGTCGCATTCGACGATGAATGTCGATGTCTCATCGTCGAATCGATAACAGTGCGCCTGAAACACACCGTGCTCGTTTTCGACGAAATAGAAAGTGAACGCATCGAACGGGAACGTTGTGCCAAGCCAGATGAATCGCGCTGTTCTTGAATCGAGGTCAGGCTTGAACGCTTCCGCGTAATGCGAGCGTATCGCGCTGTTGATGCCGTCCGCGGCCACGATGAGATCGGCATCGAAAACGGAATCATCCGCGATCTCAGTGCAGAACTGCAGGTCAGCACCCAGCTCGGCCGCACGGGATTGCAGGATCTGCAGCAGCTTCTTCCGGGCTATTCCACTGAATCCGTGTCCACCCGATGTAATCCGCCGGCCATGTACGAAAACATCGATGTCGTCCCAGTGAGCAAAGTTCTCGGTGATTGCCCTGAATGTCGGCTCGTCAGCAGCGCGAAAATTCTCGAGGGTCTGATCAGAGAACACCACGCCCCAGCCGAAGGTGTCGTCAGGGCGGTTGCGCTCCATGACGGTAACCCGGTGGCCCTCACTATCCTTCATTAATAGCAGGGCGGTATACAGCCCGGCCGGCCCGCCACCGACGATGCTAACTTTCATTTAATTAGTACGATATGCAAAAGTTCATTCGCACCTGAATATGCCAACTCCCCCCGCAATGTCGAATTCGGGAGTGAGATTCCCTCCGCCATTTCTCTTCGTCGGCACAGCGGGAATCGCATGGCTGTTCGAGATGCGAGTTGTCAGACTTCGGCTTGTGACCGGGTCGGATTTGATCTGGCGCCTCGAAATTTTCGGTGCAATCCTCTTTCTCGCCGGCTTCGCACTGGTTGCCTGGTCGCTGTACACATTCGCCAGCGCCCACACTGGAATTCTTCCAATGCGCCCCGCAACGAGAATCGTCAGCTGGGGGCCGTATGCATTCTCGAGAAACCCGATGTATACGAGCATGGCAATTATGTACCTCGGTGGTGCGCTGGTTCTAAACTGGGGATGGGCAGTCATACTTCTCCCCGTCGCGCTTCTTTCGATTTATCTCTTCGTCATGAAGCGAGAGGAGAAATACCTGATGTCAGCTTTTCCGCAGGAATACGGCGAGTACAGGAAGAGCGTAAGGAGATGGCTTTAGCTCTCGTCCGCATCGTAAATTCTTAAGCGATGCTCGCCCCCATTCTCCTTGCGGCGTCGCTGCTCATGGACTCGACGTACGACGGTCGCGCGAATCGCATTCACATAGATGTGCCGCGTGTCGACACCACCGCTGCCATCGACGGAGTGCTCGACGAACCTGTGTGGACCAGGGCCGCGCGACTCACCGGATTTTCTCAGTATCAGCCGGTTGATGGACGCCCCGCCGAAGAGCCCACCGAAGTTCTCGTATGGTATTCGCCTGATGCGATCTGGTTCGGCATTCGTGCGCGCGAAGTTCACGGCAATGTGGTGCGCGCTACAAAAGCCAATCGCGATGACATCGCCAGCGAAGATCACGTTCAGATTCTTCTCGATACCGAAAACGGTCGCCAGCTCGCGTTTCTATTTGGAGTGAACGCACTTGGCGTGCAGCAGGATGGCACGCGCAGCGCTCAGTTCGCCGGCGGCGCCGGCGGTGCTTCAGCAACCGGGGGTGGATTCCGCAACATCAATCCACTCGACGGAACGGTGGATCTCAATCCTGATTACGTGTTCGAATCCAAAGGCCGTCTCGTTCCCGGCGGCTATGAAGTGGAAATTCGAATTCCATTCAAGAGCCTGCGTTATCAGGATGCACGTGTGCAGTCATGGGGGATTCACATCCTGCGTCGAATTCAGCATTCCGGTTTTCAGGATACATGGGCTCCGGCAGTTCGAGCCACCGCAAACTTTCTCGCGCAGTCAGGCACGCTCGATGGATTGCACGACATGCATCGCGGACTCGTCCTCGAAGCAACACCAACTATGACTGCACGCGTCGATGGAGCTCCACGAGTAGATGCCGATCGTGTGTACAAGGGAAAAACCGAAGTCGGCGCTGATGCCAGGTGGGGCATTCGACAGAACCTCACACTCAATGCGACAGTCAATCCGGATTTCTCCCAGGTCGAAGCGGACATTGGTCAGATCCTCTTGAATGAAAGATTCGCTCTCTTCTATCCGGAGAAGCGTCCGTTCTTCCTGGACGGACTGGAGCTGTTCGACACTCCCAATCAGCTGATCTACACGCGCCGTATTGTCGAGCCGCGCGGAGGAGTAAAGCTCACCGGCAAGCTGTCAGGCGTGAACGTCGCCGCAATGACAGTGCAGGATGACGATCTGTACTCGTGGAATGGAGATCATCATCCACTCTTCGGAATCGCGCGAGTGAGGCGTGACTTCGGTCGCACTTACACCCTGGGTTCCGTTTTTACCACGCGAGAAGACGGCAGCGATTACTCGCGCATGGCCGCAGCGGATTTCCGATTGTATCACTCCAGGCTTTACTTCGTTCAGCTGCAGGCTGCGCAGTCGTGGACCGACAGCGTCGGCAAAAACCACGATGGATCCTTGCTGCAGGCCGACTGGGATAGGACGGGGCGCCGGTGGGGATTCCACTACACTCTTCGCGGGGTCGAGCCCGGGTTCAATGCTGCCGCAGGTTTTGTGAATCGGACAGGACTCGTCGAAACACGAACGTTCAACCGGTTCAGCTTTTACGGCGCACGTGATGCACTCGTTCAGACGTACGGGGCTTTCGTTCAGGTCGCGCGTGCATGGGATTATGCATCGGGTCGTCCGTTGATCGAAAGCGGGGAGAACATCTCGCCATCGGCGACTCTTCGTGGCGGCTGGCAATTGAGCGGCGCAGTCGGCCGCAATGGCTTCGCCTACGATCCCGCGAGTTATCAGGACCTTACGATTGTCACATATAGCGGTGCTCTCACTGATACTGCCGCGTTTGCAGTTCCCGGATTTGAAGCCGATCAGTGGAGTGGATCGTTCAGGGTTACTACGCCGACACTCAAGTTCATGAGTGCAACCGCGGGCGTGACTCGAGGAAGAACGCCGATATTCAGAGAAGCATCGCCCGGACTGAGCACGCGAATCGATGGAGCGATCGATCTTCGCCCCACGACTTCAGTCCGCGCATCGCTTTCGTTCTCCCGTCTCACACTCGATCGCAAGTTCAACGACTCCCGGTTTTCGACCGAAACGATTCCGCGAATCAAGATCGAGTACCAGATGACGCGCGCGATCTTTTTCCGGCTTGTCGGACAGTATGCAGCGCGATCGCGCTCATCCCTCGTCGACAGAAATGGAAATCCGATTCTGGTGAATGGTGTTCTCGATGCAGGCACGAAATCGAACGAGTTCACCACAGACTGGCTCTTCAGTTACCGCCCAATCCCCGGAACTCTCGCCTACCTCGGCTACGGCTCAACGATGACCGAATCAAAGGAGTTTCGATTCAGTAACCTCGAGAGAACCCGGGACGGATTCTTCGGAAAGCTGAGTTACCTCTTCAGGTTTTAACAACAACCAGAAAGCGGTACCAGGTACCGGGTACCAGATGGCAAAATGGCCGGATGACGTTCGTCGCGCGCGCGCAATTGTTCTCGAGCACGGCTGGAACGCGACAGCATATCAGATAGTAAATCCTGGAATCTCTCACTGGTTTTCCAGATCGCATGACGCAGTAATCGGCTTCGTGCGCTCGGCCGGATATCGTGTGGTGGCGGGCGCTCCAGTGTGTGCTGCTGATCGTCTCGCGAGCGTAGTGCACGAATTCGAGAAAGAGTCGCACGATGCGGGCGACGACGTGTGCTACTTCGGCGCGGAAGCAAGATTGGAGTCAGCTGTCACCTCGAGCAGATCACACTCGAAGGCTCTTCTCGGTGCACAGCCAGCCTGGGATCCCGCGCATTTCGATCAGACGATCAAAACACGCTCGTCTCTTCGCGCGCAGCTCAATCGCGCGAGGAATAAAGGCGTTACTGTAGTCGAGTACACTCCGCAGCAGGCAATGAGCTCGCACGAGCTTCACGATGTTCTCACAAAGTGGCTGTCTACCCGCGGCCTGCCTCCGCTTCATTTTCTTGTCGAGCCTGAGACACTCGACCGTCTCATCGATCGACGGATCTTTGTTGCACGCGCCCATGAATCGACAGTTGCGTTTGCGGTTCTGTCTCCGATTCCCGCGCGCAACGGATGGCTCGTCGAGCAATTCCCTCGACTTCATGCAGCTCCGAATGGAACAATCGAGCTTCTTCTTTCCACTGCGGTGAGAGCAATCGCGGAATCTGGAGCGACATATGTCACGCTGGGACTCGCACCTCTCGCTCGCCGGGATCAAGTGACGAGCAAAGAAGAATCCTGGTGGCTTCGCAGCACGCTGCGATTTGCCGCGATGCACGGAAAACGGTTTTACAATTTCCGCGGACTGGAATCCTTCAAGTCCAAATTCCGGCCGGACTCATGGGAGCCTGTGTACGCGATAGAAAACTCGCCCCGTTTCTCGATGAAAGCGCTTATCGCCATCGCAGGCGCTTTTCTTTTCAAGAGGTCCTGAAACCCCGAAGACAGCCTCGGCCGTAGGGAAATCGACAACGGCCACACACGAGGTCCGATCATGAATGCGATAAATGCTTTACGGCGAGTCTGGCTCGCCGTGATCTTCGCTGCTGCGCTGATTCCCGCTGCGGTTAATGCACAGAACACAATGGATCGCGTGTCTGGATGGCGAAGTGATCTTTCGTTCTGGCTCGATCAGCTTCGGAAACAGCATTACGTGTACAAATCAAAGCCTCTGCCTCCGGCACTGTTGCGCGCGGCAGATCAGCTCTCGAAGAACATTCCACGTTACAGTGATGATCGCGTTCTCTTCGAGATGCAGCGACTTGCAGCATACATCGGTGACGGTCACACGTATGTGCTTCCGCTTGGAGCTGAGCGGGTTCACGGCAGTGTCCTGCCTGTTCGATTCTACCTCTTCTCGGATGGACTCTTTGTAATTGACGCACAGCCCGGCTACGAGAAATGGATTGGCAGCAAGCTCGTTTCGATCGGCAATACTTCGGCGGCGGTAATACTCGAGCGAATGAAGCCGGCAATCAGCTCCGATAATCCGTTCGGTTACAAGTGGATTGGTCCGCCGTTTCTAAATCTTCGCGGTGCAATAGAGTCACTCACCGACGAAACCGCGGACAGCATTCGAGTGACATTGAGAGACCGGTCCGGCACGATTCACAGGGAAAAATTCGTTACAGTTCCTCCTCCCCGAATGCAGGGCGTGCCGAAGCTCCTTGCAGCGAAGATCTCGAAGACGACAGTGCCGCTCTGGCTCACAGACGTTGGCAGGAATTTCTGGATGAAGTCCGTCGCACCTGGAACGCTGTATGTGCAGTTCAATCAGGTGATGGATGAGTCGAATCACACCCTTAAGCAGGCAGGTTCCGAGCTGGACTCCGCGCTATCTAATAGTAGTACGACGAAATTGATCCTCGATGTACGTCACAATAACGGCGGTAACTCCTATCTGTATCCGCCGATCATCGATGCCCTGACAAAATGGGAAGCGGCCAATCCGAAAGGAAAACTTTACGTTCTCACCGGCCGCAACACTTTTTCCGCTGCGCAGAACTTCATCTCGCAGCTGGATAAGCTGACGCGTGCAATCTTTGTTGGTGAGCCGAGCAGCTCGAAGCCCAACTTTGTCGGTGAGGAGAACGACATTCAGCTGCCGTGGAGCGGAGCAATCGCCAGCATCTCGAATCGCTTTCACGAAAACATCCCCGGTGACAAGCGCGGCTGGATCGAGCCGGATATCAAGATCGATCTCAGCTCTTCTGATTATTTCGCCAATCGCGATCCAGTATTGGAGCGAGTTCTGAAGCTGTAACCGTCAAGGCGGTACCAGGTACCAGAAAATTCAGAAAAGCGGTGCCGGGTGCCAGGTAACGACTTTGTGGTTTGTCGGGTACCGAGGTTCTCGGTTGTTATCAAATTACTTACATGTCAATGGATTGACATCATGTCAACCCATTGACATAGTACTCGTGACACCTTACGAGGCTTGAGAGTGGAAGATCTGGGACCCCGCGAACGCCAGATAATGGCAATCATCTACAGA
>JBKPNY010000114.1:0-21688 GCA_046732835.1 Gemmatimonadota bacterium | reverse complement strand
CTGCTTCCGTGCTCGGCCGGCTTCGATGTCCGATACCGGTCTTGATGACCTGAACGAGCGAATCAACGCTCGCGTTGTTGCCGGCGGACGCTTCCTTATTTCATCGACTCGCCTCGACGGAAAATTTTCACTGAGAATGTGCACTCTGGGATTTCGCACAACCGACGACGACATACGTGGTCTGTTCGACTCCATCGTCGATGCGCTCGAGGTTGAACGCTCCGTGGTAACGGCATGACCGCAATTTCGGTCATAATCTCCACCTACAATCGACCCCGTGATCTCGAGCGTGTTCTCTACGGTTATTCCGTCCAGACCGACCCGGACTTCGAGATTGTAATTGCTGACGATGGTTCGTCTGACGAAACGGTTCAGCTGATTGCCCGGGCTCGCAGGGACATGAGGCTCCGCATCACGCATGTATGGCACGAGCACAACGGATTTCGGAAGTCGCTCATTCAGAATCGCGCAATTGCAGCGGCTCAAACCGAATACCTGATCTTTACGGATGGAGACTGCGTGCCGCGACGTGACATGATCGCCGTGCATCGCAGGCTCATAACACCAGGTAAATACGTCGCAGGCGGCTACCTCAAGCTTTCGGCCCAGGCAACGCAGTCGATTACACTCGACGACATCGAGAGCGGCCGCTTCACCCAGCTCGACTGGCTGCGAGAAAGAGGATGGAAGCCCGGACACCGATCATTGCGGCTGACCGACAAGCACTGGCTCTCTGTTTTTCTCGATCGTATTACCACAACCGCAGCAAATTTTCAGGGAAACAACACCGGTGCGTGGCGCGATTCCCTCTACACTGTGAATGGCTTCGAGAACACCATGGGCTATGGCGGTCTCGATAAAGCTCTCGGCTATCGTCTGCAGAATGCAGGCATCAAGGGAATTCAGGCGCGTTATCGCATTATCGCCATGCATCTCGATCACGATCGCCCCTACCGGAGCGAGGAAGGGATGCAGAAGAACCGCGACATCATGAAAGGAATCCGGAAGAGCGGTCAGATTCGCGCGTTCAAAGGACTCGATGAGCTCGAGCCCGATCCCAGTTTGAGAATCGATCGGGGGTAAGACGTACTACGGAACTACGGAACTACGGAAGACGGAACTACGGGAACTGCTCTGAAGCGCAGATGACACAGATGTTACGCAGATGACACAGATAGCTACGGAAAACGTTATTAAGGTTAAACGACAGAACTACAGTCCTCAGTCAAAAAAAATTATTACGCAGTTCATCTGTGTCATCTGCGTAACATCTGTGTCATCTGTGCTTCAGAGCAGTTTCCGTAGTTCCGTAGTTCCGTCGTTCCCGTAGTTCCGTAGTTCCCGCAGTCTCCGCAGTCCTACAGACCGAGACTAAGCTGCGCAGGACCAAACGCTGCGGCGCGATCTGCGGAAATTGTCGGGGAGGGAAAGTCCTGAGGAGCAGCGACGATCGAACCTTTGAACGGAGTTCGCCGCAGGGCTGCTTTCATATTCTCGGTCGCGGCCCTCGGAGTGTTGTTAGTCTCGCTCAAGTGAGCAAGCACGACCTGAGACATCCCACGGTGCGCGCATTCGACTGCTGCGGCAGCTGCCGCGCGATTGCTCAGATGCCCTTCGCGACTGGCAATCCTGCGCTTGAGGCTCGCAGGGTAGGGACCATTGCGCAGCATGTCGCCGTCGTGGTTTGACTCAATGACAAGAATGTCGACACGCTCGAGCGCCGACTGTACCGACTGAGTCATCACTCCAAGATCGTAGACAATTCCAGCGCGTACTCCCGTCGATTGCCCCGTTACGACGAAGGCAACCGGCTCGCTTGCATCGTGCGAGATTCCGACAACATCGATCTTGAAATCACCCACCTCGAACGACGTTCCCGCCGAGACTGTGCGCACATCCGCTTCGACAGGTGAGGCGCACACGTCGAGGGTGCCCGCAGTACCGTAAATCGTCCAGCCCCAGCGCTGCGACCCGCTGACCACTCCCTTGGAATGATCGATGTGCTCGTGAGTGAGCAGCACCGCTTCGATCGAGTGCGGCGCAACTTCGATTGACGCGAGACGCTTTGAAAGCGTGCGCGGCGCAAAGCCGGCATCGATGAGAATGCGTGTATCGCGCGACTGCAGCAGAACTGCGTTACCGCGACTGCCGCTGCCAAGCAGACAGAGTTTCACTTCGATACTTCCCCAGCAGTTTCACATGCTACTGCGAGGTGCAGCCGGCCCTTGGGACCAAGTGAGATGTGGCGTCGTGCCATAACTCTCTCCGCAACCTCGATGAACTTGTTACTCTCGAATCTAGCATATGGCTCGCACTCGCCCCAGGAAAAAGGAGGAATGTATTTCGGCGTTGTCTGGGCACCGTAGATGTTCGCGCCGGCTCCAACAACACAGCCAGTTGTGAGCATCGTTCCGATCCCAGTTTTGGCGTGATCGCCAATCATGCTGCCGAGGAACAGCAGCCCGCTCTCGCGCATTCCGCCTGGTGTCCACAGCTGAACCGAGCCGTACGTGTTCTTGAGGTTGCTCGTAGTGGTTCCTGCGCCGAGATTCACCCATCGTCCGATGTAAGAGCTGCCAACGAACCCTGTGTGGCTCTTGTTCGAATGTCCGAGCATCACGCTCCCTGAGATTTCGCCACGCACCTTGCATACGTCACCAATCGAGCAGCCGCGAATAGCGTCGCCGACGATGTGCGAGTCCTCGCCTATGTAACAGGGGCCTACAATTCGGGAGAACGAAGCAATCGTTGCGCCTCGTCGAATGAGAATCGGTCCATCGGTCGCATCGAGAACCACAAAGGGCTCGATTCCAACGCCAGTCTCGCAGTAGATCTGCTTTCTGCCGATGATTGTCGCGTTCTCGATCGCGGCACCGGAAAGTGCGGCTCCGATGAGCGGAATGTCTTCGCTCAGCTGCTGAGACAGATCACCGACGAGATTCCAGACTTCGTGCAGCCACCTGCCGGCAATCGGCGCAGGTGTAGCATTCGAATCGACCAGACTGTCGAGATCGATCGAGCCGTCCATGAATCCCGTGATGTCCATCGATTTGCGGATATGCACCGCGCAAATCTTTCCGTCGCATGAAAACGCCGGAGTTATGTCATCGAGCAGTGCGGCGAGCGAAACAACAAATCTCGAGTTGACGACGACTGACCCTGCGGGAATCGTCGTCTCATTACGAACCGCCGGTGGTGCATCCATCTCTTCGAAGTTTGCGAGATGTTCTGCACCGATAAAGCCGTAAGCCTTTGTGCGCGCAACACGCTCCCACCTCAGCCGTATGAGCTCGGCCCCGGCGCGCAGCTCCGAAACCGGGCGCGTCAGCGCGAACGGCTCGAAGACCCTCGCCTTTGCGTCATCGTAGAGATAAAGCCGCTTCATTTCTGATCGCGGAGTGAAGAGGGAAGAGAATCAACCAGCGTCTTCAGATCTGCCGAGCGATCGGCAGTGGTGACCAGAGTGAGTCCGTCTCTCGTGACGACGACGAGATCTGAAACACCATAGAGCACAACCGCTGATCCTTCCGCATAAACAACATTTCCTCGCGCATCGAGTGCGAAGACATTGCCGCTTGTGACATTCCCGGAATCGTCTTCGGGTTTCACACGGCGCAGTGCTCCCCACGTTCCTACATCGTCCCAGCCAAAATCGCCGGACAGAACCCGCACGCGATTGCTGCGCTCGAGCACTCCCACATCGACCGATACCGGAACGACAGCGTTGAAGAATTCGGCAAGACCGTTTTCGGCTCGCGGAAGAGCCTTTGAAACTTCAGGAGTATGCGCGCGGACCTCATCCAGAAAATCACCAACACGCCAGGCAAAGATTCCCGAGTTCCACAAATAACCTTCGTTCATCATCGACTCGGCGCGCACGCGATTTGGCTTCTCCACAAAACGCGTGACCTTTCTCGCTCCGCTCGATGTCTTGTCGCCGGGCTGGATGTAGCCGAAGCCCGGGTCGGGGCGAGTTGGAACGATGCCTACAAGAACGAGCGCCGATTCTTCAACCGCAACGCGCATCGCTGCGTCGATGGCTGTGCGAAAGCCATTGTCGTCGGCGATTGCCCAGTCGGCGTGGACGCAGACCATGGGCGAATCAGGTCCGGTCTGCTTTTCGATCTCTCGCGCAGCCCACGTCAGAGCTGCAGCAGTGCCTGCTGGCTTTGGCTCCGCGACAATGTTCTCCGCCGGAATCTCTGGAAGTGCTGTCGCTATGGCCTGAGCGAGCGACGCATTGGTGAGAATCATAATGTTCGCCGGGGGCACCAGATCGCGCAGGCGGTCGACTGTATTGATCAGCAGCGGCTTCTCGTTGACGAGAGGGAGAAGCTGCTTTGGTCTGTCGGGTGTGCTGAGAGGCCAAAATCGCGAGCCGACTCCGCCCGCGAGAATCACCGCCCATCTAGTCATTCGATTCGTCCGACTCTTCCGTTGCAACCCCGGTGATCTGTGCGATGAGAGCGTAAAGTTTTTTTGGACTGAACGGCTTTGTCAGAAAGGCTGTCGCCCCATTCTTCCTCGCTTCTCTTTCATATTCTTCCTCGCCTGCGGCGGTGAGGATGATGACCGGCACATCCTTCATGCGGTCATTCGCGCGAAGTCTGGTCAGTACATCGAGGCCGCTCATGCGCGGCATCATCACGTCCAGAACTGCCGCGTCGAGATGCTCCGACTCTTCAGCAATGTCGACTGCCTCCTGGCCGTCGAATGCGAGAGTTACCCGGAACGGGCCCTGTTCCATCTTGAGCTTGATGATGCGCCCGATGTGTGCTTCGTCATCAGCGACGAGAATGTGTCGAACGGTCTCGCTTCCTTGCATTGTATCTAGAAAAGGCGTGCGATGGATTCTCGATGTCTGCGGACATCGTAGAGAAGGCTCGAGAGATCAGCGGTGCGGGTCGTCAGGACGCAAAGCAGCGCGTCATCGCCGACTGCCGAGACGACCGCGTACCCATTGTCCTGCTCGATCACTGCCATCCGCATCGATCCGCGGCCTGTTGAAACACCGACTTCATCGGCGGCGGCAACTATTCCGGGCACCCGCGCTGCCAAACCCTCAGCGTCGAGATTCAACGTTCCCTGGCTGTCAATTAAAAGGCCGTCGCGGCCAAGTACGACGACTGCCTCGATGCCGGGCTTCTGGCGAATGGCGACTGTGAGGTCGCGAATAGTCGGCATCAGTGCTCCAAAAAGTGTTTTTGCGTGTAGTACATCGAGGCGTAATCTACAATCGTATCCGCTTGAACTGCCACGTTTTACGAGGTATTCTGCACCGTATGACCCCTCGCAAATTTGCGCTGCTGATGATCGCCAGCGCTTCGGTCCTTACCGCCTGTGACGATCCGGCGCTTCTTCAGGCACAGCTGCCGACGGTCCAGGATGTATATACCGTTTTCGCATTGACCGGAACGCCTGCCGCTTACCCCAGCGGGCTCAACACCTACGCGCGCGCCGCAGTGAGAGTCGATGGAAACGCGGCATTCGATGTTGCTTTTGACATCGATCAGGATGGGCACGCCATTCTCTATCCCGTCCAGAAGATCGTCAGCTCACTCGGCGGATCAAAGAAAACCGGCCTGAGAAAAGTCACAGGGGAGTTCGGAAGCATCACTGAGGCGCCGAGCGGTACCTACGCCGACTCCGCAATTGTTGCCGCGCCTGGCGATGTGGTGATCGTGCAGTCGACTCAGAACGGAGCCGGCGGAGCGTGTGCGTTCGACATCTCCCCATTCATATATACCAAGGTTCTCGTGGATTCCATCGCGGTTGATACCAAGACCATCGTGCTTCAGACGGTCATGGATCCCAACTGCGGGTTCAGGTCGTTCGCAGCGGGTATTCCCAGCAGGTAGCAATGCACGACCTGCGGATGATACGCGAGCATATCGATGTGCTTCGTGACGGCATGCGCCGTCGCGGCAAGCTCGATACGCTTGGCACTTACATCGATCGCGCCCAGCAGGTCGACGTCGAACGCCGTGCTCTCATTCAAGCGGTTGAAGAACGAAAAGCATCGCGCAACAGCATCACTCAGGAAGTAGCGAAGAGAAAGCGCGCAAAGGAAAACGCTGATGAGCTTCTCGCTCAGTCGCGCGCGCTGGGTGATGAGATCACTCGGCTCGAGGCTGATCTCGCGAGTCTCGAGAAAGAGCTCGAGCTGAACATGCTCGAGCTTCCGAATATCCCGCTCGAGGATGTTCCCGAAGGCGGGGAGGCGAACAATCGTCACGTGCGCTCATGGGGTGATCCGCGCGATTCGCAGGGATTAAAGCCTCACTGGGAAATCGGCACTGAGCTTGGTCTGATCGATTTCGAGCGCGGCGCAAAAATCTCGGGATCCGGATTCATTGTCTTTCGTGGAAAGGGCGCGCGTCTTGTTCGCGCACTCATGAACTTCATGCTCGACCTTCACACCACCGAGCATGGATACGAAGAGGCGTGGATTCCCGTTGTAGTCAATCGCGCTTCGATGACGGGTACGGGACAGCTTCCGAAGTTCGAGGATGACATGTACCGGCTGGGCGATGAGGATCTCTTTCTCATTCCCACTGCTGAAGTCCCGGTTACGAATCTTTATGCTCAGGAAATCCTGAATCAGTCAGATCTGCCGCGCGCTCTGACTGCGTATTCGCCGTGCTTCCGGCGAGAGGCGGGCGCGCATGGCAAGGATACGCGCGGACTCATTCGTGTTCACGAGTTCGACAAGGTTGAGCTCGTTCGCTACACAACACCGGAGACGTCGACCGCCGAGCTGGAGCTGCTTACTTCGCAGGCGGAAAAAGTTCTGCAGCTTCTCGGTATTCCTTATCGCGTCGTTCTTCTCGCCGCCGGCGACACGGGCTTCTCGAGCGCAAAGACCTACGATCTGGAAATTTTTGCACCGGGAGCCGGAGTCTGGCTCGAGGTTTCGTCGTGCAGTGTCTTCACTGATTTTCAGTCGAGACGGGCGAACATTCGCTATCGTCCCGCCGAAGGTGGAAAGCCGCGCTTTGTGCACACGCTGAACGGCTCGGGCGTCGCGTTTCCTCGACTGATCGCTGCGTTGTTGGAGCACTACCAGAATTCGGACGGCACCGTGGACGTTCCGGAGGTGCTGCGCCCGTATCTGGGAACCGACCGGCTGAGCTGAACAATGCGCCGGATTGCTCCCGTTACGGTTGCGACCGTTGCGGTTGCGGCGCTTCTCATCTGGTACGTCATCTACACTCAGGGAGTGGTGCGTGAGCTGCGGCGCGAAGCATCGCGCGTGGGTCAGATGTACGCGAGAGTGTATGATGGTCTGAATGATCCGAGCACCGACGCCGCGAATACGGCGCTGCTCGACCTTTCGCGGCATATCCGCGAATCCGGTGTTCCGCTCATAATCACTGATTCGAAAGGAACTCCGACCGACACAGCAAATCTGCCGAGTGGCATGGCGCTCGAGTCGCCACAGCTGAAAGAGTTTGTTCGCGCAATCGACCGACAGAACAAACCGATTGCTGAAGGCGACGCCGGCACAGTCCATTTCGGCAACACGCCTTTGGTTCGGGGATTGAGAATTATTCCGCTTCTCCAGTCAGTTCTCATCGGACTCTTCCTACTCGCCGGAGCATATGCTCTTCGTACGAGAGGCCGAGCAGATCGTGAGCAGATCTGGGCGGGAATGGCGCGCGAATCTGCGCACCAGCTTGGCACACCGATCTCCAGCATGAGTGGATGGATCGAGCTGCTCCGCGATTCAGACGGCGACGAGCTTCAACGGTCTGCTGTCACTCACATGGATGGTGACCTGGAGCGGCTCAAGCGCGTTGCGAATCGATTCGAGAGAATCGGACGTCCGCCGCGCAAGGAAAAGGTGGATATCGGTGAGCTTGTAGACCGGGTGGCAACGTATTTCCGCGCGCGCGTTCCCACGCTTGCTCAGCGGGTGACGATCACCTCGAATCGCGGCGACGAGCCGTTGTATGTCAACGGCGACGCTGTTCTGCTGGAATGGGCGATAGAGTCGCTCGCGAAGAACGCAATCGACGCGCTTGCCGGTCGTGATGGGGAAGTGACGATGTCAGCCTCCGCGCTGCCGGAAGGGCTAGTGAGAGTAAGAGTCAGCGACAACGGACCGGGGGTGCCGCGCGAGCTTGGCAAGCGGATCTTCGAGCCGGGATTCAGCACAAAAGAGCACGGTTGGGGAATAGGGTTGCCGCTAGCTCGCAGAATCATTCGCGACAATCACGGCGGTGAATTGATGCTCACGCCCTCTGAACGTGGAGCGACGTTCGATATTATCTTGAGTTGATGAATGAAACGCTGGACGCCACCGGGTCGCACGTCTCTCCTGGTGATGCAGAGCCACTCGCGCGGCTCAACCCTGCACAGCGCGAGGCCGTTCTCCACTTCGAAGGCCCACTTCTCGTCATAGCCGGTGCGGGCTCGGGCAAGACGCGTGTGCTTACTACTCGCATAGCGCGTCTGATCAAGCATCATGGAGTGGATCCATCGCGAATTCTCGCTGTGACTTTCACCAATAAGGCTGCAGGTGAAATGCGCGATCGAATCGCGAAGCTCGTGGATTCGGATCTCAAGGGAATGTGGTGTGGGACTTTCCACGCGATCGGAGCGAGAATGCTTCGCTCACACGCCGCGTGTGTTGGACGAACGCCAAGCTTCACCATCTACGACGAAGACGATACGCTCGGCGTCGTGAAGCGGATCATGGAGCGGGTTGGCATCTCTCCGAAACAATGGACGCCGCGCTCGGTCGCATCGCTGATCTCCGATGCAAAGAATGCGTTAGTTCCACCGGCGGAATATGAAGCGGTCGCCCTTGATCCTTTGTCGCGCGCGGCAGCATCAGTCTACAAGGAGCTCGAGGGTGCGCTGCGTGCCGCGAATGCGGTGACGTTCGACGATCTGCTCGTGCTTCCGGTTCAGGTCCTTCGCGAGAATCCCGACGTGCTCGGCAAGTACTCGGGAAAATTCCAGTTCATTCTCGTCGACGAGTATCAGGACACCAATCGCGCGCAGTTTCAGTTCATCAAGCTGCTTGGCAAGGGTCACGGCAACGTCTCAGTGGTTGGGGACGATGATCAGTCGATCTACGGTTGGCGCGGTGCAGACATCCGGAACATTCTCGATTTCGAGAAGGAGTTCACGTCCGCGAAAATCGTTCGGCTCGAGGAGAACTATCGATCGACTCCAGGAATTCTCGAGGTCGCAAATGTCGCGATAAGTGCAAACGTCGGGCGGCGAGGAAAGACTTTGCGCGCGACGCGCCCTGGTGGAGAACCGGTGACGCTGTACGAAACGCTCGATGAGCGCGATGAAGCAGACATGGTCGTCGACGAGATCAAATCGCGGCAGTCGATGGAGAAGCGTGAGCTGCGCGAGTTTGCGATTCTCTATCGCACCAATTCCCAGAGCCGGGCGATAGAAGATTCGCTGCGGAAGAATTCCATTCCGTACCGGATCGTTGGCGCAGTACGGTTCTACGACCGGAAAGAGATTCGCGATCTGATGAGCTACCTGAAGCTCATCGCAAATCCGAATGACGATGAAGCATTTCGAAGGGCCGTCTCGGTTCCTCGGCGCAAGCTTGGTGATACAACCATCGAAGCATTGTCAGCGATCGCTCGCCGCGAGAAGGTCTCGATGCTCGAGGCGTCGGCGAGAAAGGATCTACTGCAGGGAATGCGACCTGCACAGCTCACAGGTCTGACCGAATTCGCCACGCTGATTCTGGAGCTCCGTGAGCGTGCAAAGGAGGCGAGTGTTGATGAGCTTCTTCGTGAGCTCGTCGACAGAATTCGTTACGGCGATTATCTGCAGGCGGATTCTCCTGAAACGGCGCGCGATCGCAGCGAAAACGTTGGCGCACTCATTGACGGTGCGGCGGAGACCGTAGTCGAAGATGGCGGAGAAGTTGGACTCACGCCGCTCGATCATTTCCTCCAGAGGGCAATGCTCATCGCGGGTGTCGACTCACTCGATCCAAATGCTGACGCTGTAACATTGATGACCCTTCACAACGCGAAGGGTCTCGAGTTTCCTGTTGTTTTCATCACGGGCCTCGAGGACGGACTGTTTCCTCTCTCTCAGGCTTTCGATGATCCGGACAAACTTGAAGAAGAAAGAAGGCTGTTCTATGTCGGGATCACTCGTGCAGAGCGCAAGCTTTATATGTCGTTCGCGGAGCAGCGCCGAAGAAACGGCGAGCTGATGATGTCCATCAAATCGCGTTTCCTGAAAGACATTCCTGCAGGAATGCTCGACGAGCGTCGAACCATCAAAGTGAGATCTTCGGGCCGCAGCGCATTCATGCGTGACCATGGAAGTGACACAGGATTCGGGCAGACAATGTGGCGTGGCGTTCCGACTCGCAAAATGCACGATGTGCCGGCGTGGAAAGGTGCTGCCCCACCCGTCGATGCTGAAGCTGGTTCGGGTTACGTTACCGGCGAGCGGATTCGTCACAAGCTTTTCGGAGCGGGGAAAATCACTGAGCTCTCCGGAACCGGTCGCGACGTGAAGGCGGTCATCGAGTTCGATGATGCTGCAGTCGGCCGCAAGACAATCAAGCTCGCTTACACAACACTCGAGAGAGGGCAGGGCTGATGGCCGTCACTCATGACGATGTGCGCCATGTTGCTGAGCTCGCGCGCCTTGCAGTCGATGACGAAAAACTCGATCACCTCGTGACCGAGCTGAACGGAATTCTTGGACACATGGACGCGCTTGCGCAGGTCGATACCAGAGAGATCGAGCTCGCTGCATTCTCGCCGACTCAGAGCACTCCCGTGCGCTCCGACTCGAGCGGACCGCTCAAGATGCTTGCACCTCTCGGCTCTTTCGCGCCGGAAGTCAAAGACGGATTCATTCTTGTTCCGCGTCTTGCGTCACACGAAGACCTGGCCGAAAGCGCTCCATGAAGGTCACTGAATACGCTTCACTATCCGCCGCTCAGGTTTCAGCGCGCGTCGGAGCCGCGGATCTTACACCGACCGAAGTTGTCGAAGCGAGCTTCGATCAGGCCGCTGCTGCCGGAGCGGGAAGTGATTCGCTCAACCTGATTCTCTGGAGCGACAAGGATCTTTCACTGCGCGACGCTCAGGGTCTCGAAGCCGGCATCGCAAAAGCGGGAACGGGTGGACGTCTCGCGGGAGTGCCAATCGCGGTAAAAGACAACATCGCGACGGTCGGGCTGCCGACAACATGCGCCTCCAAGATTCTCGCCGGTTACAAGAGTCCGTACCAGGCGACTGCAATTATCCGGCTTCGCGAACAGGGCGCGATTGTCGTTTCGAAAACGAACATGGATGAGTTCGCAATGGGCTCATCTACAGAAAACAGCGCGTATGGTCCGGCAAGAAATCCTCACGATGTTCGCAGAGTTACGGGCGGATCATCAGGAGGATCAGCGGCGGCTGTTGCAGCCGGCATTGTGCCGATCGCACTCGGATCGGAGACCGGCGGCTCAGTGAGGCAGCCCGCTGCGTTCTGTGGTGTTGTCGGTGTGAAGCCAACGTATGGCCGCATCAGTCGACACGGACTCGTGGCGTTCGCGTCGTCGCTCGACCAGATCGGGCCGCTTGCGCGAAGCGTTGACGATGCCGCGCTCGCAATGGAAATAATGTCGGGCGAAGATCCGTTTGATTCGACCAGCTCCGCGAATGCAGTTGGAGCATATCGCGATCAGTATTTGTCGCTCGCGAGCAATGCGTGGCCGCTGGAGGGAATGAAGATCGGTGTTCCCGAAGAATATTTTCCGGAGAACCTGGATGCCGGAATACGTAGTCTTTGCGAGCGCTCGATCGACGCACTCAAGTCACTTGGTGCGACAGTGGTCGACGTGAAGCTGCCCCACACTCCGCTCGCGATTCCCGTCTACTATATCATTGCGCCCGCTGAAGCATCATCGAACCTCGCGCGCTTTGACGGCGTTCGATACGGCTTTCGCTCGACGAATGGAAGCTCGCTGCGGGATCTCTATGCCATGACCCGCTCCGAAGGTTTCGGACCGGAAGTCACGCGACGCATTCTGCTCGGTACGTACGTTCTCTCCGCCGGTTACTACGACGCGTACTACAGAAAAGCACAGATGGTTCGCTCGCTCATCACGCGCGACTTCGGTGCCGTGTTTGGCGACGGCGTCGATGCGCTCTTCACGCCGACGACACCAACGACTGCGTTTCCCATCGGCGGAATCACTGATCCCTACGAGATGTATCTCAGCGACATCTTCACGGTGACGGCGAATCTTGCCGGCGTTCCAGCGATGTCCATTCCGATCGGGCGTGTTGCTGGACTTCCAGTGGGCGGTCAGATCATCGCTCCACATTTCGGTGAGGCGGCGATGTTCCGCGTTGCATACGCGCTCGAGGAGTCGCTTGGACGCGAGGCGCATCAATGAGCACCGAACGCTATGAGATGGTTGTCGGCCTCGAGGTGCACGTTCAGCTCAAGACAAAGAGCAAGGCATTCTGTGGATGCTCTGCGGATTTTGGAGCTGCACCCAACGTCAACACGTGTCCGATCTGTCTCGCACTTCCTGGCGCGCTTCCGGTTCTGAATGAGAAAGCGGTCGAGCTGGCATCGCGCGCCGCAGTTGCGCTCGGTTGTACTCTCAATCACGTCTCGGTGTTTGCGCGCAAGAATTACTTCTATCCCGATCTGCCAAAGGGATACCAGATCAGCCAGTTCGATCAGCCTCTTGCAAGCAACGGGACCCTGAAGATCGAAACGTCCGAGGGCGAGAAATCGGTCGGCATCACACGCGTGCACATGGAAGAGGATGCCGGTAAATCCCTTCACGACAGGTATGCAGCGCAAACGGCAATCGATCTCAATCGCTCCGGTGTGCCGCTCATCGAGATCGTAAGTGAGCCGGACATGCGGTCGTCAGAGGAAGCAGGCGCATATCTTCGCACACTTCGCCAGATCCTTCATTATCTCCGGGTCAGCGACGTGAGCATGGAAGAAGGAAGTCTCCGAGTCGATGCGAACGTAAGCGCCAGACCGATTG
This sequence comes from Gemmatimonadota bacterium, assembly GCA_046732835.1. Taxonomy (GTDB): domain Bacteria; phylum Gemmatimonadota; class Gemmatimonadetes; order Gemmatimonadales; family Gemmatimonadaceae; genus UBA4720. The sequence goes on along the minus strand of JBKPNY010000114.1, from coordinate 8,685 downwards.
GGCAGAAAGAGCTGGGCACTAAGACCGAAGTGAAGAACATGAATTCATTCTCGGGTGTTGAGCGCGCGCTCGACTACGAGTTCGCAAGACAGTGCGCAATTCTCGATCGCGGTGAGAAAGTCTCGCAGCAGACATTGTTGTGGGACGCCAACAAAGGCGAAGCGCGCGTCAGTCGAACTAAAGAGGGAAGCCACGACTACCGGTATTTCCCCGAGCCCGACCTTCTTCCGCTGGTGCTCGACCCCAATTGGGTGAATGAGATACGCGCTTCGATCCCTGAGCTTCCCGCAGACAGAAAGAAAAGAATTGCCGACGAGTACAAGCTCTCGGCAGATGAGATTGATCAGCTCACGGTCACTCCCGAGCTCGCCGATTACTTCGAGAGCACCGCACGTCAATCCGGCGATGGAAAAGCTTCAGCGAACTGGGTGATGGGTGAAGTGCAGGCTTATCTGAATTCATCGGGTTCCGCGATAGACGAGCTTCGCGTTCGTCCCGCCGATCTGGCGCAGCTCATCAAGCTCGTTCGTGATGGACTCGTAAGTCATGCAGCAGGAAAGAAAGTGTTCTCCTTGATGCTCGAGTCTGGAAAACCCGCCGCGCAGGTTGCTCATGACGCATCGCTGCTTCAAGTTGGCGATGACAGTGCGCTTGCCGGATGGATCGACGAAGTGCTTGCCGAACATCCTGAAGAAGCCAGGCGGTATATCGGTGGAGAGAAAAAACTTCAGGGGGTGCTTGTCGGCTTCGTGATGCGAAAATCAGGCGGCACGGCTGACCCGAAGAAGGTCAATCAGTTGCTGATGTCGCGCGCCGGCGGAGGATAAACAGGCTCGCCCAGTCGCGCGGAATAATCGAGACGCGTGTCGGGCATCCCAAATCGCTGACGCGCGTTCTCGAGAACGAGCGTTTCGTCGCGCATTCTTATCGCTGCCCGGCGCACACGCTTCGCTTCGCGAAGCGCATCGAGACCGGCGGGATCAAGTGAGTAAGGCTCAGCCAAGTCGAACTTGTTGAACAGGTCGATGATGTATTCGTAGGACCGAACCATGTACGCGGAAACTTCCGCGTTCGGTAAATCCCACCTGCTTTTTTCCGACACCATCTGGAAGATTCTCTGCCACGACTCAGTGTCGGTGACATAGACCATTCCGCGAAATATCCGCCGGTTTGTAGGCGTGCTGAAAATTGTCGGGCTCAGGATTCTGTCCAGATGTCCGTCAGATGCTGAGTGATCGAGCAGAATGATTTCGCGCGCACGCCGGCTGAATCTTTCGCCGAGGTGCGTGTCTATCCTGCTTTCCCAGTAGCTATGGCCAAGCGCGGTGGTTGTCGACGTTATGGCAAGCTGATGGGGCACGAAGAAATTGTGCGCCACAGTATCCGCGGCGAGATGAGCGAGGTAGCCGAGGCCAAAGGCGCGCATCGGTTCCGGCTTGGCTTCCTCATAAATCTCGAGCCCGACGTTCCATGAATGACAATGTCTTCCCGCCGCGGCGTACTTCTTCGCGATACTCGTGTCAGCTGCGATGCTTCCATAAAGGAAATCATACGGAAACGCGGCGATGATCTGAGCAATCGACGCCGGCAGCATCGAAAGAGACCGTATGACAGTCTCGCCCAGGAAGATGTGCGTGCCCGGTGTCCACGCGTATGCGTCGGACGGCGTGGCGGCGATTGCTACGAGCGCAATGCACGCCACGCAGATAAGGAAAGTGGGGGGCTGTCTCCCGGACAGCCGTGCAGCCAATCTAGATCCCGATCCGCTTACGCTGCCGTCGCACCGCTTTGCGGAGATCGTTCATTTCCGAGCGAACCACGTCGTTGATCGCTTCACGAGCGCCGTCGACGTATTCACGAACCGAGTCGGTAATGTCCTCTACCGGGATCGACTCGATGAGATCTTCGCCGCGATCACGAGCAGCGCGATACCCGCGTGCTGTCTGTTCTCCAGCCCAGCGCGCACCATCGCGTCCGCGGTCTGCAGCCCATCTCGCACCAGGTGCCGCACGATCACCAGCCCATCTCGCACCCTCGAGTCCCGCGAGCGCGGCCCATTTGGCTCCGCGTCCAGCTCCACGAACGATCGGAGAAATCGGACGCCGTCCGCTCGGCCCGGTGCGGAAGATCAGTGTGACGACAGCTCCTACAGCAGCCCCCAGAAGGGCGGCCGTCAGCAGGTCGAACTGCTGCTCACGCTCTTCGTCCGAATTCGTCTCGCGGACGGACGCGCGGGCGCGGCTTCTCCCACTCGGTGTCGCCTTCAATGTATCTGCCATCCAGGTCCTCCTCCTTTTCAAATGCCTCGTTGATTCCAGTTCTTACGCCGCGAATAGCAGAGGCGGTCGATACGAACGCCCCTTCGGCTTCCTCCTGAACCACGGCGAGCAGAGCGTTGAGCTCCTTGATTCGATCTTCAGCAAGCGCGACTGATTCGACAAGCTTCTGATTTGCTGTCGCGATGGTTTGCCTTACCTGCTGAATGTCGACGCGAATCGAAGTCGAGATGTAATTCGCATTGTCGGCAATCGTGCTCGCGTGACGCATGATCGGATTGATGTCGCCGTAAATCCGATCGAGCATGTCACTCACTTTCGCATAACTCTTCCGGAAATTCCATGCTGCCGGAACGAGTGCGACTGCGAGGACCAGCAATGCAATCGAAGCAAGTCCGCTTGCAACCGAGACGACTTTCTCGAACGTGGTTGCTTCGGGCTGTATCTGCTTCGTTACGATTGTATCCGGGAGAGTTGCAACGGCCTGAATCAGCCAGTGCGCTCCCGTCGCCATCCATGCCGTCATGCGCCGGTTGTGTGCAAGGGTAAGGCCATCTACGGAACGATGTGTGCGGACGGTACAAAGAGTGCTAAGCGCAATATATTAGCGCAACGCACCCACTTCCGGTTCTGCGTCCGCTTCACCCTCCGAGCTCCGCCCCGTAAAGATGAGAGAAATGCCTGCCGTCCAGTATGTCGTAGAGGGTGGCCGTACCCTCCACGGAACGATCACGCCCTCCGGCAACAAGAATGCTGCGCTTCCGATAGTTGCGGCTGCGCTCTTGTCAGAGAAGCCGGTCCATCTCGAGAACGTTCCGCACATCAGGGATATCGAAACTCTGATTGAATTGATTCAATCCGTTGGCGCCAGGGCGGAGTGGACAGGACCGAACGCGCTGCGAATCGAAGCTCACGAGCTTACCGCGCGCGACCTCGACCCCGGTTTGTGCGCGAAGATTCGCGCGTCGATTCTTCTGGCCGCACCTCTCCTCGCGCGCTGTGGCGAGATAATTCTTCCTCCTCCAGGAGGAGATGTCATCGGGCGCCGCAGACTCGATACGCACTTTCTTGCTCTCGAGCAGCTCGGAGCGAATCACGCGCTCGAGAATGGACTGCTCAGACTTTCTCTCAAGGAATTCAAGGGCGCTGACGTATTTCTGGATGAGCCCAGCGTCACGGCGACAGAGAATGCACTCGTCGCTGCGTGCGCAGCGAAAGGGAGAACAATTCTTCGGAATGCGGCAAGCGAGCCGCACGTGCAGGATCTCGCACTTTTCCTCACGGCCCTTGGCGGTCACATCGAAGGTGCAGGAACCAACAACATTGTGATCGAAGGCGGCAGGCCGCTTGGTCAGACAGAAGTCACGCATCGCATCGGGCCCGACCACATCGAAGTCGGATCATTCATTGGACTCGCAGCGGTTACGCGCTCTGAGCTTCGCATCGCAAACGCAGGTATCGAGCATCTCCGTTCGACCCGGATGGGTTTCGAGCGATTGGGAATCAAGTGCGAGGTCGAGAATGACGACCTGATCGTCCCCGCGAAGCAGACGATGAAGATCCAGTCAGACATGGGTGATCACGTGCCCAAGCTGGAGGATCAGCCGTGGCCGGCATTCCCGGCGGACACGATGTCGATCGCCATCGTTACTGCAACTCAGTGCGAAGGGCTGATCATGATGCACGAGAAAATGTTCGAGTCGCGGCTGTTCTTCGTCGACAAGCTCATCGGAATGGGAGCGCGAATTGTTCTCTGCGATCCGCATCGCGCGCTGGTGTCAGGGCCTTCGAAGCTTCGCGGGTCGGTGCTCGATTCTCCCGACATTCGCGCCGGCATGGCGCTTCTGATCGCTGCGCTTGGAGCTGAAGGGAGAAGCATCATCAACAACGTCGGACAGATCGAGCGCGGCTACGAAAGAATCGATCACCGCCTGCGGCAGCTTGGCGCTTCTGTCGAGCGTGTTGCTGACCGGCGCAAGTGACGACTGCTGCAGAAACTCCGCGCGCGGATGTAGCTGAGCTGGCGGGATTTGGAATCCGCGCATTCACAACTACTCGTGATGCGGGATCGTTCAGTCTTGCAGGACCAGATCCCGCCGGTGAAGTGCTGTCGCGCTGGACAAGACTTCAGGAAGAGCTTTCGCCATACGCGCGGCGCACAGTGATCGCACGCCAGGTTCACGGAACCGATGTGCTCACTCATCGCGGTGGGTGGGAAGGCCTGCTGCGAACCTGGCCGGCGGATGGTCATCTCGCAGCAGAGCGGGGAATAATCCTCACGGTGTCAATCGCTGACTGCGTTCCGGTTTTCCTGGCGCATCCCAGCGGAATCGTTGGGCTTCTTCATTCCGGCTGGAGAGGGACTGTCGCTCGAATTATCGACTCGGGTATCAATGCGTTCGCGCGTCTCGGACTTCCTCCCGACGAGCTCATGGTTCACCTCGGCCCCTCGATTTGCGGACGATGCTATGAGGTGAGTGCGGATGTTCGTGAACAGCTCACGGGCCAGCCGGCGACTCGTCCGGGCAATGTCGATCTGCGCTCACTTATCGCCGAGCACGCGCGAGATCTTGGTGTTCGAGATATCTCGGTCAGCTCTGACTGCACCAGGTGCGACAACGATCGATTCTTCTCACACAGGGCAGGCGACACCGGACGGCAGATTGCTGTCATTGTCGGGGGTATTCTTTAGAATGCTGAATACTGAATGCTGACAAAGGAATACCCGCGTTTGTTCCTCAGTACGTCAGCATTCAGAATTCAGCATTCCTGTTGTCAGCATTCAGTATTCAGCATTCCTGTTGTCAGCATTCAGAATTCAGCATTCCTGTTGACTCTATAGTTTCAGCGTCTAGATTGCTTTGAGTCGCGCGACGTCTCGCCGCGGACGGAAATGTGGGGATGCCCCCCACATTTTTTGTTTTCGTGAATGTTGCTCGAAATAACATGAGCGAAGCGCTACAAGAGATTGTCGTTAAAGAACTTGAACCGCTTGGATTGGAGCTTTTTGAGCTGCATTCCAGAGGCACCCGGAGCCGCCCCGTGCTCGATGTTCGCATCGAGCGAAAGGACGGCGCCAAGGTCACAGTTGAAGATTGCGCGCGGGCATCACGCGCGATCGAAGAGAAGCTGGATCAGGGTGGCATCGTGAGCGAGCGCTATGTGCTCGAGGTGTCGTCGCCGGGAATCGAGCGGCCGCTGCGCAATGCGCGCGACTGGTCGAAGTTCGTTGGACGGGATGCTGTGGTTACAACTGATGCGGCTGGAGAAGAGCCCGGCCTCAGCGCTCGCGAAGTGAGAATTGTCGGCATCGAAGGAAATGCCGGTGAGGAGATAGTCGTACTGGAGGATGCCGGTGGTGCAATCCATCGCGTCCCGCTTGCCGCGGTGAGGAAAGCCCGGCTTGCGTTCAACTGGAAACGGTAAGGAGCGGGAATGGCCGGTCAACTTGAAATCCTGACTGCGATCAGGGAGCTGACGAACACAAAGCAGCTCGACAAATCCGAGCTGCATGGATTGCTGTTCGATGGCATCACTGCCGCACTGGCAAAAAAGCACGGTCCAACCGTTCAGGCGGAAGTTTCGATCGACGAGGACAAGGGAACGATTCGCATCGTTCGCCTTCGCACCGTCGTTGCCGAAGTGACCGATTCAGCGCGTGAAGTTTCTCTCGAGGAAGCACGCTTCGAAGACCCTGAGTTCCAGGTGGGCGATGTACTCGAGGAGCCTGTCGATTTCGCTGAGTTTGGCCGCATGGCTGTCCTTGCTGCCAAGCAGAGAATCATTCAGCGGGTTCGTGAGGGTGAGCGCACCAAGATCCGCGACGAGTTTTCGAGTCGCGTCGGCGATCTTCTCTCGGGTGAAGTTCAGCAGATCGAGCGCGGAAAGCTCGTCATCATGTTGAACAAGTTCCGCGAGGCTGAGGCAGTCATTCCGTATCGCGAGCAGAATCATCGCGAGCATTTCCATCAGGGAGATCCTCTGCGTGCCGTTCTCAAGCGCGTCGAGGAAACTCCCAAGGGACCGCGTCTCATGCTGAGCAGGGCCGATCCAATGTTCGTGAAAGCGCTGTTCAAGCTCGAGGTTCCCGAGATTCAGCAGGGCATTGTCGAGATCCGCGCTGCTGCCCGTGAAGTCGGGAATCGAACGAAGATCGCAGTGTTCTCGCGCGATGATTCAGTCGATCCAGTGGGCGCATGCGTTGGCCTCAAGGGTTCGAGAGTGCAGGCAGTTGTGAACGAGCTGCAGGGCGAGCGAATCGACATTGTGCCGTGGTCACAGGATCCGGAGCGTTTCGCAAAGCTTGCGCTTGCACCTGCTCGCGTTGCCCGTGTTTTCAGCGATGCAGCGACAAAGACAATTCAGGCTGTTGTCGACGAAGATCAGCTTTCGCTGGCAATCGGCCGCAATGGTCAGAATGTGCGTCTCGCATCGGAGCTTACCGAGTGGAAGATCGAGCTGTACTCGAGCCGCGAGTGGATGGAGCGCGGATCTGAGCAGCAGATCTTTGCTCCGCTCCCGGGCGAAGCTGTCGACAACGTGAACCCGCGCCTTTCGGAGATCGATGGACTCGAGCCCGCAACGGTGGCAGTTCTCGAGGAAGCAGGATATCGCACTCTGGATGACATCATCGATCTGGAGCGTGAAGACTTCCTGCGGCTGGCTGGAATTGCGCCGGAAGAAGCCGACAGACTCATGACGATCATCGATGAGCTCACCACCGAAGAGGGTGAAACAAGCGATGCAGAACAAGCTGAGGTACCGGAAGCGCCACAGGTGAGTAACGAGCAGCCGGGCGAGAGCGGTACGATAGGCGATGACGGTGGAGCGGGTGACGCAACGAATGCGACCGACGGAGCAGCAATGTCGGACGCCGCTGCGGCCCCTGCTTCTGAAAGAGGTAAGAGAAAGGGAGAATGACGTCGGATCCCGCTAAGCGAAAAGTCCTCGGCCTCGTCGGGCTTGGACTTCGCGGGCGGCTCGCAGTAGTTGGAGTTCAGCAGGTGCGTGATGCGGCAAAGCGCGCAAAATTGAAAATTGCGCTTGTGGCATCCGACGCGTCGCAGAATAGTTTGGACAAGGTGGAATCACTTCTCGCTGCGCGGAAAGTGACGATCATTCGAAGCTTCACCGGACGAGAGCTCGGCGAAGTTGCAGGACGTGATGTGGTTGCGGTGATAGGCGTAAGTGATGCGGGACTCGCGCAGGGAATAACTCTGGCGATTTCCGCGGATTCAAGGAGGTAGTGCTTGAGCAAGCTTCTCGTAAACGATATGGCAGGCGAATTCGGAATCTCCGTCGATGAGGTGATCAACCTCCTTCGACAGATGGATGTTCCGGTGCGCAGCCATTTGACACCGCTCTCGGACGACCAGGTCGCCCGCATCAGAGCGCGGTGGGAGCGCGAGAAACGAGCTCGAGCGACTGCGCCTGCTGCAGCGCCCGCGCGGCGACGCCGCGGCACCGCTCAGGTCGAAGCGCCTCCGCCCGCACCAGAGCCGCCGGCCGAAGCTGGCAAGAGTCGGCGTCGCCGCGCTGCGGAAGCTCCGGCTGCTCCTGCTGAACCGGAGACGATCGCGGTTTCGGATGTGAGTGTGCCCGAAGCACCTGCGCCTTCGCGTCGGCGTGTCGCTGCCCCGCCGGCTGAGAAAGCTCCCGAGGCGGAGATTCCTGCCGCTCCGGCGGCAGAGGCACCGGCAAGAACCGAAGAGCCAAACGCTGCTGCACCCGCTGCGGCGCCTTCGGCTTCTCCGGAGCCTCGTCCTGCACCGGCCAGACCTTCGGCGCCGTCAGCACCGCCTGCGTCATCAGCTCCTGCTGCTCCGTCGGCGCCTCCGACTCCTGCGCAGCCGCAGGCAGATCGTCCGCGTCCGCGCCCGATCGTTCCCGGCGCTCCGCGTCCTCGCCCGGTAGCGACTGGAACTCCGTTCCAGCCGCCTCGTCCCGTTGCATCCGCTGCACCCGGCGCACCTGCAGGATTTCCGGGAACACGTCGCGATGATCGCGGCGGACAGCGTGGCGGTGGTGGCGGTGGCGGTGGTGATGATCGCTCACGCCGCGGTCGCAAAGGAAAGAGAGGCTCGGTCGATCAGGAAGCAGTAGCATCGAGCGTGTCACGCACGATGACGGCGCTTCGTCAGGGCGTCGTACGCCGTGGTGGTGCGCGTCGCGCCGACGGAGAAAGTCGCGAAGAGCTCGAGGCGCAGCGCGCAGCTGCTGCCGAGCGCGAGAAGAAAACAGTTCGCGTCAATGAGTTCATCACCGTCAGTGAGCTTGCTCAGATTCTCAAGATCGGTGCAACTCAGATCGTCGGCTTTGCGTTCAAGAATCTTGGATTGATGGTCACCATCAACCAGCGTCTTGACTTCGATCAGATCGAGCTCATCGCCGGCGAATTCGGATTCCAGGC
>JBKPNY010000113.1:0-13162 GCA_046732835.1 Gemmatimonadota bacterium | reverse complement strand
TTCGATTCAACGTCGAGAGAGCCGTCCAGCAGCGAAGCGAGTCTCCTCGAAATCGGAAGACCCAGACCAGTTCCCATCTGCTGAGTCGGAGAGACCTGAACGAACTCCTCAAAGATTCGAGGCTGATCTTCCTCGGCGATTCCTTCCCCGTGATCGACTACTGAAATCGATACTCCACCGTCGTCCTTGCGAGCGCACTCGACAGTGATCGGCTGATGCAGGCCGAACTTGATTGCGTTCGACAGAAGATTGAGAAGGATCTGTCTCACCCGCCGCGGATCGGTGACCACCGAAATCGGTTGATCGGGTTGCTTGAAGGAGAGCTTCGATCCATGCTCGTCGGCAAGCGGGCGAACCGTGACGAACAGATCCTCGATGAGGTTCGCGACATTCACCTGTTGCATCGACAGCTCGATTTTTCCAGCTTCGATCTTCGACAGGTCGAGCACGTCGTTCACAAGCTCGAGAAGATGGCGCGCAGCGCGGAGAGTTCTCTGCAGTCCTTCACGCTGTTTGTCATTGAGTGGTCCGTAGATGTTGTCGATCATGAGCGTGCTGTAGCCGATTACAGCATTGATCGGCGTGCGCAGCTCGTGACTCATCGATGCGTAGAACCGGTTTCGAACACCCATCGCCTGCTCGAGCTCTTTCTGTCGCTCCTGCAGCTGCTTGTTCAGCTCTGCGAGCTGCGCTGCTGATTTTGCCTCGGTCTCGAGCAGCTCTGCCCTGTGCTCCAGCTCCAGCTCGCGACGCTGGCTTGCTGCGAGAAGCTCCGCCTGCTCCATGAGCTGCTGCTGCTTGAGATAAAGATCGACGAACACTGCGACCTTCGAGCGAAGCACATCGGGATTGAACGGCTTGAACACGTAGTCGACAGCGCCCATCGAGTATCCCTTGAAGACGTACGAGTCTTCCTTGTTGATGGCGCTCAGGAAAATGATCGGGATGTAGCGCGATCTCTCACGCGACTTGATGATTTGCGCAGCGTCGAAGCCGTTCATTTCGGGCATCTGCACATCGAGAAGGATGCACGCGAAGTCATGCTGCAGAACGCACTTCAGTGCCTCTTCTCCTGAGTGCGCGAGCACGAGCGTTTGCCCGAGCGGCTCGAGTATCGCCTCGAGAGCAACGAGATTCTCGGGACGATCATCGACGAGCAGAAGCTTCACTCGGCGGTCTTCCACTAACTGACTCTCCTCTGCGGATGCTGCACCTTGTGCGATGCGAGCTCGACCAGCCGCGCGCTGATGTCGAGCAGCGGAATTATTTCCGCTTCGGGTACCGCCTGAATCGCGGCGGAAGGCATTGTCTTGCTCTCGGCAGTCGCTGGATCCTGAACGATTGCCTTTCCACCGACGTCGACGATACGTCTCAAGCCGCGCGATCCGTCATCGTTCGCGCCCGTCAGCACAACACCTATTGTCGCTGATCGATATGCGTCGGCCGCCGAAATGAATGTCACGTCGATCGATGGTCTGCTGAAGCGCACGAGTGGATCCGTTGTGAGCGAGAGATGTCCATCCTCCACGAGCAGGTGATAATTGGCGGGAGCCACGTAGACGCTGCCGGCGGTCAATGGCTCCTTGTCTTCCACGTCTACGACGCGAAGACTGGTTACATCCTGAAGCAGCGTCGCCAGCAGATTGTCCGCGTGACGACTCCGGTGTTGTACAACGAGCAGCGGTATCTTGAAGTCACCGGGCAGCCCCGAAAAGAGCTTGCTCAGCGCGGCAAGCCCGCCCCACGATGCTCCAATCACGCCGATCGCGAGATTGCTCACCGTACCTTCCGGAAAATCTTCTCGGGTCCGTTCAGCTGATCATACCTCTCTTCATATGGAGAGAATCGCATCGATTCCTTGCTGCCCAGCGCAAGAATTCCAAACATCCCGAGACTGTCATAGAACAGTCCGTGTACCTTGGCCTGGAGCGTCTTGTCGAAATAGATCAGAACGTTCCTGCACAGGATCACATTGAACTCGGCAAAAGAGTGATCAGTCACGAGATTGTGGAGTGAGAACACCACGTTCTTCGTGAGTGATTCGTCGAACAATGCTCCACCGTACTTCGCGTGGTAGTAATCGGAGAACGCGCGCTTTCCGCCTGCGGCGATGTAGTTCTCCGTGTACTCCTGCATCCGGTCCAGCGGGAAAATCCCTTCTTTTGCTCTTTGCAGCACGACTTCGTTGATATCCGTGGCGTAGATTCTCGCCCTCTCGTACAGCCCTTCTTCCTGCAGAAGGATCGCCATCGAGTAGACTTCCTCGCCCGTCGCGCACCCCGCGTGCCACAATCTGATGAACGGGTAGGTTCTGAGCAGCGGGATCACGTGCTGGCGAAACGCCTGATAAAACGTGGGATCCCGAAACATCGCCGTGACATTGATCGAGAGATCGAGCAGCAGCTTCTCCATCAGCTGCGGCTCGTGCAGCACTCTCGCCTGCAGGGCGCTCACGGTTGTGAGCCCCTCCGCTTCTATTCGCTTCCACAGCCTGCGCCTGATCGAGGCGTACGCGTACGACCTGAAATCGAAACCGTAGTTCCGGTATATCCCCTCCAGCAGCAGCTCGATCTCGATTCGTTCGAGCTCCGGGTCATAGCCAGTGTCGAGCGCTGCCGCAGTGGGAAGCGTCTCGTCTACTTGTACAGCCACACTCTCAACAACGACAGGAGCTGCTCAGTGTCTACAGGCTTCGTTATATAGTCTGATGCTCCTGCGGCAATGCATTTCTCTCTGTCACCCTTCATTGCTTTCGCGGTGAGCGCGATGATGGGCAGCGACTTGAACTTGTCCATCCCGCGAATTGCGCGAGTTGTTTCGTAGCCATCCATCTCCGGCATCATCACGTCCATCAGTATCGCGTCGACATCGGAATCTTCATCCAGTGCCTTGATTGCATCCTTGCCGTTCTCTGCAAACCGCACGTTCATTCCGTGATCTTCCAGCACGCTCGTGAGCGAGAAGATGTTGCGCACGTCGTCATCGACGATCAGCACTTTCTTACCCGCGATCACTGCATCGGCATCGTGCAGCTGCTCGAGCATCTTGCGCTTCTGCTCCGGCAGCTTTGCCTCCACTCTGTGCAGGAACAGCGCTGTTTCATCGAGAAGCCGCTCGGGCGAGCGCACGTCCTTCACGATGATTGTCTCAGCGTACTTCTTGATTCGCGTCTCTTCCTGCTGCGACAGCTGCTTGCCTGTGTACACGATGATCGGAAGCTCCGCCTTCTCCGGATCTGATTTCACTTTCTCGAGGAAGTCGAATCCACTCATGTTGCTCAGGCCGAGGTCGAGGACAACGCAGTCGTAATGCTTTCCTGACGACAGCTCTTCCATTGCTTTTTCCGCCGATTCAACAGCAGTTATCTCGACGTCTTCGTGCGCGATGAGCTCGACGATCGCGTTTCGCTGCGATTCGTCGTCTTCCACTACCAGCAGATGCTTCGGAATGTCGTCGATGAATGCTGCGATTTTCTGGAATGCATCATCGAGTGCATCCTTGCTCACCGGCTTGGCGAGATAAGCCATTGCACCGGCTTTCAGTCCCTGCTGCCTGCGCTCGATTCCGCTGATGATGTGAACCGGAATGTGTCGGGTGCTCGGATGATGCTTGAGTCGCTCCAGCACTTTCCATCCGTCCAGACCCGGCATGTCGATGTCGAGCGTGATCGCATCAGGGCGATACTCGTGAGCGGCAGCGAGTCCGCTGTCACCATCGAGACAGACAATTCCCTTGAATCCCTTCTCGCGTGCCATGCCGAGAAGAATCTTGGCGAAGTTCGCATCGTTCTCGACGATCAGAACTGCACGATCGCCGGGATTGATGTGTTCGTGATCGTCCTCGACCACGTATTGCGCGGCACGTCGCTCCTGCCGCGGAGGCGCAGGTGCATATGTCTTTTGAGATTGCGGCGTAGGACGCCATGTCGTCGACGGAGTAATGCGGGGCGTCCGCGGATTGTCGACCGTAATGTCGGCAGTCGCCTCTGCAGCTCGTCGGTTTTCTGGCGTAACCTGATAACGTGCAGGCAGGAAGAGCGTAAACGTGCTGCCCTTGTTGGGCGCGCTTTCGACGCGGATTTCGCCACCAAGAAGTCGCGCGATTTCGCGGCTGATGGAGAGTCCCAGTCCCGTTCCACCGAACTTGCGGCTCGTAGTTCCATCAGCCTGCTGGAACGCTTCGAATATCAGTCGCTGTTTGTCGCCTGGGATTCCAATTCCCGTATCCGTAACAGCGAATGCGATCACTGTCCCCTTGTTCAGCGTCGGCTGCGTAAACCGGCGATTGTTTTCCGCCTTGCGCACAGTGAGTGAAACGCTGCCTTCTGTCGTGAACTTGAATGCATTCGACAGAAGATTCTTGAGCACCTGCTCCACACGCTGTCCGTCCGTGTGGATCATGCTCGGCACATCAGGCTGAACCTCGACCTTGAACTCGAGCCCCTTCTCCTCTGCAACAGGGCGGAAGCTTCTCTCGATCGAGGCATTCAGCTCGGCAATTGGAACATCGAGTGCGTTCACCTCCATCTTGCCGGCTTCGACCTTTGCGATGTCCAGCACATCGTTGATCAGCGAAAGCAAATCGCTGCCCGATGAGTGAATGGTCTTGGCGTACTCGATCTGCTTCGGCGAAAGATTTCCGTCCTTGTTGTCCGTCAGCAGCTTGCTGAGAATGAGCAGGCTGTTGAGCGGTGTCCTGAGCTCATGCGACATGTTCGCCAGGAACTCCGACTTGTACTTCGAGGAAAGCGCGAGCTGCTCTGCCTTGTCTTCGAGAGCGAGACGGGCCGCCTCCACCTCGTCGTTCTTCTGCTCGACTTTTCTGTTCTGCTCGGCGAGAAGTGATGCTTTCTCCTCGAGCTCTTCGTTGACCTGCTGCAGCTCGACCTGTTGATCGCGCAGCAGCTCCTCGGAGCTTCGCAGTGATTTCGTCTGCGCTTCAAGCTCGGCGTTTGATTTCTTGAGCTCTTCCTGCTGCTGCTTGAGCTCCTGTGACTGGCTCTGCAGCTCCTGCGTAAGCTGCTGCGACTGCTCGAGCAGCTCGCTGGTGCGCATGTTCGCGGAAATCATGTTCAGCACGACGCCGACAGATTCCGCGAGCTGGTCGAGGAAGATCTGGTGGATCTGGCTGAACGGAAGGAACGACGCAAGCTCGACTACTGCTTTTACTTCGCCCTCGAACAACACGGGCAAGACGAGAATGTTGCGTGGCGCCGCTTCACCAAGTCCCGATGTGATTCTGATGTAATCGTCGGGAACACTGGTGAGCAGAATTGGCTTCTTCTCGAGAGCGGATTGTCCGACGAGTCCTTCTCCAAGATGGAAGCGATTTGCAACGTGCTTCCTCTCCTTGTACGCGTAGCTGGCGATGAGCTTGAGCACCGGCGTCGTGCCTTCGTTCTCCATGATGTAGAACGCGCCGTAGTTCGCCGAGACCAGCGGTGTGAGCTCCGACATGATGAGCTTGGACACTGCTTCAAGATCTTTCTGTCCCTGCATCATGCGCGAGAACTTGGCGAGGTTCGTCTTCAGCCAGTCCTGCTCGTTGTTCTTCTCGGTTGTGTCCTTCAGGTTCCCGATCATCTGATTCAGGTTGTTCTTGAGCTCGTCGAGCTCTCCCTGAGTTTCTACAGTGATCTGTCCTGTGAGGTCACCGCGCGTCACTGCGGTTGCAACTTCCGCAATTGCGCGCACCTGAATCGTGAGAGAGTTCGCCATTGCATTCACGTTGTCGGTGAGCGCTCTCCACGTTCCTGCAGCGTTCGGCACTTCTGCCTGTCCGCCGAGCTTTCCTTCAGTACCTACTTCCTTCGCAACGCGTGTTACTTCGTCCGCAAACACTCGCAGTGAATCCACCATCGCGTTGATCGTGTTCTTGAGCTCGAGAATTTCTCCGCGTACTTCGACGGTGATCTTCTGCGACAGGTCTCCGTTCGCGACCGCGGTCGTTACGAGTGCGATGTTTCGAATCTGGCCTGTGAGGTTTCCTGCAAGCGTATTCACGTTGTCGGTGAGGTCCTTCCACGTTCCACCGACACCCGGCACTTCTGCCTGTCCGCCGAGGTTTCCTTCAGTTCCTACCTCGCGCGCAACACGTGTTACTTCCGACGCGAAGCCCGAGAGCTGATCGACCATCGTGTTGATGGTGTTCTTGAGCTCGAGAATCTCGCCCTTCACATCGACGGTCATCTTTCGCGTCAGATCACCGCGCGCCACTGCAGTCGTGACGTCTGCGATGTTTCTCACCTGGCCGGTGAGGTTGGACGCCATGAAGTTCACGTTGTCCGTGAGATCCTTCCATGTGCCTGCAACTCCAGGCACGTTGGCTTGACCACCCAGTCTTCCTTCGGATCCTACTTCGCGCGCAACGCGCGTTACTTCGCCCGCGAACACCGAGAGTGAATCGACCATCGTGTTGATGGTGTTCTTGAGCTCGAGAATCTCGCCTTGTACATCGACTGTGATCTTTCGAGACAGATCACCGCGCGAGATTGCTGTCGTCACATCGGCGATGTTTCGGATCTGCGATGTGAGGTTTCCTGCCATCGCATTCACGTTGTCGGTCAGGTCCTTCCACGTGCCCGCAACTCCCGGCACACTCGCCTGACCGCCAAGCTTTCCTTCGGTTCCTACTTCTTTCGCCACGCGTGTCACTTCGTCTGCGAACGATGAAAGCTGGTCCACCATCGTGTTGATCGTGTTCTTCAGCTCGAGCGTTTCACCTCGCGCTTCGACGGTGATCTTTCGACTGAGATCTCCCTTTGCCACCGCGGTGGTCACGTCTGCGATGTTACGCACCTGACCAGTCAGGTTGGACGCCATCGCGTTCACGTTGTCGGTGAGATCCTTCCACGTTCCACCAACGCCCGGCACGTTTGCCTGTCCGCCAAGCTTTCCTTCAGTTCCTACCTCACGAGCCACGCGTGTTACTTCCGCAGCGAACGCGGAAAGCTGATCGACCATGATGTTGATCGTGTTCTTCAGCTCGAGAATTTCTCCGCGCGCGTCTGCCGTGATCTTTCGTGACAGATCTCCTCGCGCCACCGCCGTCGTGACGTCGGCGATGTTACGTACCTGACCAGTCAGGTTCGACGCCATGAAGTTCACGTTGTCGGTGAGATCCTTCCAAGTTCCTGCAACGTCAGGTACTTCAGCTTGACCGCCCAGAAGTCCTTCAGTTCCCACTTCCTTGGCAACGCGCGTTACTTCGCCGGCGAAAATTCTGAGCGAGTCCACCATCGCGTTGATGGTTTCCTTCAGCTCGAGAATTTCTCCCTGGACGTCGACTGTGATCTTTCGGCTCAGGTCTCCTTTTGCCACTGCAGTCGTAACGTCCGCGATATTTCGAATCTGGCCAGTGAGGTTGGACGCCATCGCGTTCACGTTGTCAGTGAGATCCTTCCACGTTCCACCGACACCTGGCACCTCTGCCTGTCCACCGAGCTTTCCTTCAGTTCCTACTTCGCGCGCCACGCGCGTTACTTCGGAAGCAAATCCTGAAAGCTGATCCACCATCGTATTGATGGTGTT
Source organism: Gemmatimonadota bacterium (assembly GCA_046732835.1). Taxonomy (GTDB): domain Bacteria; phylum Gemmatimonadota; class Gemmatimonadetes; order Gemmatimonadales; family Gemmatimonadaceae; genus UBA4720. The sequence continues at coordinate 5,633 of JBKPNY010000113.1, read as the reverse complement.
CTTGAGCTCGAGTGTTTCGCCTTTTGCTTCGACGGTGATTTTTCTTGAGAGATCTCCTTTCGCGACGGCAGTCGTCACGTCGGCAATGTTTCGCACCTGGCTCGTCAGGTTTCCTGCGAGCGTATTCACGTTGTCGGTAAGATCCTTCCACGTGCCCGCGACACCGGGCACGTTCGCTTGACCCCCCAGTCGTCCGTCAGTTCCCACTTCACGTGCAACGCGAGTTACTTCGGATGCAAATGCAGAGAGCTGATCGACCATCGTGTTGATCGTGTTCTTCAGCTCCAGCACTTCGCCCTGCGCATCTGCAGTGATTTTTCTCGACAGATCACCGCGCGCGACTGCTGTCGTCACGTCAGCGATGTTTCGCACCTGGCCTGTGAGGTTCGAGGCCATGAAGTTCACGTTGTCAGTGAGGTCCTTCCACGTTCCTGCAACACCCGGCACGCTCGCTTGCCCGCCAAGGCGGCCTTCCGTGCCTACTTCGCGCGCAACGCGCGTCACTTCGGAAGCAAAAGCCGACAGCTGATCGACCATCGTGTTCACCGTGGTACCAATGCGCAGGAATTCTCCCTGAACCGATTTGCCGTCGATCTCCAAGACCATCTTCTGGTTCAGATCTCCTTCGGCCACCGCGGTAAGCACGCGCGCCACTTCGGTTGTCGGTGAGACGAGATCGGTGATCAGCGCATTGATCGAGCTGGTGATCGTCGCCCATCCACCTGTCGCGCGACCAATCGATGCGCGCTCGTTCATCTGACCTTCGCGACCTATCGTCGTGCTGACGCGAACAGCCTCAGATGAGAGTCTCTCGTTTCGCTCGGCGATTCCGTTGAAAGCAGATGCGATGTCGTCGAGCAGCGGATCATCCGACCCGGCGAGACGAACTGTGAAATCGCCATCGCGAAGATCACGCAAAGCCGCGAGCAAATCGGTCAGCTCCTGCGGACCTTCTCCATTTGTATTTCCGTTTCGCTTACCGTTGCGGCGTGTACGGCCTGAGCCGTTGCGGCCGCCGCGTCGTGTCTCGCCGACTGTCTCCGCTGCTGGGCGCGACTGTCTGCGCGATCGAACTGGAAGCGCGTCGCCTTGTTCCTGGCTTTCGATTGTATCGCCGATTTCCACGGCCTGCTCCTGACGTTTGGGGTGCTTCTATGCGCCCGGGTAGACGCGAGCGGCTCGGCTGATGCTCACTTGAGCGTCAGACGGTCCATGTCAGGTGTTTTCCTATTCAAAACTGGGGCCGTAATATTCCCGTGATTTTCAGGGTTTCCGGCCCCCGCCAACGACCAGCCGAACCGGTATTCCGCCGTTCGTCGTCCGGAAGACTTCCTCGAGGGGAATCCGGAGCTGCGCGTCGAGCGACTTGTCGGCGGAAAGGAGAGCCAGGGAGTACCCCGGAGCACTCTCGCGAAGGATCTGACCGAGCCTGGCGTACAGGTTTCTCAGAGGACCTGATTCACCCACGCGCAATCCATATGGCGGGTTTGAGACAATCCATCCCTCTCCTTCAGGGGGGTCGAGCTCCGACAGGGGCCGATTCTCGATCTCGATGTCCTCGAGAACTCCCGCGCGCTTTGCGTTGGCAATGCTCGCAGTGACTGCTCCCGCATCTCGATCGGAGGCCATTATCGGCGCTTTTGCGCTCGCGAGCTCAGCGTTCTGAGCCTCCTGGATTTTGTCGCGCCATTTGCGCTCATCGTGATCCGGCCAGCGCTCGAATGCGAATTTTCTTTTCGCTCCCGGCGCAATGTTTCGCGCGATCATCGCACCTTCGATGGCGATTGTTCCGGATCCGCACATTGGGTCGACAAGTGGCTTTGATGGGTCCCATCCCGAGCCAATGAGCATTGCGCCCGCGATGGTTTCTCTCAGCGGTGCTTTTGCAACTGCCTGTCTGTAGCCTCTTCGATGCAGCAGCTCGCCTGATGAATCCACGCTGATTGTGCAGATGTCATTCGCAATTCTAACGATGAAGAGCTGCGCATCATTTCCAGACTCATCCTCATCCGCATCCTCGGCAACGATAGCTCCTGCATTCACGGCGGCAGTTCCCAATCGCTCTGCAACAGCATCCGAGTGATAGAGCTTCGATTTTCTGGTCGTGACTCTAAAGCGAACGCGCGAACCCGGACTCACATAACGATTCCATTCGATTCTTTTCGCGCGACGCTCGAGCTCATGAAACGAGCTGGCGTGAAATTCCGCAACGCGCTCGACAACTCTGTTCGCTATGCGTGACCAGAGGTTTGCTCGCCAGAGATCTTCGCGACTTCCCTTGAACTCGACCCCCCCGGACACATTCTTCCCGAGCGAGATGCCAAGCGATCTCAATTCTCGCGCGAGAATTCCCTCGAGACCGGGCGACGTAATCGCAAAAAATGGATTGCGGTTGGAGGACACGAGCAAAAATTAACCGCCGGGCTCGCCGAGAAGACGGAACGGTTAATTGTGTTCGGTTGAGCCCACAAAAGAGCCGCAAAACCAAAAGGGAATAATTCCTGCAAACCGACTTGGCCGATGTTAACAACTCAGGTAGATAAGGCCGAGGCTCGTGCTCTGCTGCGTGAGCGCTTTGGCCATAATGATTTTCGGCGCGGCCAGTGGGAGCCAATCAATGCGCTGCTCGAAGGCCGTGATGCGCTTGTCGTCATGCCGACCGGCAGCGGCAAGTCTCTCATCTATCAGCTCGCTGCACTCGCGACTCCTGGACTGACTGTCGTAGTAAGTCCGCTGATCGCTTTGATGAAAGATCAGAAGGACAAGCTCGAAGCACAGGGCGTCGATGCTGTCGCAATGCATTCGCATCTCTCCACTGGCGAAACGCGCGAAGCACACCGGCAGATCGAAGAAGGCGAGGGTGAGCTTCTCTATCTCACACCTGAGCGATTCAAGGATCGCGATTTCTTCGAGCGACTTCTTTCGCGCAAGGTGAGTCTCTTCGTAATCGATGAGGCTCACTGCGTAAGTCAGTGGGGACACGACTTCCGTCCCGATTATCTCGGACTCGGCTCGATTGCAAAACGTCTGGGAAGGCCACCGATACTGGCACTCACGGCGACTGCAACGCAGGAAGTACAGGACGACATCGTCCGCCAGCTCGGCATGCATGACCCCCACGTCACGATCACGGGATTTGCGCGGCCTAATCTTCGATTTGAAGTGAGACGAACCGTGAACGATGGAATCAAGGACACCATCGTCGAGCAGATTCTGAATGAGACGCCAGGGTCAGGCGTGATCTACGTTGCGACCGTAAAGGAATCGGAGCGATTGTACGAGCAGCTCGTCGAGCGCGGCTATTCAATTGGTCTTTATCACGGGAAGCGACCGGCGGCAGATCGAAAGCAGGTGCAGGATGCATTCATGAACAACGACATCAAGGCAATTGTCGCGACGAATGCATTCGGACTTGGAATCGACAAGCAGGATATTCGATTCGTTGTGCACTATCACTTTCCCGGATCGATCGAGTCCTACTATCAGGAAGCGGGTCGAGCGGGTCGGGATGGATTGCCGGCGACGTGTACAATGCTCTACCGTGTCGAAGACCGCCGCATTCAATCCTACTTCCTCGGCGGCAAATATCCTGAGGTTCAGGAAGCGGCGAAGGTTGCGCTCGCGCTCGAGAAGTATCCAATCGATCAGCCTGTTGCGCTCGCTGATATCACCGAGATCACTGAGGTGCCGCAGCGCAAAGCGAAAATTGTATTCGCGTTGTTGAAGCGGCATGGACTTGTGCGCGAGCACCGCGGCGGAAGATGGCAGCGGCTCCGCGGCAATCTTACGTCATGTGATTTGAGTAATGACCTGACTGATTACGAAGAGCGTCGCGCAAACGATCAGAAGAAGCTCCGCACGATGATCGATTTCTGTCAGACCGCAGATTGCCGCACGAAATTCATTCTCGAGCACTTCGGTGAAGAAGTGTCAGCAGACTGGTCGTGCGGCAATTGCGATGCGTGCGATGCCCGGGTGATCTGGGAATCGGGCGAAATGAGGATCGCTTAGCTCTTCAGCGTCGCTTTTACCGACAGCTCGACATTTCCTTTGAAGGTCCTTGAAACAGGGCAGCCTTCAAGCGTTGCCTGAACAATCTCCTGAAACTTTGCATCTTCGATTCCGGGGACAACTGCCACGGTATCGAGTGCCATTGTCGTAATCTTTACGCCGCCTTCCTTTTGCGGTGACACGGTACACGCTGCGGTTGTTTCGATTGAAGTCGGCAATGTTCCGTTCTTCTCCAGATTTCCCGCGAGTGCCATGCTGAAGCACGCTGCTTCTGCAGCGGCCAGTAGCTCTTCGGGATTCGATCCAACTCCTTCCTCGAAGCGCGAGCTGAAGTTGTACTGACCGTTGATTGCTCCGCTTTCTCCCTTGAAGGTTCCTTTTCCGCCCTTCAGTCCACCTTCCCACCTTGCACTGGATCTTCTTGTCGCCATTTCTACTCCGATTACGGGTTAACGAGTCTTAGAGGATGCAAAACGCCATCCACCCTCTTGCGCGCATATGTTTAATCATTTAGTTAAACCGAATGGCTAAAGACAGCGATACCGAAAATCGAATCCTCACCGCTGCCCGCACAGTGTTCATCAGGCGCGGAACGTCGGGCGCACGAATGCAGGAGATTGCCGAAGAAGCCGGCGTAAATCAGGCGCTCCTTCATTACTACTTCCGCTCGAAGGAACGCCTGAGCGAAGCCGTCTTCAGCGAAGCTGCCACCCGCATGTTCCCAATGGTGATTCAAATCCTCGGGAGCGACGAATCCATCAGTAAAAAGGTCGAAGGAATCGTTGCGACTTACATCGACAACATGTCGCGCTCCCCGTTTCTGCCCGGCTATCTCATCTCCGAGCTGCATCACCACCCGGAGAGAATTCATCAGCTCATGAAGGGAGTTGCCGGAATCGAGCTCTCTACGGCATTGAAACCGGTTCTCGAAAAACTCGACAAGCAGATTGCCGCCGAAGTGCGTGCTGGCCGAATGAGGCGCATCTCCGCTCAGCAGTTCATGGCAAACCTGATCTCACTCTCTGTTTTTCCTTTTGCCGCACGACCAATGCTGTGCGCAGCCTTCGGATTCGACGAAGATGGATTCTCGAAATTCATCGCGACTCGCCGAAAAGAGCTGCCCCAGTTCATCATGAGCGCACTCACTCCATGAAACTCATCGGAGCAGTTCTCTGCCTTGCGCTGACTGGAACATCTCTTGGCGCACAGAATCCAGGCGATTCACTTCGTCTTTCAACACTGCGCGCTGCAACAGCCACGAACGACCCACGCGCGGCGCAGCTCGAGCTTCTCGCCTCGCAGTCTGCTCTCAGACTCAGGAACATTGCGAACGATCTCAAACCATCGCTCTCACTCGATGGACTCGCTCAGTATCAGTCAGATGTGCCGAGCATCGGCGTCAATCTTCCAGGCATCTCGTTACCCGTTCCGCCAAAGGACACTTACGACGCGAAGCTCAGTGCTCAGCAACGAATTTTTGATCCCTCGCTGAACGCCCGGCGATCGGTTGAGCGCGCACAGCTTGCGGAATCCCAAGCAAGAGTTCGCACTGCTCTTTACTCCGTTAACGAATCAGTCAACAACGCATTCTTCATCGCGTTGAGATCGCAGGAATCGATCGC
>JBKPNY010000112.1:0-2794 GCA_046732835.1 Gemmatimonadota bacterium | reverse complement strand
GGAAAGCGCCCCGAGCTTACCATGCTCGCGGCGCCCTCTATTGCATGCCGGCCGATGAATGGCTCATCGCCCTGAACGTTCACTATCGTCGAATAGTCCGCAAACTGAGGCATCGATGCGACCTCGGCGACTCTGTCGGTCCCCGATACATGTCCACTCGACGTCATGACAGCTTCAGCGCCTGCTTTTGCCGCTGCGTCGAGCACACTCGAGTCATCAGTGGCCACAACGCACCTGTCGGCGATGTTCATTTCTGCGACGCGCTGCCAGACCCGGGCAACGAGGGGTGCTCCGCCGAGGAGCCGAAGTGGTTTTTGGGGGAGTCGGACCGCGGCGAGGCGCGCCGGAATCACAATCAGCGTCCTCATCCACCACCTGAAATCGCGCGGCTGGATGCAAAAGTCACGCCAGTTAATATAGGCAGTTTCGCATCCCCGCGAAAGGAATTTCTAGGGATGCCTGTCGTTACAGGGAAAGGGAGAACCCTATCGACCAGGCATGCTTGCTTGTAAAGGAGGTCTTCTTGTAGCTGGGGTCGATGTGATACTCGACCTTAACGATCTTGAGCCCGAGGCCGACTCCTATATTCTGGATGAAATCGGGCAGGTCTTCGACTCCAGCGGAGCCGGCGGCATATCGTGCGCTCAGAACAGGGGCGCCCACGTACGGAAGAAGGGGTCTTACGAGCGGATACCGATACTCTCCTTCTACGAAGACGAGTCTGTCGCCTCCAAGCGCGAGCAGATCGACAGTCGCCAGAGTGCCTGCGCCGCCGAGATACGAGAAACGCTGGCCGGGTGCACCATCCCAGCTCGCGACGCCGTGGCCACGGAATGCGAATGTCTGCATGCCAAACGTGGGAAATGTCGCTTTAGCATCGAAGATTGCCTGAGTGAAATGACCATCGAGCGCGGGAGTTGTCGATTGGACCAACAGGCACTGATCGTAGAGGATGGGATTCGCAAACCTTTGCGCGTCACACCGGGTTCTCGCACTAACACTTGGCCCATCGAATGAGTGCTCGATTCGAGCGTCAAATTTTCCTTTCATTTCAGGCTGATCGAACGATCCCCTGATTCCACCAGTGATCGACGTGACGTGTCCCTTGTCGATGGCCGGATTCACACGTCGCATCTTGAGCGTGTCCTTTTTGTTCAGAAAGCTCCAGGGCGCATTGTCGTGCTTTACACGAATACCCGTTGACCAGTCGAACTCGTGATTCCCTCCGATCCACAAGGCAGCGCTGCGAGCCTCAGTGCCGAACGTGTGTGAAAGCTCCGCCTTCACTCGATCACCGCGGTAATAGTTGCGCGCATCGCTTCCTACACCTATTGCTGCGAGCGAGTTGATCAGGTCAGAACGGATCCACGAATCATTGGTATATGTTCCACGCCCGACGTAAACGTCGAGAGAATCGATCTGAGTGAATGCGATGCGAACTCGTGCGGCCGGATCGACTTTTCCAAGATTCGATCGATACGTGACGGTCGGATCTATCTCCACCCGTGGCAGAGTGATGATCGGACCCCACGGAAGCGACAAGCCATTCACCCGATCATACGACGGCATGCGAACTCCCACGCCGAGTGGAAGGCTGATGACGTCTTCCTTGTACTCGTTGTAGGTGGTGTCCGCCGGTGACTGCGCCTGAGCAATCGAGGAAATCGCACAAACGGCAGCGGCTGCAATGATCGAGAATTTCATTTGGCCATCTCGAGAAAGTTCGAAAGTATTTTCTTGCCGCTCTGAGTCATTATCGACTCCGGATGAAACTGCACCCCCCACACCGGATTGACGCGATGTCGCATCGCATGAATCTCCGATTTGTTTTCGCCATCCCACGCTGTCACTTCGAGATCGGCGGGTAACGAATCATGTTCCACGGTGAGGGAATGGTAGCGCATCACTTCGAGTGGTGAGGGCACATCGGCAAAGAGATCATTGGAATTGTGCGAGACGATCGAAGTCTTGCCGTGCATCAGCTTTCGCGCACGCACCACTTTTCCACCATATGCTTCTGCGATTGCCTGATGACCAAGGCAGACGCCAAGAATCGGGATTGTTTCGCCGAGCTCGCGCACCGCTTCGATCGACACACCCGCTGAATCAGGAGTTCCCGGCCCGGGCGATATCACGATTGCCTGAGGCGAGAGCTTGCGAATCTCATCGACCGTTACGTCATCATTTCTTCGAACAAGCGGCTCCGCCCCAAGCTCGCCCAGATACTGGACCAGATTGTAGGTGAACGAGTCGTAATTGTCGATGACGAGTATCATGCGCGGGGATGAAACTGGCGGTGAACGGACCTCAGAAATTCCCGATCTACGTGCGTATAAATCTGCGTCGTAGAGATGTCGGCGTGGCCGAGCATCTCCTGGACTGCCCTCAAATCAGCGCCCCCCTCCAGGAGGTGGGTCGCAAATGAATGTCGCAAAGTATGTGGCGAGACGGGCTTCGTAATGCCCGCCGCGGCGACGTACTTGCGCAGAATCTTCCACGCTCCCATGCGTGAAAGCGGCTCACCCCGGGCGTTGAGAAAGAGAATGCCTTTTCCCTGTCCTCGCTCGAGTTTGGGACGAAGCTCCCGAAGATAGATCGCCACAGCGCCAATCGCCTTCCGTCCGATTGGAACCAGCCTCTCCTTGGACCCCTTTCCGAAAACGCGCACGAGGTGGTCATCCATCAATACATCCTTTACACCGAGAGAAATCCACTCTGAAACGCGAAGGCCCGCACCGTACGCGAGCTCGAGCATCGCCCGATCACGAAACGCAAAAGGCTCATCGAGTGAAGG
>JBKPNY010000111.1:0-65442 GCA_046732835.1 Gemmatimonadota bacterium | reverse complement strand
CGCTAGAATCGAAGCCGGCAGACCTGAATGGGGAATCGACATGAACGATTCGACAATTCCCCAGGAAGCGAACTTCGACTCGCTCGGCGCCATCTCATACACCAAGGGCTGCTACACCGGTCAGGAGACTGTCGCACGAGTTCATTTCCGTGGTCACGTGAATCGCTATCTGAGAAAGCTGCACTTCGTGAGCGCGTCGGTTCCACCGACGAACGCTGAGCTGGTCGACGATGCCGGCGAAATTGTGGGAGATGTTCGAAGTGTGGCGATGTCGCCTCGTCAGGGCGGAGTTGCCATCGCGATGGTCAGGCGTGAGGTTGCAGCGGGAGCCACGCTGCACGCGCGGTGGGACGGAGGCGAATGCACGGTGCAGATCGCAGCATAGAAACGGAAAAGGCGCGACCCGTGCGAGTCGCGCCTCTTTTCGATCAAGAAGTCTTACTTCTTGACCGTGTCGGCCATGGCGGCCGAATCCTTCTTGGCCGAGTCGGCCATCGCCGTCGAGTCCATCATCTTCATGCCGGTATCCATGGCGGCAGGTGCCGGGGCCATTGCAGCGCCGGTGTCGACCGGAGCTTCATCCTTCTTTGTGCATGCGGCAAGAGCGAGAACTGCGGCGACGAGAGCAATGCGCTTCATTTGTAATCTCCAGTAGAGAGGGGGCCAACGTGATTAGACGCCGGTCCGTGCACGCGGTCGCGATGCTCGTCAATGGCGCGGCCAAAAAGTTACCGTCTCAGAAAGTGCTGTCAAGGGCGCCCTCCGAGTAGATTTCCCTCTTCGTCTATGGGGTAAAAGAGGTAGAAATTGTCGTCGAGATATCCTGAAACATTTGGCGCTTTGAAGCGCTCGGAGTGGGGCAGTCCAGACCGTATTCATCGGTCGATCAAGGATGAAATCCGTTCCAATCTGCTGAGTCGCCTGACGCGAGGCGGGCCGATTTTCGAAGGCGTTGTCGGATATGAGGACACTGTGATGCCTCAGATCGTCAACGCCCTGCTGTCGCGGCACAACCTCATACTTCTCGGTCTTCGCGGCCAAGCCAAGTCGCGCATTCTTCGCTCGCTCACAACGCTGCTCGACGAGGCCATTCCGATCGTCGCCGGAAGTGAAGTCAACGACAATCCATTCGCGCCCATCTCGAAGTACGCGCGCAACATGATCGACGAGTGCGGTGAAGGAACGCCAATCGCATGGGTCGAGCGCGAAAGTCGATTCGTGGAAAAGCTCGCAACGCCTGATGTCACTGTCGCTGACATCATCGGCGACGTCGATCCGATCAAAGCCGCGCGCGGCGGTCACATTCTGTCAGACGAGTTGACGATTCACTACGGAATGCTGCCGCGCGCAAATCGCGGAATCTTTGCGCTGAACGAGCTGCCTGATCTCGCGGGAAAAGTTCAGGTATCGCTGTTCAACATCATGCAGGAAGGAGATGTCCAGATCAAAGGATATCCGGTCCGCCTTCCTCTCGACGTCCTGCTCTGCTTCACGGCAAATCCTGAGGACTACACCGCTCGCGGAAAGATCATCACGCCGCTCAAGGACAGAATCGGAAGCGAGATACAGACGCACTATCCCGAATCGGTCGAGACCGGGATGTCCATCACGGAGCAGGAAGCATGGACAAATCGCGGCGGCCGTCCGGTTCGCATTCCGGACTTCATTGCCGAGGTAGTCGAGCGAATTGCATTCGAGGCGCGCGAAGACAAGCGCATCGACAAACGCTCGGGAGTTTCGCAGCGCATGCCGATCACGGTGATGGAGAACATAGTATCGAATGCAGAGCGAAGATCGCTTGTCACCGGCGAGCGTGAGATTGTTCCGCGCATTGGAGACATCTACTCTGCTCTTCCAGCCATCACCGGCAAGATCGAGCTGGAGTATGAGGGCGAGCTTGTCGGCGGACACAACATCGCGCGTGAGCTTATCCGCCGCGCCGCTGACGCGACGTTTCACGAGCGCACCGGCGGTGTGAACGCCGATGATGTGATCATGTGGTTCGATGCAGGTGGTGCGCTTCAGGTGAATGATGACGTCACGTCAGACGCGGTGGTCGACGGATTTCGCACTGTTCCCGGACTGCTCGGCCTCGTCGAGATGACCGCTCTCGCTCCGAGGAACGATGCGCCGGTGACCGCCGCGGCATGTGAGCTCATTCTCGAGTCGCTTGTCGCACGCAGGAAAATCTCGCGGACTGATGCAGGGCTTTACGGCCGCTCGCATGATGAGAAACGCCGGCGACCCTACTCCGACTAGATGTCAGTCATCACGATCTCGCGCCTTTACGGCTCGGGAGGATCTGAAGTAGCCGAGCTCGTTGCAAAAGAGCTCGGCTGGTCGCTTCTCGACAACGCGGTGATCGATGCAGTCGCAGCGAGACTTGGAATCTCGCGCGAAGAAGTTGCAGCGCGCGAGGAGCGAGTCCCGTCGCTTGTACAGCGTCTCGCCGAAGCGCTTCGCCTCGGCTCACAGGATTGGCTTGCACCACTTGGCGACAAGCGACCACCGACAGACGAACAGCTTGTCGAAGTTACACACAGAATTGTAGAGGAAGCGATCGCGCGCGGTCCACTCGTTCTTGTGGGGAGAGGCGCTCAGGAAATGCTCGCACAGCGATCCGATGCTCTGCACGTTTTCTGTTATGCGGCGCGCGGAGCATTGATTGCCCGATCGATGCAGCGCGATCGCCTGGATGAAGAAGCGGCGTCAAAGCTCGTTGACGAAACGAATGCGAGACGTGAGCAGTGGATCAAGAAGCACTGGAACCGCTCCTGGCGCGAGCATTCGCAGTATCACCTCTCGGTGAATACAGACTGGCTGGGAATTGCTGGAGCCGCCGAGTTGATTTGTTTTGCTGCGAGAAAGCGGTTCGGGCTTAGCTGAGGATTCGCTGCGCAGCGCTCAGGAAACCGGCAACGTCTTCTTCTGTCGTGTCGAACGAGGCGACGAAGCGCGCCTCTGATATTGTTTCTTCCCAGACGCTGAAGTAGCAGGCTTCCTGCAGCTTTGCGATGTGCTCGCGCGGCAGTGTCGCAAAGACTTCATTCGCCTGAACGCGCTGCGTAAGCCTGCATCCGGGCAGCGCAGCAATGCCGTCGCCGAGGATGCGAGCCATTTTATTTGCATGCGTTGCGCTGCGCAGCCACAGATCATCGGAGAACAATGCATCGAATTGTGCCGCTATGAAGCGCATCTTCGATGACAGCTGCATTCCCTGCATGCGGCGATACGGAAAGTTCTGGGCAAGATCGCGATCGAAGAAGATGACGGCTTCGCCCGCGATCATTCCGTTTTTCGTTCCGCCGAAGGATAGAACATCGACCCCGGCGTTACCGGTGATGTCGAGAAGGGAAACACCAAGCGATGCGGCAGCGTTTGCGAGTCTCGCACCATCCACGTGCAGCTTGAGTCCATGCTCGTGCGCGAACGACGCTATGACCTGAATTTCGTCAGGCGAATAGACTGTTCCATATTCCGTCGCCTGCGTGATCGAGACAACGCTCGGCTGCGCAGTGTGATCATCTCCGAAATACCTGAGATGTCTGGTAATCCCGTCGCGATCGATCTTTCCGTCGGGGCTTGGGACGGGGAGTAGCTTGCAGCCGACCAGCTTTTCCGCTGCGCCACATTCTGATGTGTAGATGTGCGCAGTTTCCGCGCACACCACGGCATTGAACGAAGCAGCGCACGACTGGAGCGACAGCACATTCGCACCAGTTCCGCTGAACACGAAGAAGATCTCAGCGTCTCCGCCGAAATGCTGGCGAAGCTTTTCCCTTGCGCGCTCGGTGTGAACGTCGTGTCCGTACGAGGGAACATGACCTTCATTTACTTCCGCGAGCGCGCGCAAAACTTCCGGATGAACGCCCGCCCAGTTGTCTGACGCGAACGCTCGCGGCATGGAGATAGAGCTTTCTGCCTTTCAGCTAGTTGCGCGCTTTAGCGATTTCCGCTGCAAGGTCCGTGTAGGCTTGCTCGTTCAAAGCAGGGAATTTCAGATTGCGATAGAGAATCTTTCCGTCCTTGCCGATCACGAACACGGTGCGGCTCGCATAAGGTCTCGCCGGGTTCGACGAGCCATACTGCTTCGCAACCAGGAGCTGTGGATCGGAGCCAAGCGCAAACGGGAACTTCATCTCCTGCGCCCATGATGCGTGACTCGCAATGCTGTCGCCCGAGATCGGTACGACTACGACTCCATCGCCGAAGAGTGTCGCATACTCATCGCGAAATTTGGTCAGCTCTGCTGTGCACCCTGATGAGCGGTCGGCGGGATAAAAAGCGAGAACGACAACCTTTCCCCGTAGATCGCTGAGCTTGAGCTGCTTTGCGATTGGTCCGTTCGCGTCGGCCCAGTCCATTGTGAAATCAGGGGCGACCTTTCCCAGATCGATTTCAGCGGGCGGTGGCGGAGCTGCCGGCTGGGCTGTCGGTGTTGCCGTCGAAGGAGCAGGAGTTGCGGCAGTTTGAGCAGATGCGGCTGATGCAATCAGCGACGCTGCGGCCGCCAGTGCGAGTAGCTTCATTATATAGTCCTCGTGTGCTTCGTTTTCCGGAGACTTTGAATCTAAACCTGGGGAAAGGCCAATGCAGCTTCATGGAATCCACCACCTGACGGCCGTTTCGGCGAGCATACGAGAGAATCTCCGGTTCTACACACAGACAATCGGGATGCGGCTTGTGGCGCGCAGCGTCAATCAGGACGATGTCACCGCCTACCACCTGTTCTACGCCGATGCTATCGGAACTCCGGGCACCGACCTGACGTTTTTCGACTGGAGCATGCCGGGCGAAAAACGCGGGACCAACAGCGTCACGCGCACCATGATGCGCGTTTCGGGGCAGAGCTCGCTCGAATATTGGAAAGAAAGACTCGAAGAATTGAACGTGACTCACAGCGACATCGTCGAGCGCGACGGTCGTGCAGTCCTGGATCTGGAAGATCCGGAAGGTCAGCGGCTCGCACTGATAGATGACGGCGGCAAAGGCGACCCGCCTAAGCCGTGGGATCGGAGCCCCGTGCCGGCCGAGCACCAGATCCGCGGACTCGGCCCGATAGTAATGAGTGTTCCGGACCTTCGTCCGACTGATTCGGTTCTAACTCGGGTGATGGAAATGAATCATGCGCGCACCTACGAGCAGGACTCGCACACCGTGCACGTGTATTCAATGAAGGGAGAGGGGCCCCACGCCGAGCTGCACGTTGCCGTCGCGCCCGGTGCACCGCGTGCAAGACTCGGTGCAGGTGGAGTACACCACGTGGCATTCAGGACCCCAAATGAATCCGAATATCACGCGTGGACGGAGAGACTCAATTCCTTCGGAATCCCAAACAGCGGCGAGATCGATCGGTATTACTTCCGCAGTCTCTACTTTCGGGAGCCAGGTCACGTTCTGTTCGAGATCGCTACTGACGGACCGGGTTTTGGTGTAGATCAGGATCTCGACAAGCTTGGAGAGAAAGTGATTCTTCCCCCATTTCTCGAGTCACATCGGGAAAGCATTGTGGCAGGCCTGAAGCCGCTGGACTAAACCGGTATCGGTACCCGGACCCCTTATTTCAGTAATTCGTAAAGTCTGAAGTCGGCCCTTGACATAAGGCGGTAGCTGTTGAAAATTCAGCACAGTTGATTTTTCAACATACAAATCTGTGGACCGGATATCATGACTAACGCTCAGGAAACCCCTGCCCTTTCTCGTCGGGAACGGCAGGTGATGGACATCCTTCATCGGCGCGGCGGCGCAACTGTCGCCGAAATCATGGAAGACCTGCCTGATCCGCCAACGTATTCAGCGGTGCGGTCTGTGCTGCGAATTCTCAGTGAAAAAACGCTGATCAAGCACAAGGAAGACGGTCCGCGCTATATCTATTATCCAGCTGAACCGACAGAGCATGCCCGCGATGACATGCTGGCGCATGTTGTCCGTACTTATTTCGCGGGTTCGCCGGAGCAGGCAGTAACTGCGCTGCTTCGCATTGCCGACGTCGACATCGAAGACGCTGAAGTCAAACGCCTCCGGGAAACTATCCGCCGCGCTCGTCAGAGCGGGAGGTAAGAAAATGGTTCCGGCCATTGTATCCGAAATCGTCGCACTGCCTGGATGGAACGGGCCAATGCTGCTGCTTCTTGCAAAAGCAACATTGATTCTCGTTGCTGCGCTTGGGATCACCATCGCAATGCAGCGCGGTTCAGCGGGAGCACGTCACCTCGTGTGGCTCGCTACTCTCGCAATTGTTCTTCTCGTTCCGGCCGTCACCGCATGGATGCCACAGCTTCCGCTGCGAATTCTTCCTCCTGTATCTCAGCCCGCAGCTGAAGCAAGAACGCCTGAAATAATTCCCGCAGTTGAAACTCAAACAACTCAAGCGTCGCTGGCCAATGCGGCGACAGTCGTAAATGCACCGGCTGCAACGGTCACGGAAGAGAATGGATTCTTTGCGAGACTGAGCGGCGTGTCACTCGCGCTGATGTTGTGGGCAGCGATCGCACTTGGTCTTGCTGGATGGCTCGCATACGGCGCGTTCATGGTTCGCCGCATCGTGCGGAGCGCACATCCACTCGATACGAGTGACTGGCGCACACCTCTGTATGAAGTAGCCGATCGTCTCGAGCTCGAGGAGCCGCCGAGACTTCTTGGCAGCAATGAAGCGAAGATGCCGTTTGCGTGCGGATTTCTTAAGCCGACAATCGTGCTTCCGGCTGACTGCGACACATGGAGCGCCGACCGCCGTCGCGCAGTTCTTCTGCACGAGCTTGCACACGTGAAGCGTCGCGATCTCGTCGGGCACACGCTTGGCCGTGTTGCATGCGCGATCTACTGGTTCCATCCTCTCGTATGGACCGCAGCAAAGCAGCTGCGTAACGAAAGTGAAAGAGCCTGCGACGATCTCGCGCTCTCATGCGGAGCACGCGCAAGCGATTACGCCGAGCATCTGCTCGATATCGTGACGTCGGTTCGGCGTGATTCTACTCCGGCTGTTGCACTCGCGATGGCTCGCAGAAAGGAATTCGAGGGAAGAATGCTTGCGATCCTCGATCCCGAGCTTCGTCACTCGAGACCAAGCCGTCGTCAGTCTGCTGCTCTCATTGGCTCACTCGCATTGATTGCGATCGTTGTTGGGGCTGCTGCGCCGGCACCACGTGCAGCCGAAGCGAAAACGCGAATCGCAACGCAGGTTCCCGCTGTTGATCCTCAGTTCACTCCCCAGGATCCGTCGACGCCAAAGCGTTACGACCGAAGCCTGGATAAAGCGATCGACAAGTCGGTTAGAAAGTCTGTCGACAAGGCACTCGACGGATCTCTCGACAGGGACATCGACAAGGCAGTCGACAGGACACTCGATAAATCGATCAACACTTCGGTTTCGACAGTCACGCGAACGAATGTGCAAACCGCGATGAACGAAGGAATTCGCCTCGGAACATCGATGGCCGGAAAAACGGTCGGCGACATCATCGGATCTGTCCTCGGCGGAAAGGCGCCGGCAAAGAGCGACGATCGTCCGCAGCTGCTCGCTAATATTCTTCGCACGGATTCCGATCCTCAGCTTCGCCGCACTGCAGCGTGGGGTCTCAGCGAGTATGCAGACACTCGCGTCGCAATCGAGGCACTTGCCGAAGCGCTGCGCAGAGATTCAGACGCGAGCGTCCGCGAGATGGCCGCGTGGGCACTTGCCGACGGCAATGACAACGATTTAGCAGTTACCGCTCTCAGCAATGCAATTCGCAGCGATGCAAATCAGAAGGTGCGCGAAATTGCAGTGTGGGCACTTGGCAACATCGGCGATCACGATTCATACGATGCGCTTGTCGCAGTCCTCAACGACAAGAGCAAAGGCATTCGCATGCGTGCTGCGTGGGCAATCGGCAACATCGAGCCTCGCGAAGCGCCAAAGGCACTCGTGGCAATGCTCAGAGATACTGATCCTGAAGTGCGCGAGCTGACTGCGTGGGCGTTGTATCAGATCGAAGATCCTTCGACTGTTTCGGCGTTGAACGACGCATTGAAAGCCGAGCCCAACAAGGAGCTGCAGCTCGCATACATTCGCGCTCTTGCTGCAATGGGCGAGAAATCTGTCGACGCCATTCGCGGTCTTCTCACATCGTCAGATCCAAAGATCAAGAGCATGGCAGTTCACGCACTCGCTGGTGGAAATGCAGCAGGACCGTGGCCGTGGCCCTGGCCGGAGCCACGTCCATATCCGTGATGCGCGCCTGATTGCACGGGCGCGCCCCAAAAACGCGCGCCCGTTTTTTTGAAGGTTAGTGCTGATTTTTCAACTTCAATTTCTATGGCTGTGAGCCGAGTGAAAGGAGCAACAATGCAAAAAGTGTTTGGTGTTGTGCTGGCGGCGGTGCTGCTGTCGACAAATAACAGCAGTGAGGCTCTGATGAGTGACGAGCCGTCGGCGCCCGACGGATTCTTCGACGAAACTCCGGTGACGGTTTCGTCCGATCGCGATCCGGTCGACATCGCTGCTCTCCTCACAGCAGCGCGTGGAGCGCCAGCGATCATCTGCTCGTTCGCAGCGCAGTCAGTTCGCAACGGCGGGTGGGGCGACTGGAGTGATGCGCCCATATCGCCGCTTGGAAAGAGCTATTACGTACGCGACTCTGAAGGGCGTACCAGCACGTTGAGCGATGCGGATGTGCAGCTTCTCCTCGGCTCACTCGGGTCTGATGACCCATGCGTGCGAGAGATCGGTGTTCGCATGATTGGAAGAAGAGGCAACACCACCATCAACAATGGCTTGATCGAAAGATTGAGCGCACCCGCAGCATCACTGCGTGAAATCGCAGCTCTCGGACTGGGATTCACCGAACCGAAAGAGGCAGTCGATCCACTCATTCGCGCGTTGCGCGATTCCGAGGAAGGAGTTCGCGCTAATTCTGCATGGGCACTGGGACATATCGAGAATGGACGCGCACTTCAGCCGCTGATCAACACAGTCGGTGATAAATCCCCGATGGTTCGTGAGGCCGCGGTCATTGCAGTCGGGCGAATGGATTCAATTCGAACTGCGAGCACTCTCATTCGAGTAGTTCGTCAGGATGATTCTCCCGCAGTTCGTCGTGCTGCCGCGTGGGCGCTCGGACAGCTCGAGTCGCGCGAAGCTGTTGAACCATTGAGTGCGGCTCTTAGCAGCGACAACGACGCTCGCGTCAGAGAGATGGCCGCATGGGCGCTCGGCAACATCGAATCAAGAAGCGCGAGTGCAACGCTCCTCAACGCAGCACGCAGGGATTCAGATGATCGTGTGCGCGAGACTGCAGTGTGGGCGCTCGGTCAGATCGAAGATCGCAACGCGGTCGACGCACTTGCTTCGATTGCGGCAGCAGACAAGAACCCGCGAGTCCGCGGTACAGCGGCGTGGGCGATTGGACAAATGGCAGATGATGGCGGGAGGGCTCCTTCCGGCTTGCTTCAGCTCTTGCGTGATGAGAGTGCTGATACGCGGCTCAAGGCTGCGTGGGCTCTTGGACAGATCGGAGATTCAAACGCGCTTCCTGCGATTCGCGCAGCACTCAAAGTCGAGCAGAGCGAAGAGATCAATCGCGCTCTGATTCGTGCACTTCTCAAGTCGGGCGAGAGATCTGAAGCAGCACTCACCGAGCTGATCGATTCGAAAGATCCGCGCGTGCGTGAAGCAGCAGTTCGCGGTCTCGCTGGACGCTCGTCGTTTAATCCGTGGCCGTGGCCCTGGCCGCGACCGCGTCCATTTCCCTGATCGATAGCGGGCCACACGGCGGCAGGAAGCTCATGGTGGGGGTACCTCCGTCGTGCTGGCCTCGCGATTGACTACGTAGTGAAGGCGAACGACACCGTCCGAGAACTTGCGGGTCGACTTCAGCTTCAGCTCGACTTCCCGCGCAGTTGAAGCGAGAAGAGGAATTCCTGTTCCAATCAGCACCGGCACTATGTGAGTGATGATCTCATCGAGACAGCCGGCTGAAAGGAAAGATCCGAATACATCGGCGCCTCCCATCAGCCACACATTGCGCCCCCGCTCTGATCGAACGCGCTTCGCAAACTCCGCCGGCTCTATGTTCTCGACAGTTGCTCCGGGAATCGCGTGGAATGGCAGCGTCCGTGAGAGAATGATGTTGCGCTTTCCCTCGACGACAGCTCCGCCAAGCTTCTGGCCAACGTCCCATGTTTTGCGTCCCATCACGATCGTATCTACGGAGCGAAGGAACGCAGACATCCCGTATTCATCAGTGAGGCCTGGCCGGTCGAGCCAGGCTACGTCGCCGTCGGGCCGCGCGATGAATCCATCGGCGCTTGTTGCGAGGTACGCGATGATCTTTCTCATGCTCAGTGGGCTGACATCAGCACTGACTGGGCCGAATCTCCCCCGGAGTGACGCTGGCGATAGGCTCCATCTGCTCCCAGCTCCCAGCCGGTTGGATCTTCGACATACAGCGAAAGAATACGATCGAGTGCGCGTTGATGCTCGGGATCGCTCACCGGTGCGAGCAGCTCGACACGTCGCGTAAGATTGCGTGGACGAAGGTCGGCCGATCCGATGAATACCTCAGGCGAGCCGGCATTCTCGAATCGATAAATGCGTGAATGCTCGAGAAATCTTCCGACAACGGAGATCACGCGAACATTGTCAGAAATGCCCGGTACTTTCGGCCGCAGCGTACAGATGCCACGACAAACGATGTCTACCTTCACACCGTCTTTCGATGCGTCAATGAGAGCACGCACGACAGCAGAGTCTGAAACTCCATTCATCTTCGCGGTAATGCGGCCAGGCTTCCCTTCTCTTGCATGCGCTGCTTCTCGCTCGATTCTGGCAATCAGCGCATCCTTCATCTGATGCGGCGCAGCAAGTGCTCCGCGTGAAAGCCCGGTCGGAGGAAGCGAACCGCCGGTGAGTGCATTGAAGAGATCGGCAACGTCCGACGTGATGGATTCACGAGCGGAGAACATGCTGATGTCCGTGTACTCCCGTGCTGTGCGGCTGTTGTAATTGCCGGTACCAACGTGCGCATAGCTTCGCAGGCGTCCATTCTCACGTCGAATCACCAGACACACTTTTGCGTGATTCTTGAATCCAACCAGTCCTGACACAACGTGACCGCCCGCTTTCTCCAGCTTTCTCGCCCACCCGACATTTCGTCCTTCATCAAAGCGTGCTTTCAGCTCGATGAATGCAACGACTTTCTTTCCGTTCTTCGCCGCATCGATCAATGCTTCAGCGATCTTCGACGAATTTCCAATGCGATACAGAGTGATCTTGAGAGTCGTAACGTCAGGATCATCTGCTGCATCGCGAAGAAATTTCACCACAGTGGCATCAAACGAATCGAACGGATGATGAAAGAGGAGATCCTGCTTTGAAAGCGTGTCGAGAATCGAGCCGTAAAACTTTGGCTCGTTCGGATTGAATTTGGGAAAGCTGAGCTCCGTATCGCCCGGAAGCTCGAGCGCATGAAGCGCAGTGAGATCCAGAAAACCTTCTGTCTCATGAATGTCTGAGCTCTCGAGACCCATTAGCTCCGCGGATTCTTCGCGCCGCAGATTTGTAAGGAGAAGGTCGCGAACGAACTCCGGCATTTCCTGCTCGACCTCGATACGCACTGCAGGATTCATCTCTCGCTTACGAGTTGCGTTGTCGACAGCGTCGATGAGGTCGTCTGCAGCTTCCTCATCGAGCGCAAGCTCACCACCGCGCGTTACACGAAAAGCGTACACACCCTCGATGTGACCGCCGGGATAAACGAGGTCGATGTTGGAGCGAACAGTTTCCTCGAGCGTAACGAACGCACCTTCGCGCCCCGGAACTGGCATGAAGCGCGGCGAATCGGAAGGCAGCTCGAGCTCCGCGAGATGCAGTCGTCTCGTGTCCGGATTCCTTTGAACAACGGCGAGCGCAAGCGTGAGATGCGGGAGATGCGGAAGCGGATGACCTGGACTCAGCGTCATCGCCATCGGTGTGAGTGAAGGATGAATCTGTTCCCTGCACTCTGCGCGCAGTGCGATTCGCTGAGCCTGATTCAACTCGCTCCAAGACAGGATGCTGATTCCAAATTTTTCCAGCAGCCTGAGACATTCCACAGCGCATGCTGACTGGCGGCGCGTGATGTCCGCCACGGTTTCCCGAATCAGCCGCAGCTGTTCGCCGCGGGTGAGACCATCGTCGTTCTGTTCTTCAGATTGTTCACGCGCTGCTCTTCTCAAGCCGGCCATGCGAATCATGAAGAACTCGTCGAGGTTCGAGCTGACGATCCCGAGAAACTTGATGCGCTCGCCTAGAGGAGTGTTCGGATCCTCGGCAATCGCGAGCACACGTGATTGAAAGGAGAGCAGACTGATTTCAGGATTGAGAAATTCTCCGCGGTCGATTCCTCGACGACGCATGTAGCCGGTTGCTTCGTGATGCGCGGTTCCGTTGTCAGCCGCACCCTTCCATCTGAGATGATGCTCGGCGCGATCTCTTGCACCTTCACTTGTGGTTCTCAGATGATGCGTCTGCTCCATCGAGCGCGCGAGCTCGCCGAGTGATTCCTCACTGCCATGCAGGTGATGAATGCAGAGCTGAAAGAAGCTCGCCGCACTGAGATTCTTTCTCGCGACGATTCCGTCGTAATGAATCTCCATCCGCGGTCTTCCGAGCCAGTCGCTGCCCACGGCGCGAGTGAGGCGCTCCACTTCCAGCTCGATGCGCACGACGAGCAGTGACGGATCGATGATCGCACTCAGCCTTCTTCCGGCGGGAGTCTGCTCTGCAACCGCACGCGCAACTTCACTCGATGAGACCGGCGAATCGAATCGCGCCGGTGCGCCATTCGAGCCGCCGATTGTCAGCGAGAGAGTGCGGGTATCGTCGGATCTCAGCCGCAGACGACAGACGATGTCCCGCTTGCGCAGGGCATCGTCTGGAGTGTCTAGAAAGAGATCACGATGTTGAGATCGCTTCGGCTCCGAGGCTTCCACATCGAGTGGAAGCCTTGCACCGGCGAGCTCTCCGAGATGCCGCGCTGAGCGTATCTCGTAACGCCGGGTCAATTCGTCTTTACGCAGTCTTCGGCGATCTCCCTCTTTGCGCGCTTCGGATCGTTCACCGTCTTGTAGAACTCATCGAAGTACTTGAGCGTCGACTCTACGACTTTCGGCTTGAGCATCTTGCCGATCTCGTCGGAGTACAGCGCGTAGATCGCCGGCTTCTGCTCGTTGAACTTCGCGATTGCCTTCTGATAATCCTCGGTGTTCTGACAGTACCCGCGGAACAATCTGAAGCGCACGCTCTGGATTGCGAGCTTTGGATCGGGCGTGGCATATGTCGTGTTGATCACACCGGAAAAATCGAAATCGAACGCCACCGGCAGCACCTGGCCGCTGGGCTGATTCACCAGCTCCACGTTGTGCAATGCATAGATCGAGAAATCAGTGTTCCCGATGAAGTAGCTGAAGAGTCCGACAAGAGCATCGTGGAACGGCTCGAGATCTTCGGCGATTGCGCCCTTCATATCGTCCATGATCGGACCGCCATTGCGAGCGGCCATCACGTCGGGCTCCTCGAGGAGAATTCCCGTGCGGTGAGCATGCAGCTTCCCGCTCGCGCTGTCGACGTAGTTCACGCTCAACAGCCGCATGCGGTGACTTGCCGGTGTCAGCAGGTTGTACACGCGGTAGAGCTGCGCTTCCTGAATGAGATACTGCTCGTAGTCATCATTGTCCTTGCAGTAATTCACGAGCTTCGGCTTGTTGATTCCGTCGAGCAACGTGCCCTTTGTCTGCTCACCCTTGAAGTTCAGTCGAAGCGGCGGAAAGTCGCAGTTCTTCTTTCGCCAGATTCCGCGAGTTCTGACCTGAGTCGGAAGAACGACTTCCTTTCCGTCAGCTCCCTTGTAGGAAAGAGTCGCCCCTCTCCAGGGAGTTTCCTCGCCCTTGTCATTGCGAATTCGCTTGATGTTAGTGGTGAGCGTGACTTCAAGCGGCGTGAGCGTCGCGAAGAAAGCCTCCGACGCTTTCGCGCGCTTCAGCGCTTTTTCCATGTCGGCCGCGGCCTTTTCTTCTTCCGACATCTGCTTCTTGTCGGATGAAGTCTTCTCCTTGCCCTGCGCATTCGCCGCAAGCGGATATGAGACAACTGACATCAGCAGCAGCAGCACCAGCTTTCGAAACGTGCTCACCATTGTTTCCCCCTTACCTGATTTGAACTTCGACAAGTTCCGACCCGGCCGCTGTGCGAGCAAGCGTGAGGAGCTCATCCCCCTGAACGGCCTTCTTCGGCATGATGTGATAATCGATCGAGCTGACACCTTCTGTATCAATCGAGATAGCGCCGGTGCGCCATTCCCGGGCAAACTCGCTCAGCACGAGATCCATTCCGCGCCGAGTGCCGCCAACATCGCGGGTTTTTATGCGAAGAACTGTTTCCGGGATCTCCGCTGATTTTGATTTTCCGTCGTGCGCGCGCTTGAGCGCCCGCTGCGCGAGCCCCTCGAGCTGCTCGCGATTCATGTTCTTTAGAACTTCGTTGTCGATCTGCGCGACGAATGTACCTGTACGTGCCAGCTCTCTCGCGCGTTTCAGCCTCTTCGCGGCAATTGCACCCTCCAGCTCGACGGGCGAATTCCCAAAATCGCTATACCACAGTATCAGAATTGTGGTATTGAACAAGATCGAAATAACAGCTGCCACAGGAATATCGACTGCCGAAGCCAGACCCACGCCGGTAGCGAGGAACACATAGACAGCATCTTTGCTGTCGTCGAGCGAATTCCGGAAGCGGACAGCTGCGACTATTCCGCCAAGGCTGAACGCCAAAGCGACGCTGCTCTTTACGAGAATTACGACTCCCGCGACAACCAGTGGCAGCATGATCATCAGCTGAACGACAGACTGCTGATATCCTTTTTTCTGCCGCGTAAGCTGATAGACCCAGGCAACCGGCAATGAGAGTAGAATCGCCGCAGTCATGGCAGCAGCGACTGCCGCAGCCCTTCCCGTCTCATCAATGGGAATCGCCGCGTTGAGGACATCCTTCTTACTCGGCGCGCCGCCAGCCCCGAGAATAGGTTCGAGCCCCACGCCCATCAGCCCCGGAGTCGTTGGGAGTTGATGGATGACGAGCCAGCCTGCGGTGACGAGGATCGCATAGTAAATAACGACCTTCAGCACTACACGCGTAGCGGGAGACATCAGGGTGCCCGAAGATGGGCTCTCCATCAGGGAAAGCTCCTAGAGTGACTCAAGGATCGTGGGGAAAAAAAATGCGATTAGACGTTTAATAATCGCGTTTGCGTGCATTTAACGCCATATGTTGCTGCAGGCTTGTACACGTCTCAAATTGGCGTATGCCTAGAGCCCTTTTTCTGCTTGCCGCGCTCGGATTTTGCGGCGAATTCGCAGCCGCCCAGACTCCCGCTCCTCAGCACCCCACCCTCGTAGTGATGATCACTATCGACGGGTTTCGGGGTGACTACCTGACCCGATTCGGCCCTCAGCTTACCGGAGGGCTGGCCCGCCTCACCAAGGGTGGCGCTTGGTTCACCAACGCTCATCAGGATCATGGAATAACTGAAACAGCCCCGGGTCACGCGAGTCTCCTCTCGGGACGGTTTCCGCGATCGACGGGCATCATGGCAAATCGGATCGGGGTAGCCGACCAGAATTCGCCGCTGCTGGGCTTTTCCGGCGTACTCGGCGCATCACCATCGCGCTTTCAGGGGACTGAGCTGTTTGACTGGATGAAGGCGGCCGACTCGAAATCGCGCGCGCTTTCCGTATCAGCCAAAGATCGAGGCGCGATTCTCCCGATTGGCAAAGCGAAGCAGGAGGTCTACTGGTATCCCGGAGATGGTGAATTCACCACCAGCAAATACTACGCGGATTCACTTCCGGCGTGGGTGAGGAAGTTCAACGATCGGCTCATGCCGCAATCGTATGCGGGCAAGTCGTGGACTCCTCTTCTTCCCGATTCCGCCTACAAGGAACCGGATTCTGTAAGTATCGAGGGCGGTGGAAAGGACTACGTATTTCCGCACGTGATGCCCTCGGACCCCGATCAGGCGGCAAGCCTTGTCCGTGCAACGCCTTTCATGGACGAGCTCATCGTCGCCATGGCACTCGATGGTGTGAGTGCGCTCAATCTCGGCCGCGGTCCATCGACCGATCTGCTCGCTGTTTCACTTTCGGCGAATGACGCGGTCAGTCATCGCCTCGGACCTGAGTCGAAGGAAGAACATGATCAGGTCCTTCGCGTTGATCGCACAATCGGAGTTTTTCTCGATTCGCTTTTCAAGCTCCGCGATCAGTCAAAGATCATCGTGGTTCTCTCAGCGGATCATGGATTCACACCTATTCCCGAGCTCGCAGCGGCCGATGTCTCGCCTCATCCCACCAGGGCGTCGCTTGAGCCAGCGCTTGCCGTAGCGCGCAAGCGCCTTGCTGATGCGCATATGGACACAGCTGCTATCGATCTCGACCAGCAGATCGTGCTTATGGATCGCTCGAAATTCCAGGGCGAAAGGATTTCGGCCGAGTCGATCCTTCAGACTTTTGAGACCGCAGCGAAGAAGCTTCCTGGAATTGCGCGTATCGATCGATTCTCGAATCTGGCGAAAGACAGCGCGAAGGATCCGATCGCGCGGCGCTGGTCACACCAGTTCCCGCAGGGAACGAATGTCGAGATGGTCGCGACACTTACGCCAGGAAGCCTGTGGGGCAATTTCCTCGTTGCGTCGCACGGAAGTCCGTACGATTACGACAGCAACGTGCCGGTAATCTTTTACGGTCCTGGAATTCCTGCGAGCAGGCGCAGTGAGTTTGTGCGCACGGTCGACATCGCGCCCACCCTCGCCGCAATGATGGGAATCAAGCCGCTCGAGAAACTTGATGGAGTGCCGCTATCGCTGAAATGAATGCTGAATGCTGAATTCTGACTAACCGCATTTTGTCAGCATTCAGAATTCAGCATTCATTTCCAGCTTAGTGTTTTATCGATCGTTCCGGTTGCTACTGAATGGTACGTTGGTCGCGCCTGCCGATAAATCCGCATCGCGATGGGCTTTCCCCACTCTGTCTTCGCCAGATCCGCATATAGCGGCGCAACGAACTTGCGTCGCCCCTGCGACGTAAGGAAATGCTCGAGAGCCGCAAACGCAGGCTCGTAGTGATTCGCAATCGCAATCCTGAACCACTCAAACTGAATCTCGCTGTTGCCACTCGATGAAAGCTTGAACGATTTGTCGAGATCATCGAGTCGCTGCGCTGGAATAGTATCGGGCAGCGCGCGCAGGAAATGCAGCCACTCCTGAGTCGACCAGTTACTTGTAGTGAGCGCCGATGCTGCGGCTCCGCCCTTCCACGCCTCCACCTGCTTGTCTACCGCGGCAAAAAGCTCAGACGAGATCTTCGGAGCATTCGCTGGAATTCCCGGCTCGTAGATCCACGCCTGCACATTCACCTTTTCTGCTTCCTCAGGCGTGAGAAGATTCTGCTTCATGTACGCAACCATTCTATCCGAGCTCATTGGCTGGAACTGGAAATGATCGAAATAATCTCGAAGGAATTTGTCCAGTCTGTCTCTGCCAACCACCGTTTCAACGGTTTGCAGGAACGCAGCGCCTTTTTCATACGCTACATCGCCCATCGCGATGTCAGGATCTCGATCGCCGAGGTCGAGGTGAAGCTTGGTATCGGCAATTTGAGAGCCGGCTGACTTCACTGCTTCCTCGAGATCCTGTCTTCCAAGCAGTCGCAGCATGTCCGCGTAATTCTTGCCGCGAAGCTCTTCCATGATCCTCGACTCGATGTACGTCGTGAATCCTTCATTGAGCCAGAAGTCATTCCACGTCGCGTTCGTAACCAGATTGCCGGACCACGAGTGTGCGAGCTCGTGAGCCACGAGACTTACGAGTGATCGATCTCCGGCAAGTACGGTTGGTGTTGCAAACGTGAGAGTCGGATTTTCCATTCCTCCATAGGGGAACGAAGGAGGAAGCACGAGAATGTCGTAACGGCCCCAGCGATATGGTCCGTAAAGTTTTTCTGCGGCTGCTACCATCTTGTCGACTTCGGCGAACTCATCCGCTGCACGATCGACAACTGACGGCTCAGCGTAGATGCCGGTGTTCTTTCCAATCGGACGAAACGCGATGTCGCCAACAGCAAGCGCAATGAGATACGGAGGAATCGCGTGTGGCATGCGGAACCGATAGATGCTCAGTCCATTCGCGTCCTTTTCACCATCCATTCCAGTATGCTCAGCGCTCATCACCGCGCGCATTCCAGCCGGAACGTGCACCGTCGCATCGTACGTCTGCCTGATTCCCGGACCATCCTGAGTGGGGACCCATGTGCGTGTCAGAATCGCTTCTCCCTGCGTAAACAGGAAAGGCAGTTTTCCGCCTGCGGTCTGTTCAGCAGACAGCCACTGCACCGCTGCCGCGTTGGGTGACGTCTGATACTCGATAACGACTGTATCTCCTGTCGGAGGCAGTGCGATCGCGAGAGGAGCGCCGAGGACTTCCTTCGCCGCGCCAATCCTGTAGCCAAGCGTGTCGCCGTTCGCAGCGGTCACTCGCTTGATGTCGATGTCTCTGATGT
Organism: Gemmatimonadota bacterium; assembly: GCA_046732835.1. Classification (GTDB taxonomy): domain Bacteria; phylum Gemmatimonadota; class Gemmatimonadetes; order Gemmatimonadales; family Gemmatimonadaceae; genus UBA4720. The sequence goes on along the minus strand of JBKPNY010000111.1, from coordinate 46,872 downwards.
CGAGGATCACACTGTCCGCATTTCCAGTCTTCTGGATGGTGAGACGCGCGATTCCATTGATGCGCTTCGCTGTGAAATCCGGCGTGAGATCGAGCGACACGTTGGTTACTCGAGCCTTCTCCGGCTGCGCGTACGAGTGCTCATCGTGCGGAAGTGCGGGAAGCTCGGAATCGCTCGAGGTCGATGCCTGTTTGGTTTCAGTACACGCGACGCTCGCAGCAAGCACTGCGGCAAGTATGATTTGAATTTTCATACGGTTGGGATTTTCAGTTCACGAGGGCAATTGCCAGGCCGTCATAGCCCTTTACACCGACGGTCTGGAGCACGGTTGCGGTTACGCGCGAATCACCGGCGATCATGTCATTGAGTTTCTGGACGCCCTGAACCGATGGATCATGGCTGCCTGCATCGGCTACCGCACCATTACGCACCACGTTGTCTACCAGTATCAGGCTTCCGGATCGAGACATGCGAAGAGCTGATTCGAAATACGCTGGTATGCTGACTTTGTCAGCGTCGATGAACGAAAGATCGAATGGAGATTCGTTTCGCTTCTCCAGCTTCGGCAAAAGGTCGAGAGCATTTCCAACCAGAAGCTCGACTTTATTCGAAACGCCTTCGCGATCCAGGTTCGATTGCGCGACTGCAGCATGCTTTGGATCGATTTCCATTGTGATCAAGCGACCATCTTCCGGAAGAGCGCGCGCCAGCCAGATAGTGCTGTAGCCGCCGAGTGTTCCGATCTCGAGAATGCGTTTTGCGCGATGCACCTTCGCGAGCATGTAGAGGAACTTTCCCTGTGCCGGCGACACCTGAATCGACGGGAGTCCAGCCTCTTCGCTCGCGCGCACCGCCTGATCCAGCGACTCATCCGCTGGAAGCATTTTGTGGACGATGTAGTTATCGACCGCTGTCCATAATTCCTGACTCATCGCATTACCTGATTAAAGTCCCATTTTTCGAATCAACACTTTGAAGCGCGGCTCGTTACGGAGTGGTTCGACAATCGGATGAACGTTGATGTACGCCATCCACCCGCGCCGCTCAGCATACGCTTTCTCGGCCCAGTCGATCGCGTGATCGTTCTGCCCGAGCGCGATATGAAGAGTCGCAAGCTCGACCGGAGACACGTAGTCGTGCTTGAGTCTTTCCTCGAGCTCAGCGAGCGTTTCTCGAGCGAGCTCCGGCTTGCCTGATTTCGCAAGACAAAGTGCGAGCGTGACCTTCGTGTATGTCGCTGCGCCCTGAAGCTCCAGCGCTTCCCGAAGCACTCGCTCTGCTTCCTTGTAATCTCCCGCATAGGTCGAGATCAATCCGAGAACACGATAGCTCTCCTCGGCTACCGGGTTCATCTCGATCGCTCTTCTAAGATGGTATATCCCCTGATCGTACCGGCGTGCGTAGAAGTACACGTAGCCGAGGCCACGGCGAACGGAGACTGATCCGGAATCGAGCTCCTGCGAGGAGTGAGCCTCGATCAGCGCTTCCTCGAATTTTCCCTGCGATGCGAGAAGAAATGCATACCACTGACGTGCGCTCGCATAACGCGGATCGCATTCTATAGATCGTTTGAACTCGGCAGCCGCTGCGCTCCAGTCCCAGTCATAAATGAACAAGCTCCACGCCAGGGATGCGTGAGCTTCAGAGAGGCCCTCATCGAGCTCGAGTGCTTTTCGCGCGTAGAACTTTGCGTGCTCAAAAGCTTCGTGTACTGGTACACTGCGATAGTCGAGTGCGAGTGCGTACGAGTCAGAGAGGCCGGCGTACGCGAGAGCGTAAGCGGGATCTGCTTCGATCGCCTGCTGAAAAAACCTGATCCCTTCCTCAACTCCTTTCTGTGTGCGCTTGTTCCACGCGTATCGGCCGCGAAGATACAGGCCGTATGCCTGCACATTATCAGTGCCGCGATTCCTCGCGGGCTCGACCAGATCGCTGAACGAAGTCGCCCTGAGTGTGTTGACGATCGTTCGCGCGATTTCATCCTGAATCGCAAATACATCGTCCAGTCGCCGGTCATATCGGTGCGACCAGATCAGCGCGCCGTTCGATGTCGACGTGAGCTGGACAGTGATGCGCAGATCCTGACCGATTCTTCTGAGAGTTCCCTCGAGAACCTCTGATACATCGAGGAGAGCGCCGATTGCGCGAACGTCGAGAGGCTTTCCTTTCAGGGCAAATACTGAAGTGCGCGACGCAACTCTCAGCCCTTCAACTTTCGCGAGCGCATCGATGAGCTCGTCCGTGATTCCATCACTCAGATACTCGTTGTCGGGATCAGGCGACGCATTCACGAACGGGAGTACCGCGACGCTGCGAGACGCAGTCACGCCGCGTCGGGCTCCGTCGCTCTGCGGCTGCTGAAGCGCCGAGCATAACTCCGATACAGTGGCGAATCTCTGCTCAGGAAGCTTGGAGAGTGCTCGAGCTACTGCGTGCTCCACATGCAATGGAACTTCAGGACGAACTGATCGCAGAGGTTTTGGTTTTTCTGTGAGGTGCTTTGCCATAACTGCGAGGGATGTCGATCCCTTGAATGGCGGATGACCACAAAGCATTTCGTAAATCACGCAGCCCAGCGCGTAGATGTCGGTGGACGTTCCGATGTCCTCCGAACCCGACGCCTGCTCGGGACTCATATACTCGGGTGTCCCGAGTGCCACACCGCCTTTCGTGAGCGGCTCACTGTTGGGCCCGATAGAAACGTGCGCAATTCCGAAATCAGCGAGCAGCGCATGTCCATCCGCAAAGAGAATGTTCTCCGGCTTGACGTCGCGGTGCACAAAGCCGTTGCGATGCGCGTAGTCGAGTCCTGCTCCAACTTCCACGGCGATTCTCACTGCTTCATCCGGGGCGAGCTTTCTCTCTCTATCGAGACGATCTCTCAGCGATCCACCAGCCACATATGGTGAGACGTAGTACAGAAGCCCCAGTGACTCACCGGAATCGATCAGCGGAACAATGTGCGGATGCGAGAGACGCGCAGCGATTCCGATCTCGCGAAGAAATCGTTCTGCACCAACGGAAACTCCGACATCCTCGCGCAAGACTTTGATCGCAACCTTGCGCTGGTGTTTTCGTTCCTCCGCGAGATGAACGACAGCCATTCCGCCGCGTCCGAGGACACGCTCGATGTCGTAGCGGTCATTGAGAGCGGCGAGTCCATCCATCGTGTTCACGCAACCGCCATCGCACTGCGCGGAATTACAACCTCACATCCGGAAGCGAAGTGGATCTCGATTCGCTCTGCCGATGGAGCGCGCACGGCGTCGATCCTGTCGCCAATCAGTGAACACAACGCGTCCCGCGAGCCTGCGTCCGGATATCGTACACGCTGAAGACCGGTGATGATGAGAGGATTGCCTCTCACGTCCAGACGCATTCCACTCAAGTCCAGCTGAATGCCTCCCGTATGAAACCGAACCGACACGAGTGTTCGTCCATTGAGATCCGGAACTTCCGGAGAATCGAGCGAGACAAGCTGCAGTCGCGGTGCGTCGACGCTATCGGATGTCTTCGACGCTGCGACAGTGTCTGCAGGGTTTGACTCGGCCTGCGCTTTTGCTTTCAGTTTTTCGCGGCGGCGATGGCGATGAAAATGTTCCCACAATACGCCGCCAACGTAGCCCAGTCCAAGTCCGGCGATTCCCGCAAAAATCCCAGCAGCGACAACAATCCCGAAGAAATACCACAGCCCCCGCACGAAGGCGCCGCTTGCGAGCTGATCGGACAGAAGATTCCACGCAAACGGTGCTGCGCCGATGAACCCAGTCAGGAACCCGACATAAGCCGAGAGATCCTTGATGGTGGTGCGTCGAAGCTGGTAGAACTCCGAAAGAATCGGTCCTCCTGGAGGCCTGTCGAACACTGAATTTAGCCGGGTTTCGGCACCTCGCTTGCTCTATGTAATGATGTGTTTATCAGTGAGGAATTCATGCAAAGTCTTAGAAGCGCCGCGAGGGGCGGCGCAGCAGCTCTAGCGTTCGTTCTGGCATCGGCGTGCTCACAGAATTCGAGTCTGGGCGATATTCTGGGCGGAGTTCTGGGTGGTGGGGGTGGAAGTCAGGTAAGTGGATCTATCGCGGGCGTTAACACCCGGCTTCAGCAGGTCGGAATTCAGCAGTCCAACGGCCAGACCGTGACGCTCAATTACGACAACAACACGCGCGTCGTTTATGAAAACCAGAATTACTCGGTCACGTCCCTCGAATACGGTGACCAGGTAACTGCCCGAGTTCAGAATTCGAACAACACCAACAGCGGCTACTATACCGACCTCATTCAGGTCGACAGATCAGTCACTAACAATGGTGGTGTTTCGGGCAGCGTTCAGACATATGAAGGAACCGTCCGCTCAGTCGATCGCACCAACGGTCTCTTCCAGATCTCGTCGAACAACTACGGCACATACACGGTTTCGATGCCGTACAATCCGCGCTCGACTGACCTCAACAAGTTCAACAGTCTCCGAAATGGGGATTATGTCCGGATCTATGGGACGATGTTGAACAATTCTCGTGTCGAATTAAGGCAATTCTACTAAGCCCAGAACAAAACCTGCGCGCGGATAGCTAACGCGCCATGAGCGCCGAGTCGCCGATCAACGAGGCTCGGCGCTCTTTGCTGCTCAGGTATTTGCTCGCAGATTTTGTTCGGCAGCGGTTGTTCTGGCGCGTCCGTCCAACTCATTGCACATTCGAGGTGTGATTAATACCGGCGAGTTCGTCGTTCCTGACATTGGCCGTCGCCCTCATGACAACGAGCTCGATGTCTATGGGCTCACCCATCCCGGGCTTGTGCGAAAGAACAATGAGGATCACTTCCTTATCTGCGCACTCAAGAAAAAAGTAGAGGTCTATCACACCAGCCTCCCGAACCCCGGCATCCTCACAGACCCAAGTCACCGTGTCGCCATGATGGCTCTTGTCGCTGACGGAGTCGGCGGCGCAAAGGCGGGAGAAGAAGCAAGTCGAATCACACTCGAGCATGTCACCCGCTACGTCACCGAGGCACTCGAGTGCTACTACACAAACGATCCGGAGAACGACTCACAGTTCATCAGCGAGCTCGGCGAAGCCGCGCTCAAGGTGCATTCCGAGATCGCTGTCGAAGCAGCGACCGATTCAGCACGTCGGGGAATGGCCACGACGCTCACGCTGTGGCTGGGGATCTGGCCCAATGCGTATCTGCTTCAGGTAGGTGACAGCCGCTGCTATTCGCTGCGCGATGGAAATCTCATGCAGATGTCGCGCGATCAAACAATGGCCGAGGAGTTCGTGCAGCAGGGCGTGTTCAATCGCGAAGATGCAGCGTTCAAGCGCTGGGCTAACGTTTTGTCGAGCGCCATTGGTGGTCCGCAGGCAGCGCCGACGGTCAGCAAGGTTCCGCAATCCTGGGGGAGCATTGGGATGATGTGCAGTGACGGCCTCACACGTCATGTCTCCGATGAGAAGATCAAGGAAGTCCTGAGCACGCTGACCTCAGCGAAGGACGGCTGCGAAAGACTGCTTCAGTATGCACTCGATGGCGGCGGCGAAGACAACATCACCGTACTGATAGGCCGCTCAGTTCCTCGCGAGGATAGTCACAGCTAGCAGTTACCGATGGCCACTGCCGCCGAGCGTCTCGCCGGACCCTTAAGTGATCGCTATCGAATCGAGCGCGAGCTCGGTCGCGGTGGAATGGCAACAGTCTTTCTCGCTGAAGACACACGGCACAAGCGACGTGTTGCAATCAAGGTTCTTCATCCTGAGCTCTCGGCAGTTCTTGGTCCCGACAGATTTCTGAAAGAAATCGAGCTCACAGCAAATCTTCAGCATCCGCACATTCTCCCGCTGTTTGATTCCGGCGCTGCAGACGGACTTCTCTACTATGTAATGCCTTTCGTGGAGGGAGAAACTCTACGCGAACGTCTGAATCGCGAGCGACAGCTTCCCGTTCCTGACGCAATTCGTATCGCGACCGATGTTGCTGATGCACTCGATTACGCGCACAAGCGTCACGTCGTGCATCGCGACATCAAGCCCGAGAACATTCTTCTTCTCGATGGAACACCGCTCGTCTCGGATTTCGGAATTGCGCTCGCAGTTGAACAAGCGGGCGGGATGCGAATGACCCAGACCGGCATCTCGCTTGGAACTCCGCAGTACATGGCTCCCGAGCAGGCAATGGGCGATAAGCATGTCGACCATCGCGCTGACATCTACGCGCTTGGCGCTGTGATATACGAAATGCTCGCAGGCGATCCGCCCTTCACTGGCCCGACAGCGCAATCCATCGTTGCGCGCGTCGTTACCGAGAAGCCAAGATCGCTTGCATCGATTCGTGATACGGTTCCGAAGTATCTCGACGACGCGATTTTCGCAGCATTGCAGAAGCTTCCTGCCGATCGGCCGCCAACAGCGCGAGAGTTTGCGCACTCGCTGGCGGAGCCGAAGCCAAGTTCTGCATTTGAGTTCGTTCCCGCGCAGCGAAACACCACGCCTTCCCTTATCGGTGGGATTCTGCTGACGGCGGCGCTCTTTGGACTTGCAGGCTACGCACTCGGTTATCGCACCCATGATTTCGGGACGACGGACTCCGAGCCGTCGCGTCTCGCGATGCTTGCCCCAAACCTGGGCGGATCAGGAATGGCCTCCCTGCACCGGCAGCTCGCGCTCTCACCCGATGGCAAGGCGGTGGTCTACGTCACCGATAACGCAACCGGCGGCAATACGTTGATGTACCAGCGGCTCGATTCGGAATCACCAACGCCGCTCAACGTGCAGTTGTTCGATCCTGTTTTTTCACGCGACGGTAAAAGAGTGCTCGGAACCGCTGCTCCTGCGCTCAGCGCAACCGAGCAAAACTTGAGCGTGCCGATTGGCGGCGGTCCGATTACAACGCTGCCACCAGCAATCAACTTCGGGCACGCCGAGCCGCAGTCAGATGGTCGGATTCTGTTTTCGTCATTCGGTACGAGCAAACCGTCGCAAATGGAATCAAACGGGAAGACTGTCGAGCTTGCGCTTCCAGAAGGAATGCGCTTTCAGCAGTCATTGTCGCGGGGACGTGCGATTTTCGTTCGAGCAAATCCCGGAACGACCTCGGGCCCCGCAAGCGTTATCGAGCTCAGCTCCGGAAAGAGCACGCCGATCACGAACGATGCAGTTGTCGAGATGCGATACGGAGCAGGCTATATCGCATACGTCAAGAACGATGGCACCCTGTGGGCTGCACGCTTCGACGAGAAGCGCGGTGCAATCGCGGGCACTCCTTTGCAGCTCGGATCACAGGTGTCGGTCACCGGAAGCGGAATTGCGCAGTTTGCCTACGGCGAGTCGGGGAATCTCGCCTACATCCCCGAAGATCCAAGATCTCTCGTACTTGTCGATCGCGATGGGAAGCTACGTTATGCAACGAGGGAGAGAAGAAACTTTCACTCCCCGCGCTTCTCTCCGGATGGCGAACGCATTGCCATCGATTTTCCATCTGCGTCTGGACGCGACGTGTGGGTGCTGTCGCTCACACAGGGAACGATGTCCCGAGCGACTTTCGAGCGTGACGGTCACGATGCAACGTGGACTCCCGACAGTCAGTACCTGACGTTCCTTTCCGTGAAGAACGGAAGCCTGGGAGTGTTTCGTGTTCGCCCTGGTGGAGGCTCGAGCCGCGATTCACTGTTTGCAATGAGGAATCTCACCTACGCGGGCCAGTGGCTGCCTGACGGGAAGTCGATTCTCGCTGTCGCAACAAACGTCACTGCTGAGTCGGATGCGGATGTCGGCGTCGTCGAGAATGGGGGACGAGGTCCGTTTCGCCCACTCGTTGCGGATAAATCTCAGGATGGGTATCCGTCAGTCTCTCCGGATGGAAAATGGCTCGCGTTTGTCTCGGACCGATCTGGTGCAGAAGAAGTGTACGTGAGGCCGCTCGCGGGAAACGGCGAAGATGTGCAAATCTCCTCGAGCGGCGGGTCCGAGCCGCTGTGGAGTAAAGACGGACGCTTTCTTTTCTATCGCGGTGTTTCAGACCGCGGCATCGACATGATGGAAGTTACTGTTAGAACGTCACCGTCCTTTGATGTCATATCCCGCAGAACCCTTTTCCCTGCGAACGATCTGGTCGCTGCTGCGCCACACGCGAACTACGACATCTCCCCCGACGGAAAAACATTCGTGCTCGTGCGGCGAGCACCTGCGACGAGAATCAACGTGATTCAGAACGTGCCCGCGCTTGTAAAATCCATTCAGGCAGGGTCAGCCAACCATGAATGATCGGAGTGAATATGGAAAACGATGATCTGCCGATCGGTTGTGTTCTGGATCGCCGGGAAGCGCTGAAGCTTCTGGCGATGTCCAGCGCTGCCATTATCGCCGGGTGCAATCGCAGCTCTGCTGCAGCCGCCGATTCGTCGATGGCCGGGGAAACAAGTCGTGCATCGCTGAATTTGACCGCTGTTCCAGGATGCGTGGTAAGGCCTGAGCTCACCGAAGGACCATACTTCGTCGACAATCAACTCGATCGATCCGATATCCGAAGCGATCCCGCAACGGGCCAGGTATCAGCTGGAAAGCTCCTTGATCTGACGTTCACAGTGTCGCAGGTAAGCAACGGGAAGTGCCTTCCACTGAAGGGTGCAATTGTGGACGTGTGGCATTGCGATGCTGGGGGTGAGTATTCGGGAGTGAACGATCAGATGCAGGGCTTCAATACGGTTGGAAAGAAATTCCTTCGCGGTTATCAGGCCACCAGCGACATCGGCGTCGCGCGCTTCACTACCATTTATCCAGGGTGGTATCCGGGAAGAACTGTTCACATTCACTTCAAGATTCGCACACCCTACGCATCAGATCCAAACAGGAGATACGACTTTACGTCACAGCTTTTCTTCGAGGATACGCTCAGCGACAAGGTGTTCGCCATGGCGCCATACAATACGAAAGGTCGTCGGAATTCCGGGAACGACTCTGATGGAATCTTCAGGCAGTCGGGACATTCACTGCTTCTGAATGTTCTGGAGGGACCGAACGGTTACATCACTGCTTTCGACATCGCGCTCGACTACACGTAATCACAGAAACGATACCGCTTCAGTTGCCCACATGCACGCTTGCTTGCAATTCTTATTACACTTCGCCACCGGAGGCTCCGACACAAGCTTCCTCGCAGCCTATCTGGGATTCGCGTTCGGAGGAGGAAGCAGTAGCTCCGCGATGCGCAGGTAGTTCGGGCAAAACCACAAACCAAAAGACCAGACCTCTGGTCTTTTGGTTGTGGTTTTCTAGTGTTTTACCGGTCAGTTATGACAACTGCCCGAAGTGGAGCTCCGCCGGTCGAGTTGTCAGCAAGAACAACAGTCCGTCCGGTTCCACCAGCAAATGCGGTAGTAGCGGACGTGATAATCACTGCAGCAGCACGATTTGCGGGTGCTGTTCCCGCAGGAACCGCGCGCACCACATACGAGGCCGGCGCGGCGACCGTGAAGTAGGTCGACGCCGACTGGTACGCGAGGCCGGCAGCACGAGGCGTAGCCGTCGACAGATCCGCGCCTGCAGCTGTGATGAATACATCCACTGCTCCCGCAGTCGGACTCATGTTGACGATGCGAATCCGCGTCTCGGTCCCGGCCGCCGCGGGATTGTCGTCAGTTGTCACGACGGCAGTCACAGCACTTCCTCCGGCGCCACCCACAGCGTACACAGTGCGATCCTGTCCATCACCGACAGTGAATGGAAGAGTTGCAACGGTCACGGTTGTATCTGCGGTTCGCTTCAACACGAACGACCGGTCGCCTGTGTACACTGCCGCATACGCTGCATTGGCAGGTGACGGAAGATTGGCAGGTGCTGCCTGCGCGTATTGAAGGTCAACCGTGAATACCAGCCCTTCCAGAGTCGCGTTCACTCGGCCGCGCGTTGCATCTGTAATCAGGTTGACGAGCCTGACGCGGCCGGTTGGGCCTGATGGCTCGAGCGGACCTGGAGCTTCCGTAGTCGAGCAGGCGGCGATGATCGCGCCCGCAACGCAAACCGCACCGAGCTTCAAGCCGTTCGAGAAACGCATATTGCGAATGTGATTGAATGTGTTTGTCATTTATCGATCCCCTATAGCGGGCAGCCGGAGGGGAACGACGTCGGCTCCGCCGGATCAGGCGGCACGTTGGTGTTGGCGTTGCGGTCGCCGATTGCATACGGAAGCCAGCACCGCTGACCTTCGACTGGAACATTTGGGAACACTGCAAAACCGCGAATTGCATTGCGACGTCGAGCATCTTCCCATCTGAGGCCTGTTCCGTAAAGCTCGTATCGGCGCTGCGTATAAATCTCAGTTAGCAGCTGCGCCTGAGTGAGCGAGCCGGAAAGTGGGGGAAGACACGCCTTCGGATCATCGAGCCCGCGTCCGCCAGTGCAGTCGGTTCGCACCGAATCAACCGCCGCCTGCGCCGCAGCAAGACTGTTGGTGCGTGCAAGCGCTTCAGCCTTGATCAACAGCGCTTCGTCCGGATAGTAAAGAGGGAGCGGGGCACGTGGATTTACATATCGCGCCCACACATCCAGCAGCGAACCGACGCGTCCGACAACCGTTGACGGTGTGACGAAGTAAACCCAGCGCTGATCCGCCGGATCCATCGACAATCTGAACTGTCTCCGCGGTCCGATTCCGTTCGGACCACCGGTGACGTTGTTGTAGAAGTTGAGCGCTGGCGACGGATACGTGAGAGCGGAAAGTGACGTCCTTGAAACCAGGTTCGCAGCCGCGAGAGCAGTTGCATCGTCGTTCGCAATGCGAGCATACCTGGCTCTCAGGAGTTGCACGTAATTCGTCAGGCTGACACCCGGCGTAAGAATGCTGCTGTTGAAGAATGAGCTTGGAGGCTGCGTTGCCAAGGCATTCGCCGCAGAATCGATCAGCGCCCTTACGTACGGCAGAGCAACATCGCGCCCCACATACTCGGGTTGAGTGACACCGAACGTGTTGATCGGAATTTTCTGGTAGGACTGCAGCGCCTCGCCGAGCGCTTCTGCTTTGAGAGCATAACCAAGTGCGATGAGTCCGCTCTTGGTTCCCGCATCAACCTCAGCAGGAAGCTTGTCCGTGTTGCTCAGCAGATCGTCTGCTGTTCTTACAGTACGATAAATGGAATTGAAGACATTTTCGGCAACACCTGTACCGGGTGCCACTGAACCGCCCTCAGCATCACTGATGGAGATTAGCGCAGCAGACACAGCGGCGAATTCGTCAGTGACGAGCCCGGCCATGTAGATGAAGTTCCCGTAAGATTCGGCGAACCGTCCCTGCAATCCCGTCGCAAGAGCGATGACACCATCTACGCTGCCTGTCACCTGCTCGACTGTCGGAGCATTGGGGTTCTGCAGAGTCAGCTCGCACGCAGCGAGTGAAAGCACCGCTGCCGCAGCAGCAACCTTTCTGATCGTTTTCATGTTGTCGATTCTCCGATCAGAAAGTGACGCGCGCACTGACCGACCACACGCGCGGTATTGGGTAACCACCGAAATCGAAGCCTCGGTCAGCTGCTGTTGTCTGCACCGATCCTCGGCCGCCTGCGTTCGTTCCGAACAGATTGATCTCCGGATCGTATCCGCTGTAGTCAGTCCACACATACAGGTTGCGACCTGAAACCGTGAGATCCAGACCGTCGTGGAAGAATCTTCGGAATGGAGCGGAATCAAAGTTGTAGCTCGCCGACAGCTCGCGAAGCTTCACGAAGCTTCCATCCTCGATCCAGTATTCGAAGATTCCCTGCGTGCGCGAATTCCATGTCGGTGGAAGCTTGCGTGGATCGCCGTATGGAAGAAGCTCGCGCTCGTACGACTTCGAGTTGCTTGCAATGCCCGCGTTCTGCGCGCGCGTGGAGAGATTCATGATGTCGTTTCCAAACACACCGTCTAGAAGCGCGCGAAGACGCAGCTTTTTCGCAATTGTGAATTCGTTGAGAAGCGATCCCATCCACTTCGGATTCGGGTCGCCGATGACTTTGTTGAGTGAATCGTTGCAGCTGCCGTGACTGATCGCCTGGCGCTGGGCGAGTGTTGCACCCATGTCCGCAGCCTGGTTACTCCTGCGATAGCGGCCGAGCGAGTCGAGCAGCAACGCTCCGGTGACGCAATCGCGAGCCGCGTAGGATCCGTAAAACACACCGGCCGGCTCACCCTGCCGGATTCGATTCGGATATCCGCCCGCCGACGCAAAGTCCAGAATGTCCAGGTGCTCGACGAGATTCTTGTTGCGCGTGTAGGTCGCGGTTGTGGTCCACGCGAGCTTGTTGTTGTTCACGTTGTTGGTAGTGACCAGCAATTCGAGACCCTTGTTCGACATCGATCCGATCGGGAAGAACTGGCGCGTCAAACCTGTGCTCGACGGCAGCGGACGGAAGAAAAGCAGATCCTTCACGATACGATCGTAGTATGTGACCTCTGTTCCGATTCTGCCGTTCCAGAAGCCAACTTCGGTTCCCACTTCCCACTCTCGCGCGCGCTCGTTCTTGAGATCCGGATTTCCAAGATTTGCGTCAGTTGCAAATCCCGGCCGCCCTGCAAATGGGAACTGGACGAACGTGATGTACTGTGAGTACGCGTTGAGAACACCCGGCTGGCTCCCTGCCCATCCGAGCGCAGAGCGAAGCCGGAGGTTGTTCAGCATTCCCGAACGATTTGCGATTGCCACGTACGATGCCGAGAATTTCGGGAATACCTGCCATCGCTCCGATGGTGCAAAGGTCGATGAGGCGTCGTAGCGAACTGCACCCGTAAGGAACAGCCTGTCGTTCCACGCGAGCTCCTGCTGACCGTAGAATCCAAGCGTGCGCAGCTCGATCTCGGTCTGCGTCGCATCCTTCTCCGACCCCGCGTTAACCAGATCACCAACGGGTGCGAGATTGTTTGCCGACGCAACGGTCGTACGAATCTTCTGATCCGTATAGTTGAATCCGCCGGTTGTTCTCATCTCGAACGGCCCGATCGGCTTCCACGTATACCCTGCGATTCCGTCCTGATTGATTACTCGCGTTGTCTGGAAGACCGATGTCGACCGGCCGCTTACCAGCGCGGCGGTGAGTGTCGCGTTTCGTGGCAGGAACTGCCGCTGCTCGAATCCAACGTTGTCCAGACCAATGGTGTAATCGAGCAACACCCTGGTACTCGGACTGTAGGTCAGCTTCGCAGAGCCAATGAAGCGATCGATTTCCTGCGGATTTTTCATCTTGTCGATCGCGAGAAGGGGATTTGTGCCAAGCGAGGGCGGAAGCGGATACACACCATTCACCGGACGGAAATCCACCTGCGTCGGCGCGAAGAACAGCGAGCCCATGATGCCGTAATCGTTCTGCTCGCCGAACGCCTGAATGTCGTTGTTGGTCTGGATGTAGTTCGCTGTGACGTTTCCGATCAGCTTCTGCGTAAGCTGCTGCTGGAGATTGACTCTTGCCCCAGCGCGAGTCGAAGCGGTCGATTTGAGGATTCCATCCTCGTTCGAATAGTTGCCGCTGATGAAATACTTCGTCGCATCATTACCGCCTTCGACAGTGAGATTCTGCTCGATCCCAGGTGCGCGCTGGAAGATGTCGTCCTGATAATTGAAGCGGGAAACCGGAAGTCCGGCGTTATCGAATGGATAGAAGTTGAAAGGCTGCTGCTCACGCAGCTCGCTCGATGAGAATCGCGTCGTATATGCGTAGCGTGGTTTTCCGCTGGTCCCGCGTCGCGTGAAAATCTGGACTACACCGTTGTTGGCTCTTGATCCATAGAGTGCCGCGGCGGCCGCGCCGCGAATGATCTCGATTCGCTCGATGTCAGCCGGATTGATGTCGGCCAGGCGATTCTGGGGATTGGATCTGATGCCGAGGTCTGCCAGCTGGCTCGAACCATTGTCGATGATTACGCCGTCGATGATGTAGAGCGGATCAGATCCGGAAATGAAGGAATTGACTCCGCGAAGGCGAACTGAAATGCCGCCCCCGCCGGGACCACCCGAATTCTGAGTTATCTGCGCACCGGGGATTTTCCCCTGCATAGCCTGGTCGAGAGTGACGGCCTGCGCCTTGGTGATGAGAGCGGAATCAACTGAAGCAACGCTCGCTCCGATCTTGCGGCGCTCAGTCGGAGCTCCAGTCCCTGTCACGACAACATCGCTCAGGTTTACAGCGCTGACTTTGAGCGCTGCATCAACAGTCGCAGATGCACCGGCGCCAACGTCGACCTTCACTGTCATCGGCTGATAGCCGATTCTCCTCACAGTTACGCTTCGCTGTCCTGCGGGAACACCGGTGAGTGAGTAATCACCATTTGAGTTCGTGATTCCGCCAACACGCGTTCCTTCGACAGTTACCTGCGCGTCTGCGAGACCGCGTCCGCTTGCGGCATCGGTCACGTGACCGCGAATCGTGCCGCTCGATTGGGCTGCCAGCAGTGATGGCAGTGAAAGAAATGAAAGAGCGAGCGCCACTGCGGCGCGTCGGACAGAAGAGAGGGTCATGCCGCATGTCTCCGGAAATTTTTCCGATTTTTTCGGACTACCGAGGTGGGCTACGATAGTAAACGGTCACTCACTGGGCAAGCGTGAGAAAACGCGTGTTATTGCAGGCTTTTCGCGATGATTATGAGGGAAGCCGGCTTGCCGGTGACGGGGTGCATTGGCTCCCTCAGCTCGGCGACCTGTAAACCGTTGCGATGCATGAGCCTGACCCATGTCTCGACCGTCCTGAAATACCATGGAGCGGGCTTTACAAAGCCGCTTCCGCAACCTGCCCACGACCCTTCGCGCCACCCGTCAGTGTAAGGCTCATCGCCGCCGGCAATCACTGGATGAGGCGTCTGTACAATGAGTGAACCATTCCGATTCAGAAGCTCGGGAACTCGAGCAATCAATCCATCGACTGCGTCGCCGCCGATGAGCGAGAAATTCGCGATGGCAGCGTCGACTTTGATCTGGAGAAGCCCACTCCCGATTTCCTCATAAGACGCGACCCGAAACTCTCCTCCGCCAAGTGAGCGCGCTTTCTCGATGAGGTCGGGAACAACATCCACGCCGATGGATTTGACTCCACGATCGGCAAGTGCGCGCGTGAGCCATCCTTCTCCGCACCCGATGTCGAGAACGGTCTTCGGGTCCACGCTCGTCACCGCGTCGAGAATCGCGGAGTCGGTGACGAGGTTGCGACTCTCGATCTTTCTGCCACGCACTGCATCGGTCCATGGCGCGGCATTCGCCTGCCACGCCTCGATCACCTGCTCATCGTTGAATTCGTTCTTCAATGCGCGACGAAGGCCGGCTGGATCCACGCTTTCTCGCCACCGGAGTTTGTAACCGTGGCGCGGACGTAGGCTTCGCTTCCACTCAAATGATATGTCGCTGGATTTGCGCCGGTCTTCTTCAGGACAGTGCCATCCTTTCCGATGAACTCAGTGGTGAACTTGAAATCACCGCGCTGCCTGATGCCGATCGTAATGTCCCTGGGTCCGACTCTGATCGAATCGAGCTCAACGCCGCTCGAGGCGTAGAATCTTCCGGCTTCCATTGCCGTCATGATTTCGCGGGCATCGAGCTTCGGAGCGCGAACAACCACCCACCCCCTCCCAGGATTTGCACGATCCGCCGCGAACTCTCCCTTGAAATGGTGCGCATCGTCGACCGCTATACCATAGATACGCTTTCCCTTGGACAGGAGATAATCCCATACCATCTCCATTCCCGGAGAGTCGCCGCCGCCCTCGTTGTGAACGAGTGGATGTCCGTTGTGGATCTCGACGAGCTTGTCGTTCTGCACTTTCCAGAGAACGTCCTCCGAGATCGCCCATCCAAAATTGGGATGATTGATGTGCGGAACGCCGTCAATCGCTCGAACGGCGTCCACGTTCTTCTGTACTGTGCCGAGTAATGTGGAGTCGGTCTGTTGAGTAATGACGCGCGGAATGTTGAGACCATTCACATGCACAGGCTTCTTCGCAAAGCTCGTCGTAAGCTCTTCGCCGGGAATGAGCATGTAGGTCGAATCGAACAGATACGCAAAGCGCGCGGGATCGACCCACACATTGTGATCGGACAAGACGAGAAAATTGTAGCCGTGTTTCTTGTACCACGCGGCGACAGTGTCGGGTGATGAATCTCCGTCGCTCTCGAGAGTGTGTGTATGCGTATTTCCCTTGAGCCATCTCCCCGACTGGAAATCCTGAGGCTCGAAATGCGCTGCGGTTGATCCTGATTCAACTCCGTTCAGGATGGCCTTGCTTACTGCGACGCGGAGCGGCCCAACGTCCGGGAAGAATCCTTTCGCATCGGTGCCGAGGTTCTGACGATTGGTCAGCAGCACAACCGACATTTTGTGCGATGGAATTCCAAGCACATATGTGCCTGTGAACCCCGTGTGCATGAAGCTTCCTGCCGGCATGTCAGCAGGAAGCTGCCATCCGAGGTAGTGGCCGTATTTGTCGAGTGTGAAAAACCGGTCGATCACATTCGGACTGATGTACTGCTTTCCGTTGTGACTCCCGCGATTCAGGAGGAGGTCAAGTAGAACCGCGAGATCGTCGGCGGTAGAGAAAAGTCCCGCGTGACCAGCAACCCCCCCATTGGCATAGTACGAGTTTCCGTCGTCCGTTTCGCCATCGAGATTTTTCGTTCGCCATCCATCCCACGCTTTTGGGTCACCCAGGTAGTCGTACCCGAAGCTGGGATCATATACCATGTGCTTTTCGTAAACGTTTCCCTGCTCCGTCACCGCGAATTCAGTAAATCCTTTCTTTCCTGGATTGAATGTTGTGTGCTCGAGTCCAAGTGGCGTGTAGAGCTGCGTGTCGACGAATTGATCGAGCGGCATGCCACTTGTTTTTTCGACGATGTAGCCGAGGAGCATGAAGCCGAGGTCGCTGTAGTGGCGTCCTTCTCCCACTCCCCATCCCAGAGGCATCTTCCGAATCGCCTGATATGTCTCAGCGCTGTTCGATGCCTGATAGTAGAGCGGCTGCCACTGCACGAGACCTGACGAATGCTGCAGCAGATGGCGAACGGTGATGCTGTCGAGGTGTGGTCCGCGGAAATCGGGAAGATAGGTATAGACTGGAGCATCGAGGTCGATCTTTCCGCGATCGACGAGCATCATTGTCGCGAAGGTTGTCGCCATGACTTTGGTGACTGATGCGAGATCGAACATTGTCGTTGTCTTCATCGCAACCGGAGTTGCGAGGCGATGCATCTCGTAGTCGTTGAGCGCTGCGTATCCGAATGCGCGCTCGTGAATGACTTTTCCGTCCTTTGCGATTAAGAGAACAGCGCCGGGCGTAAGTGTGCCCATCGCGTTCTGCACCAGTGAATCGGCGGCTGCGATTGCGCGATTGAGATTCGATTCATCCGTGGCTGAGCTCGCGCGCAGCGAATTAGTTGCGCACGCAGCGAGCGCCAGCGCGAAGTAAACGAGCCGCCTCATTCGATGAATTGTTTGATGACCGGATTCTGCGAGAGCCACGCGCGTATCGAGCTCTTACCCTGCTCTCTCGGGTGTACGAAGAAGGTTGTGTCGCCATGCGTCCACATCTTCGACCAGAAATCTTCGGACAACCTCGCCTTGAGCCATGTTATCCGGGGCTTTCGCGTGTGTCCGTCGCGCTCGTCGACCAGCACGGCCATACTCGAATCCCTGGCAGGATAAATAAGAGTATCACCATTCAGAAAAATTTTGCGGGATTTACTATCGAACTCCAGGAGAAACATCGCGGATTGATCACTTCCACCGGCGGTTTGCCTGCCCGCATCTTCTGCGGCGCGGGTAATCCGTTTATACGCAGCGAACACTGAATCCGAGTGAGCGCGACTTGGGCTGGTTTCCCTTGGGAATCGCCAGATTACAATAGCATTCGCCCAATGCATCGCCTCCTGGTCATGTCCGGTGTGGCTATGCACCAGGACATACTTTATGCCGGGGCCAATATCGCCGCTCTCGCTTCCACCGCCTCCCCTTACCTCGCCGCGGTTAGGCAATTGGAACAGCTCATCTGCCGTTCGGCTGCTTCCCTTGACACCGGGGCGACGATATTCGGGAGGAAGCTCCCATGGGAAGTATGGCGATGGATCCTTTTCAGGGACCGCGTACTGTTTTCTTAACGCGGCGAGACTGGTCTCGAGATCCTTTCGAATTCCTCCGTACGCTTTGTCGTTCGCAACACTTCGCAGCTCTTCAGGATCCTTGTCCAGATCGAAGAGCTCCCATTCCCCTACTTCATAGTAGTGAATGAGCTTGTAGTGCTTCGTTCTCACGCCATACTGCCGTCGCACCGCGTGCCATCCCGGATACTCGAAGTACTGATAGTAGATCGCATTTCTCCAGTTCTTCGGAGTGGATCCGCGGAGCAGAGGCACAATGCTCTCGCCTTGCATCGCCTCAGGCTTCTTCACATGCGCGATGTCGAGGAAAGTTTCCGCGAGATCGAGATTCATCACCAGATCCGTGTTACGCGATCCCGCCTTCGTGACTCCCGGCCATTTTACGATTAGCGGAGTTCGCAGCGATTCCTCGTACATCCATCGCTTGTCGAACCATCCATGATCGCCGAGGAAGAATCCCTGATCTGATGAATAGACGACGATCGTGTTCTTCGACAATCCGGCTTTGTCCAGCTCAGAGAGGACTCGGCCAACCTGATCATCGAGCGCTGAGATCACACGCATGTAATCCGCGATGAATCGCTGATACTTCCATTTTGCCAGCGCTTCCCCGGTCGGGCGCAGCCTCTGCAGCGATTCATTCTCCGGCTGATACGCCGCCATCCAGGTCTCGAACTGATCGGGCGTGAGATTGTTGGGCGGCTCGAGCTTCAAATCGCGCGGCACGAGATCGAATGCGATTTTCATCTCCGGATCTTTCGCCGGCGATGCACGACCGGACGCATCATCCCAGAAAGTTTTCGGGATCTCGAACGTCGTATCGCGGTACATCGAAAGCTTTTCAGGACCGGGGTCCCACCAGCGATGCGGCGCGTTGAACGTCAGCATCATCATGAACGGCTTCGACTTGTCGCGCTCGCCGAACCATTTCACAGCGCGATCGGTCACAATGTCCAGGGTGTATCCGGTGTAGCGAACGCTGTCCGTATTGCTGTGAAGTATCGGGTTGTAATATGGACCCTGACCCTGCAGAACTTCATATCGGTCGAAGCCTTCCGGCGCTGTCTTCAGATGCCACTTGCCGAAAATGGCAGTCTGATATCCAGCTTCACGCATCAGCTTCGGGAAAGTGACAGATGTCGAATGCATGGGCTCGTTGTTGTTCGACATCACTCCGTTCAGATGCCCATACTGTCCAGTCAATACAGTCGCTCGAGCTGGTCCGCAAATCGAGTTCGTCACGAACGAATTCACGAAAAGCATTCCGTCGCTCGCGAGTCGATCGAGATTGGGCGTCCGCGGAAGCTTTATTCCGTATTTGAGTGACTGCTGGTACGCGGAGATCGCGTGCGCGGCGTGATCGTCGGAGAAAAGGAAGACGATGTTGGGTCGATCGTCAGCGGAGGGACGCTTGTAGGCTGAGAGTGCAATTATCGGCATCGCAGCGGCGATGACAAGGGATCCGAGTGCTCTCAATTCCGTCTCCTCAGTTGCGGTGAATCACGCCAGGGCATGAAATTGAGCATCGACACCGGAGTCCGCCAATGGAAAAACCGATCAGTCGCCGGGAAATGCTCGCTCGATCAGCAGTCGCGATAGCTGCGACCGCGCTTCCGTTCCCGTTATTTGCGGCATCGGCCGATGAAGCGCGTCTCAAGGCATGGGGCGCAGCACTCACAAGCATCGGAATGAATCGACGCTCCATGCCGCTCGGCCCGCGCGCGATTCGTGTTGGCGAGCTGGCGATCGGGACTCCGTACGTCCCGAACGCTCTCGAGGCGTACATCAAGGCAGGGGGCGATCCAAAGGCACTCGAGCCGCTTATTGTTTCACTTACAGAGTTTGATTGCGTCACACTCGTCGAATCCTGTCTGGCGGTAGCGCGAGCCTCAGACGATGGAAAGCGTCCGACCTGGGATCGATTCGCGCGCGAAGTCGAGCGAATGCGTTATCGCGGGGGAAAACGCGCCGGTTATACATCACGACTGCACTACTTCAGCGAATGGATCTCCGACGGAGAGAAACGCGGACTCGTAAGAAATCTTGGTCACGAGCTAGGCGGTGCAAACGATACGCGTCCGCTACGATTCATGACCGAACATCGCTCGAGCTATCCCGCTCTCGCGGACGATGCTGTATTCGCAAAGATCGGTGAAATGGAAAAGAGCCTCGATGGAAATCCACGCTGGGTAATTGCGACTGACAGGATTCCCGAAGTTCAGGATCGAATTCAAACCGGCGATGTTCTCGCATTTGCGACTGCAATTCCCGGCATCGACGTCACTCACGCCGCATTTGCGTACCGCGGCAACGACGGGGTTCTGCGAGTCCTTCACGCTCCGCTGTCGGGCGGCGCAGTCGAGATTACGCGCACCACTCTTCCCGAGTACGTCGCAAGAATAAGGCGCTCGACAGGAATTCTCGTCGCACGCCCGCTTAGCGCCTAGTTTACGCGCAAAGCTTTTCCCGATCCGGATGAGCTGCGTTGCCCATCGCGAAGGGCGACTACACCATTCACAATGACACCGTTGATTCCAACCGGATACTGAAATGGAGCATCAAACGTTGCACGATCCGCAACTGTAGCAGGATCGAATACGACGACGTCAGCGGCCATGCCTGGTGCAAGATTTCCACGATCACCTAAGCGAAGCCGGGATGCAGGCAGCGATGTCATTTTCTGAATCGCCTGGGCGAGAGTCATGATTTTTCTTTCGCGCACATAGCGTCCAAGCACACGAGGAAAACTGCCTGCACCACGGGGATGCGGGCTGCCACGACGAGTTGGACCATCGATCGCGAATCCGCCGCCGTCGCTGCACACCATCCCCAGCCGATGTGAGAGAATCTTCTCGAGATTCTCTTCGCTCATAGCGTACCCAAGCATTCCGACGTCACCCTTGCTGCGGGTAAGCAATCCAATCGTCGCCTCATATGGGTCCAGATTCACAGACTTCGCGTACGAGCCAAGTCGCTTTCCTTCTGCGGCGCGATCCTCGACTGCTTTCACTCCCGAGAGCTGAACATTGTCCCAGCCTCCGATCAGCTCGACCTTCGCCAACGTCGCCTGTCTTATCCGGTCGGCAGTCGCCGGATCCGAGACGCGGGCAAAGAATCGATCTATCCCTCCGTCTCTGCTCCACACCGGAAAGAGATTCGTCAGACCAGTCGCGTATGCGACATACGGATATCGATCGAACATGACATCAGTGCGCGCGGCACGAGCCGCATCGATCAATAGAAAAACCTGCTGGAGCTTGGGCCAGTTGCGCGGCCCCTGAGTCTTGAGATGCGATATCTGAAGCGGGCAACCGGCGCCGCGCGCAACCGCAATCGATTCTTCGATCGCTTCGACAAGCCTGTCATCCTCATTGCGCATGTGCGTCGCATACGGCAGACGCCGTCCAGCGAGCGGACGGGCTAATGCAACCAGCTCATCACGAGATGCAAAAGCTCCAGGAGTGTACTCGAGTCCTGAAGAACCGCCGCACGCACCATCGTTCAATGCAGCATCGACCATCGAGACCATTCGAGTGATCTCGTCGGCAGTCGCGACCCGATCCATGTCGCCGATTACAGCTTCGCGCACGTCACCGAACCCAACCATCGATGCGACGTTTGGCCCCGGCTTCAATCGATCGATGGCATCGAACATCGACGCAAATGGTTTGTCGCGACCACCCGTTCCGCGCGAGCTACCGTCGGCGCCGACAACCATCGTCGTGATTCCCTGTCGAATCACGGATTCCACGCGCGGGTCCGCTTCCATGTTCCCGTCGCCGTGAGAATGGATATCTATGAAGCCCGGCGCCACTGCGAGATCACGCGCATCAATTTCCTCGCGAGCACGCGCGTCGAGTTTTGGCGCGACAGCAGCTATGCGGTCACCAGTGATCGCGACGTCACTCGCAACTCCGTCTCGCCCGCTCCCGTCGAAGACAGTGCCGCCGCGAATGATCAGATCGTAGTCCGCACGCGAGATCACCGAAGGAAAGCCTGCAGAAGCCAGCGCAGCGCTTCCACCGGCAATGAATTCACGTCGTGTTGTCATGGTGCCCGGAAGATGCGCGCCGGACTCGCGCCGTCAATCAGCGAAAAAAATCAGCGCGCTGAGGCCGCACGTTCTCCGAGATCGACCTTGCGTGCAACCTGCAGTGCATTGGACGCAGCAAAGCCGCGGATAGTATTGTCGAAGATGCACCAGATCGTATCGCCCGCTCTGGCATGCATTCGGAGACGAAATGCGAGGCCATCGAGATACGAAGTCGTATACGACGAGAAATAAATCTGGGGTGATCCGTGCAGACGAAAATACACATGCCCGCTCACTCCGCCGGGCTCGGCTGCAGCAGGAACAACTGCAGGATCAGCAGCAACTCTGCCAATCCGGACATCGTACATCAGCTTTGTCGCAGCCGGCGTAAACCATGTGCGGTGGCGCGGCTCGACAAAAAGATCTCCCTGATAGCGGGAGCGAATCCATTCGAAAAAAACACGCGCACTATCCACGTCAAGCTCGAGACTGGGCGGAATCTGAACGAGCAGCGCACCGAGCTTGTCGCCGAGTCCCGCCACTTCATCGAGGAATTTGCTCGTGAGATCAGCGCAGTCGATGAGCTTCTTCTCGTGGGTGATCGTCTTCGGAAACTTTACCGAGAACTTGAACGATGGCGGGACACTCTCGGCCCACCTCTCGTATGTCGCCGTGCGATGCGGGCGATGGAACGATGA
This sequence comes from Gemmatimonadota bacterium, assembly GCA_046732835.1. Classification (GTDB taxonomy): domain Bacteria; phylum Gemmatimonadota; class Gemmatimonadetes; order Gemmatimonadales; family Gemmatimonadaceae; genus UBA4720. The sequence continues at coordinate 24,051 of JBKPNY010000111.1, read as the reverse complement.
ATTGATTTCGACAGCGCGAAACATCGAGGCATACTTCTGGAGCTGAGTCCCTTCCTCTGTCACACCAGGCACCGACGCGCGCGACAAACTCCAGCCGGCGCATCCGATGTACAACCTTCGTTGTGTGGTGTAACCCGAGTTTGGAGACACTGCCTGCCCTCTTCTGGAAGACGCGCGCGTACTTAGTGACGAAGCAGGATGGTCAAACGTCAAATCAGTATGAGAAATCCCAGACTGTTCGCCGTCTTTCTCACCCTCCTTACAGCATGCGCTGAGCCCTCGAAGGTCGATAAGCCCCGGTCCCAGATGAGCCAGCGCGAGCGCGACAGCACGATCGCCGTGTCGGGCCTGCCAGGATCGAGCGTGGTGAAGAAAGGGATGAGCATTGCCGATGCCGAAGCCAAGCGTCAGGCGATGTTCGATTCTATCGGCAAGGACAACTAGACCTTACGGGTCTTCCCCGGTCTTCGAGTAATACTCGATGACCCGCTCACGCGATCCTTCGCGCGTGTAGACATCGTTGCGCGGTGAATCGATCACATTCGCGATGACCTCCGCTACTTCCTCCGCACTCTGCGAGTACGGAAGGTGTCGCGAATCGGGACCTCCATGCATCGCGTTCTTCCCGAAATCGGTCTGCACCACACCTGGTGACACAAGCGTGAACACAATTCCCGGATGCGTCTCGGCATGCTCCATCCGGAAATTCGCGGTAAGCGCATTCAGAAAATGCTTCGCTCCATTGTACGCCGAGCGAAACACAGCGAACGGTATGCGGCCGAGCATCGAGGAAATGTTGATGACCTGCCCGTCGCCCCGCTCCTTGAAGTGAGGCAGAATCTCCTGCATTCCATAGAGCGCAGATTTCACGTTCACGCGCATGATGTCGTCGACATCATCATCGCTGAGCTCTGAGGGAGCCCGTGTAATCCCGCGCCCGACGTTGTTGACCCACACGTCGACGCGCCCGAAACGATTCAATGCTTCGCGGACAACACGCTTCACTTCGTCACGACTCGTCATGTCTGCGACTATTGGCAGCGCATTGTTTCCACATTTCGCTGCAACATCATCGAGCTCGCGTTTCCGTCTCGCGACGAGAACAACTGAGGCTCCTTTCGACGCAGCGAGCATCGCGAGCGCGGCGCCGATTCCGCCGCTTGCTCCCGTAATTACGATGACTTTGCCGTTCAGCGAGTCCGCATCCTGTTGATGAGGATTATGACGAGCGCAAAGACCACTCCAAAGATGATTCCAAGGCGGAAGTTCATCCGCCTCGTCTCCCTGACTTCTTGTTTGTCGAATGCGGCTTTCCGCCGTGAACCGTGGGGAGCGCAGGCTGTTTTGGCTTCACGACCTGACCCTCAGTTGCCTGAGGCGCAGCGCGCTTGGTGGAAAAATCCGGGATATTGGGGTGTCCTTTCCGTTTCATTGGTCGCACCTCGGCGAGATTGAGCCTCCTTTACCTTGCCTGCCAAAGGCCACGGCGGCAAGGCCGCAATCTTGCGGCGATTTTGTCCGGGTAGTGCCATAGTGGCGCTTAGGGTGGTAACCTTCGGTCACGCGCTGCCGCTGGAAACCCAAGCCCGCCGGCAATTGTTACTACAATAGGAGTACAACAGATGGCAATCTGGAAAGAACAAACCACGCCCGCGAAGGAGCCCGTACCGATGTCCCCGACACCCACCACGCCTCAGAAGGACGACACGAGTTTTTCGTCGACACCGTCGACGAGTTACAACACACCGACCGCTCGGACGTCACCAGGTGCGGGTGAGAAGGAGACTTTGATCGCTGCCAATCTCGCGATCGAAGGAAAAATCCAGGGCTCGGGACACGTTCGCGTAGCCGGTCAGTTCAAGGGCGACGTCAACGTCGACGGCAATCTCACAATCGATCAGGGCGCAAAAGTGATCGGTGGCGTGAGAGCGTCCACCGTGACAATCGCCGGTGAGCTCGAGGGCAACGTCGATGCGGCATCGCGTGTGGAGCTTCTCGCTTCAGGCGTCCTGAACGGCGACGTGAAAGCGGGATCGCTCACGGTTGCCGCTGGTTCGCGCATGCGCGGAAACGCCGAGTTCGGTTGGGACGATGGGCAAACCCGTACGACGACCAACCGCGCGAAAGTGGAGACCGGCACGGTCGCATGAGTAACGCTCAGGGCACTGCTGGAAAGACTCGAACCTGTCCGCATTGCAGGGCGACGATTCTCCAGAGTGCCACTGCCTGTCCCATCTGCCGGAAAAGTCTTCGCTGGGATCCGCACACAGCGAAGCACAAGCCGCCGGGATTTTCTGCCCTGAATGTCGAGGGTCAGATTCGGCATCCTGGCGGCGAGCCGGCATGGGAATACTCCATGCTCGTCACAATCAAGAACGAGAAGGGCGAAGAGATTGCGCGACAGATGATCGGAGTCGGCACTCTCAGTCCCGACGAGAAGCGAACCTTCACGCTCTCGGTTGAAGTTTCGAAACCTGATTCAGGTCTCGCTAAACTGAAGAGTTAGCAGAGGTTCGAGCCGCTAACGCGGCTCTCTCACGCAAGAGCTAGCAGAGCACAGAGGCCCAGAGAAGAAATCCTTCCCTGGGCCTCTGTGCTCTGCCTACTCTGCTATCTCTCGGTTGTAATCAGCCGCCTGGGAAGCCAGGAGCTGACTGATCCTGCGGCTGCGGCTGAACCGGCCTGATCTTCGGCGTCTGACCAAAGTTGTACTGGAAGGTGAGGAACGCTGCTCTCACGCCAAACTTGCGCGACGTGATCTGCGTGATGTTGTCATCTCCCGTTCTGATTCTCATTCCCATCGTGTTGAACGGATCCTGAACTCTCAGGCTGACAGTCGCCTTTCCTTCCATGACCTTCTGACGAACCGAGAAGTTCGCCATCTGCGTGGCCGAGAATTTTCCGCGCTCGATGGTTTGCGGGGCCTGATAGAAATACGAGCCTGTCAGCGTCGTGTTCTTCGCAGCGTTGATAGTGGCATTCAATCGTCCAGACCACAGAACCGCGTTTGACGAGAGCACAGACTGCGACCCACCGTCAGTCACGATCTTGAAGACGTTGAATCCACCAACGACGTTCCCAAGCGGTCCCATGCGAAGCTGACCGTTGAGGTCCGCTCCCCATGAATCTCCCTTGTCCAGATTCTCGAAGCTGATCGACGTAACCTCGCGACCCTGGAACACATCATCGGTATTGATCTTCACCCGGATGATGTTGCTGGTGTGACGATAGAACGGAGACAGCTGCGCCGTTCCCAGCTTTCCACTCTTCGTGAGTCCGAGCTCGATTGCATCGGTGTACTCGGGATTCAGCTTCGGATTTCCAAAGAACACGTTCTGCGGATCGAAGAACTGCGGGAACGGATTGAGCTGTTGAGTTCCCGGCCGACGAACACGCCGCGAGTATCCGATCTTTCCAGAAAGTCCTTCATTCCATTTGTACTGCGCAATTGCGCTCGGATACAGGCTCGTATAGCTGTGCGGGAAGCTTTCGCGCGTTGTCGCAAGCGAGAAATCACGCTTCGCATACTCGCCACGCAGACCGCCCTGGAGATCGAACTTGCCGACTCCCTGGCTGAGCTGAGCGTACGCTGCTTCGACGTACTCGCTGAAGCTGAGCGCGTTGCTGAGATCGCTGTTTACCCACGCGCCTGAGCCCGCCTCGTCCTTGAGTACCGAGAAGTCGCGATCGAGCCAGCGGCTGGTCGACTTGAAACCAGTCTCGAGCTTGGTGCGCGGCCTGTACGCTCTCATGTAATCGAGCTGGGCATTCAACGTCTTGGTGACTGCATCGGTGTGATCGCGCTCGCGATCGGTCGGGCTGAATGTCGCCGATGCGGCCGCGCCCGGAGGTGCAAGTGTCAGACGCCACAGGTTCGTGTCGTCATCATCCGAGTTGCGATTGAAACGAATTTCACCACCGATTTCATTCTTGCGCGCTTCGATCGTGCGCTTGAGTGCGAGCGTGTAATCGACCATCCACGAGTTCACGTCCTGGTCACGCACACGATTGTAGTAATCGAGCAGCGAGCGCGCCGAGTTCAGCTCGGAATAGGTGGCAATCGAATTATCCTTGTTGCCCCTGAAATTCAGGTTCAGCGCGTTCGTGAGAACATCCCGCGTGTTGATCTTGTAGTCGACATTCTGCGTGATGTTGTGGCCCCAGTTAGTCTGATTGCCAAGGATGTCCTGCTCGGTGTACGCCAAGGGCGACCCAGTGGACGTCAGGCGAATGCGATCGTTGATGCCTGTGATGTCGCGATCGTCTGCATTGAATCCGTACGTCGAGAACGTTGTCCACGGTCCGACCTGATAGCCGAGGTTGCCGGATCCGTTGTAACGACCGGAAGCCGTGGCCGATGCTACCGTAACACCGCCGCTGAAGCCAAGATCGGTGTTAGCCTTGAGAACGATGTTGATGATGCCGGCCATTCCTTCTGGATCCTGACGCGCTGACGGAGTCGTGATGACTTCGACGCGATCGAGAACCGCCGAGGGAAGTGTCTTGAGGAACTGACCGAGCTGAGTTCCGCTCATCGGTGAAGGACGGCCGTTGATCTGCACGACGACGTTCTCGTTTCCGCGCAGGCTCACTTTGCCATCGCCATCGACAGTTACCGACGGAACGTGATCCAGAACTTCGCTGGCATTGTTAGCCGTTGCCGCGACGTCCTTTGCCTTGTAGCTGCTGCGATCCGGCTCGATTGTGACTGCATCACGCTCGGCCTTCACCTGAACGTCGCTCAATGCGACAGCCACCTTCGAAAGCTTGATGGTCCCGATGTCCGCATTGAGCGACGCCGGTGTTACAGTGAATTCGGGAGTCGAGATGGGCCCGTACCCAATGAGTGTGACGCGCAGGTAGTAAGCACCCGGGCGAAGACCGACAATGCGGAACGACCCGTTGTCGGCGGTGATCCCGCCACTTACGAGCGCACCCGCCTTGCTGCGAACGGCAATCTGAGCCTTCGCAACAGGAGTGTTCTGGTCACCATCCATGATTACACCACGCACCTCACCGCCCGGAGGTGCCTGCTGTTGGGGTCCGGCTGGCCCGGACGGCCCCTGGGCGCTGGCAACTGCCGCGCTCGTCAGGAAAAGAAGACCCAGAACTGCGTTCAGGGTGCGTCGCATCGGAATACTCTCAGAGAATTGTTGTGGTCGGCGCGGACTGTGGGATGCGCCTGTTCCTGCATTCCCGGTACTACGGTTAGACTCGGGGCCGGTTTCACCGTATGCCGGAAGGTTCCCGATTTTACAAAGACCTTGCAATCCGGATGTTTGTCGCGACGGGCACACGTGGGAATCGCTCCGCAGAAGGCGGATGCATACTACTCGCTCCGGATTACATCCCCCTGAAGCGGCCGTTAAGAAACGATTAAGTAGCTATTCGTAGTTCTGCGCGATCCTTCGCCCGCCGTAAATGCCGGCTCCCATTCCAACTGTGCTGAGCGTAAATGCGGTCATGAACCCGACGTGCGCACCAAGCCACCACCCGGCGTAGCTACCGATTGTCGATCCCACCAGCATCAGGAGTTTGTTCATGATTCTGTCCGCGCAATGTTTTGCGGTTCTCCCAGAGGCGCCCGACAAAAGTCGTGATGAGAACCGTCGCTCCTATACGAAGAGGCTGCGCGATTTTCGTAACGAGATATGCAGCGGTCCACGCCCCTGCCTGCCCCGCAGCTCCGCCAGGCGACCACCCCATGCGGATCGCAAAGTAGGATCCCACGAGCACGATCGTGAACAGCGTCAGATACACCACGACCGCGATCGCTCCGTATTCTGCAAAAACATTCTTCAGCGTTTTGCGCATTCCGAAAGTTATCCTGCCCCGGTCATCGAGACTCTACGAGCGTGAGGTCGAGCGGATTCACTGTTACAGCTCCATACCGTGCGCTCCAGTGAAGGTGCGGTCCAGTAACTCTTCCAGTTGATCCCACCAGACCGATCTCCTGTCCGCGCTCGACTGTATCGCCCGCCGCGACAAGCGCTTTGCTCATATGGAAGTACGCTGTGACAACGCCGCCACCGTGATCTATGTAAACAACGTTGCCTGCGAGAAAGAAATCACCGACTAACGCCACAACACCACGGTTTGCTGCTCTTATGGGCTGTCCCGTGGCACCCCGGAAATCGACGCCAAGGTGACGACTTGTCAGCGTTCCGTTGAACATTCGACCGCTGCCGAATCTGCTCGTCACCGCCGACGCTCGAGGCCTGATGAACGCCGACGTCCACATCGGCGGCGAGTCGTGCGCTCGCCGGCCGATCTCTCTCGCAGCTGCATTCTCGCGATCGATACGTGCCTGGGTCGCCGAGTCGAGAGGTTGGGTAAACCTCGGGGAGACGGAGAGCGCACGCGGTCGCGCGCCAGCGCGAGGTGGCGGCGGTTTTGGTATCGTCACGCTCGCACGAACAGTGTCGAGAGCTCCTGAAATCCTCTCGATTACTGCAATTGCTTCGATCTCACCAGCTGCATCGACAGTGACTGGTCCGAGTGCACGCCATGTTCCCGAAGTCGATTTTATGAAATGAAGCGGCTCGCCGGACATCGTTCCGCTGATTCTGGAAATGCTGTCAGGTGCCGCAGGCAGACTCAAACTGAGTCGCACAATTGCCCCAGGCGCCGGCGACTTCGGGGAAATCGTTAGAGTCTGAGCGTCGCCTTTCACGGCGAACAAAAACGCGAATGAAAAAATCGATCTTCTGAACATCTGCTCTGATAAGGAAGCGCGAAATTTTAGATACATTACGTCTATGACGCGAATTGTCTCATTCCTGCCCGCTGCAACCGAGATTGCATATGCACTGGGAGCCGGCGATGAGCTCGTCGGTAGATCGCATGAATGCGACTACCCCGCCCAAGCCCTCAAGCTCCCGGTAGTCTCGAGACCTGCACTTGCAATTGGAGAATTAAATCAGGGTGAGATCGACGCGGCGGTTTCGTCGCAGCTCGCAAGTGGTGAGAGTCTTTATCGCGTCGATGAGATACTGCTTCGTGATCTCGCACCCGATGTCGTCTTCACCCAGGATCTTTGTCAGGTGTGCGCACCATCGGGAACGGAGCTGACGCGCGCTCTCAAAGAGCTGCCATCGAAACCTGAAGTACTGTGGCTCACGCCGCGAACTCTCGAGGAAATAGAGCAGAACATTCTCGATATCGGACGCGCAACAGGTCGTCAGCTCGAGGCAGAAAGCCTCATCGACGACAACCGTGAACGAATTGAAACAGTGAAATCAGCTGTGGCCGGAGCTCCGGTTCGACGCGTTGCATTCCTGGAGTGGACTGATCCACTGTTTTGCCCTGGTCACTGGGTGCCCGAAATGATAGGCATTGCTGGAGGCGCCGATCCACTTGGCCATCCCGGTGGGGATTCCGGAAGAATTACATGGGCCTCAGTGGCGATGGGCAACCCTGAAATCCTTGTTGTTGCACCGTGCGGTTATGGATTGGCAGAGTCACGCTCCGCAGCGCTGAGCCTTAAATACACAGGAAGCGCGCGAGTAGTCGCTGTAGATGCCAACGCTTACTTCGCGCGCCCCGGTCCGAGGGTGGCAGAAGGGATCGAGCTTCTGGCTCATCTCTTTCACCCCGATCGCTTTGACTGGCCGCATTCACAGCGGCCGTGGGCTGAGATCAGCTAGCCTTTACGTACGCCGCGCCAGCTTCCTGCGCCTGCGTTACCGCGAATACTCCTGACGGCTGCAGAATTACACCAGGAACCAGATACGCAATAGCCTGCTTTCTCGCTTCCTCAGGTGAAACCTTGTCAGTTTTTTCGATCAGATCTACGCAGTCCTGAAGCGCAAGATTGCATGCAAGTACCACGACGCCGTGCGAAAGCTGGTTAGTGAGGCTGGCCTGATTGAATGGTGCCGGGATTCCCTCTTTCTCGCCAAGCAGCACGGGATTCCGGTCGGTTGCCTCACCAGTCAGAGGATGCGTCACCTTTTTGCTCGCGCCGATTGAATACTTGTCCCAGAAGGACTGCTGCATGGCGAGAACGATTGCGTTGTGACGCAGCACAATCGCAGGTGTGATGTCGCTCATCGAAGCCTTGAGAACTTCCATGTGCTGTCTGGCCCACGCTGCGGCACGCCATACACCATAGCCGCTCTCTACTTCGGCGTTGTCGAATACGGATTTGTGCTTGCCGGTCAGCCTCCGCCTCCAGTCCACACTCCATTCATCGCTCGACGCGTGCGGCAGAAGATCGCTGGGCACGTTTGCAAACAAGGCGGTCGGGAGCGAAGCAAAGGCAGCAGCGTTCACTGCCGCTGCGCCGAGAAAGGTTCGGCGATTTACTGTCATCGGTGCAATTCCTTCTGAATGTGAATGTGTGTTCAAATTTTACTTCAGCGCTTCGAGCCCAGCCAGTTTTTTCTGAATTCCTCGATCTTCGGTGTCACCGGCAGCTTGAGTGATTCGTAGCTCGCGACTTTCATTTCGCGCCTGCCGCGAAGGGTCATCGGAACCGTGCGACGGACCTGCCGCTGTTCCACGTCCACCTGTACAACGTCGCCAACGCGGTGACCAGAGATGATCGCCGTCAACGCGTCGATCGACGTCGTTGGTTTACCATCGATTGCATAAACAAGATCGCCGCTCGAGATACCGGCAGCGAACATCGATCCGCCTTCCTGGCTGGAGTTGATGAATACTCTCGTTGTATCATCGTCCATAGATGCGCCGAGGTAGGGCTTCTCATTGTCGATGACGAGACGGAATCCGGCAGGCTCCAGAAGAGTGGCAAAGTCAGGAACTTCACGGCCTTCTACGTAGCGTGAGAAGAACGAATTCGCGAACGCGCGGTCCCCGGTGAACGTCGCAAGTTCGTCCCGGAGGTTTGCGACCGTATAAGGTCTTAGTGGAGCGAACCCGGCCGACTGGTGTGAGCCGTAGTTCTTCCACAGCTGCCGCATGTAATCATCGAGAGATTTTCCGTACTTCTCTCGAAGAGTCAGATCGAGGCCGATCGCAACGACTGATCCCCAGGTGTAGTACGAAATGAAAATGTTCTGGCGATTGGTTGGATCCGATGCCGCTCCGCCGTCGAAGAATGGCGCGAGCCTGCTCATGTCGACTGGCGAACCGTGATTTCTCGCCGGCGACTGAATGGTTCCGATGATTTCACTGCCCATGTTGGTGACGAAATTTTCCTGCGGGATAAAACCTGCTCGCGCGAGTATCAGCGGACCGTAATAGTTCGTGAATCCTTCACCGAACCACAGTCCGTCCGACATATCCTCTCCACCGAACTCGAACGGCTCGATTTCCTTCGAGCGAAGCCGCTCCATGTTCCACGAATGAAAGAATTCGTGTGAAAACGTTCCGAGCGCTGAGGCGCGACGCGCTGAATCGGCAATCGTGGTTCGACTGCTGCTGATGACGGTAGAGTTGCGATGCTCCATTCCATCGCCACTCGCCCATGGGAGATAGTCGATTATGAAAGTGTAGGTCCCAAGGTCGTACCCGGCGGGTTCGCCCCAGACTGCAATTGCTTCGTCGACAACTTTCTGACCCATCACCGCGAACGAATCCACCTGTGCATCGGTGGCCAGGCTGTGAAGTGCAATTCGCCACGTGGATGTCTTTCCGTTGCTGGTCCGGGTCCACGTGCGCATCGTCACGGGCCCGACTTCAATCGGCGAATCCATGAACCACTGAAAGTTCGGCGCTGTAAACACGAACGGATCGCGCGTTGGTGCAAGTTGTGTCGCGACTTTCCAACCGGTTTGCGGATGGATAGTCAGCTTTATCGGCGCGTTGCTCATTCCAGCGACGTACATGAAGGTTGCGGGCATGTTCATGTGCGCATGCGCGTGATCGATGCTCAGGTAGGAGCCGTCGATCCGGTCACCCCATACTGTATAAGAGAAACGCACTATGCCATCGTGTTTTCTCACCGTCCATCCATGGGTGTCGGGCCGGGAGATTGCGATCGGCTGTCCGCGCGAATCTGTCGCGGTCACATCGTAAACATTCTTTGCAAAACTGGAAGCAGCGTATCGCCCTGGAGATGACCGGCTCATTCTTGCTTCAACCGGATTGCCGGCAGCGACGCCACGAACCGTCATCACAACGCGCGCTTCATGCTCCGCTGCGTTCGGAAACGATATGTCGTACTCGATGCTGCGCTGTGCGAAAAGTGTCGATGGAAGGAATGCTGCAACGGCCAGTAACAAACGATGAATCTTCAAAACACAGTGCTCCAGTTGGCGGTCGCACTAAATTTGAACTGAAGCAATGACCGATTCCACACTTCAGGATTCTCCGGCGCCGGCAGTCAAGCGCAAGCACTCCCCTTCACAGCGAGTCGAGTATGCTCTGGCACGCTCGCTTGAAAAGGCGGTGTCGATTCTTCCCGAGAAGGCGGCAGACAGCTTCGGCGCAACAATCGGCAGGCGTATTCACGATCTCGGCATTCGACGCGACACTGTCGACGACAACCTGCGCATCGCGTTCCCAGAAGCATCGGCCGACTGGATCGAACAAACCCGACGCGCCGCGTATGAGCACCTCGGTCGTGAAGCTGCGGCGATGCTGCGGTTGTCGAAACTCGATGAAAGAGCAGTTGTCGATCGAACGGTTCCCGTTGGCTGGGACGAGCTGCAGGATGCTCTCTCACTCGGCCGCGGTGTGATTCTCGTTACCGGACACTACGGCAACTGGGAGATCGCCGCGGGCGCAGTTGCATCACGCGGTGTCGAGATCGGCGCGATTGTGCGCCGTCAGGGAAATCGACTTGTTGATGAGCGCCTTCAGCATCTCCGGCGAAAGCTTGGTGTTGAAACCATCTATCAGGGGCAGGCGCCGTCGCGCGTTCCAAGATTGCTTCGTGCGAATGGCGTCGTCGGAATTGTCGGTGATCAGGATGCACGACGTTCTGGAATCTTTGTCCCGTTCTTCGGACGGCCGGCGTCGACACATCGAGGCCCCGCTCTCTTCGCTTTGAGACTCGGCGCACCCGTGTTCTCATGTATCGCGCGACGTCTGCCGGGCAGCGAAGTTCGGTACGAGGTGCGAGGCGAGAGAGTCGAGTTCGAGCGCACCGGGAACCTCGATCGCGACGTGAACGCGCTCACTGCCGAGCTGGCGCGGCGCCTCGAGAATGAGATCCGGATGGCACCCGAGCAGTACTTCTGGTTCCATAAGAGGTGGAAGACCCAGCCGGGCAACTGACTCTTTCCTTGCTGCACAGACTACTTTATGTTATAAAGTAGAATTCACGCTCGCACTGAGGATCAGCACATGAGTCTGACTGGAAGAGTTCTCGCCCGATGGGTCCAGCTCGCTGCGCTCGCCACTGCCACTTCGCTGCTCGTCTATCTCGCTGTTCAGCAGGTTGGGCGGCAGACCGCTAACGATCCGCAGCTTCAGGTTGCACGCGATGCTGCAGCTGCACTCGCAGCCGGACAGCCTGCCGCGTCGATTCCCGGTGGACAGCAGGTGGATATCGGCCGAAGTCTCGCGCCGTGGATCACGGTCGTTGATGAGAAAGGGACAATCGTGAGCTCATCCGCGAGCCTGCATGGAAACGCGCGAACAGTTCCAGTGGGTGTCTTCGACCATGCGCGCGAAACTGGCGAGATAAGAGTGACATGGCAGCCGGAGCCCGGGGTTCGCATGGCGACAATCGTCGTTCACAACAAGAATGGCGGATTCGTTGTCGCAGGCCGATCGCTCGAGGAGAGCGAAGCACGCACAGCGGCTTACGGCAGGATGATCCTCTTTGGCTGGTTCGCGACTCTCGTCGGGCTGCTGGTAATCGTCACCGCAACTGAAGCGATGTTACCCCGGAAGCTGGCCATCGCGTAGAACTATTACTCCCCTTCCTCTCCACCAACGAGTGGCCGTCCGGGCAGTGCCATGCGTCGGTAGAAATCGTTCGTGAAAACCTGAACCGTTTCTACCGACCACTTTGCGCAGCCTGATCCGAGGCACTGATCCGGAAACCACGGCCGCTTCGACGATACCAGAGGAGATGGAGGAAATTTGTTTTTGAGACGCGCCTCGAGCGTGTGATGCTTTCCGCGCTCGTCATCCCACTCAGGATCGTATGACAGAAGTGCATCGCGCAGCCTGATGATATTGTCCGCATCGAGATAAGGCTGCCGGCCCGGATTGTATTGATCCGCATCCGCGACAGAAAGCGCGAGCTGATATCGCTGCAGTACCTGGACTCTCGATATTCGCGGCCACGCATCGAGCAGCAAATCGAGCTCGCGTCGAACTGGCGGCTGGTTTGTCTGACTGAGCTTTCTCACCTCGAGATACAGCTCGTTGATCGACGCCGAGAGATATGCAACCGCTGACAGCACCGCCGCGCTCACGAACGCGCGGTACTCCCACTTCTCACTCTGCGGAACATCACCGCCGAGCGCTTCGATCTGTTCTGCGCTTTTTGCGAAATGATGCGCCGAGATGATGTGATGACGCGAAAGGCGGTCTCTGCTCCACGTTGCGTCTTCGCCAGCTAGTCCGGCGCGACCACCGCGCGGAACCCCCCTGCGCTTACCAAGTTTGCGTCTCTCCTTGCGCGGCTTCTCCTCAGGCTGAGGCTCAGGTACAATCGTGCTTCCGTCTTCGAGCGGACTTGTCAATGACATTTCCCCCCTGACGGGTCCCACACCTGGCCGTTTGTGTCGAGGAATGACGTTCGATATTCATCCTTCCCAAGTGTTGCGATCAGAACGCCCCAATGTCCCTGAATCTGAGTTGCAGAGCCAGGTGCCAGTCGCGATCGGATTCCGGTGAGATTTCCGCCGCCAGTTCCTACGATGATCTGCGCCATTCCACTCACCGAATCGATTGTCCCCGCTGCATTCATCGGAAGAAATCTTTCGTAGTGATGCTCGTGCCCGGCAAGAACAAGATCCACTCCGCCCTTTTCGAGAATGGTGTAAAGACGCTGCATGACCGGACTCGCGCCGTGCGCACCCGAGCTTCTGAGCGGCCGGTGGAAATATGCCAGCGTGCAGAGCTTGCTCTTTTCACGCAGATCTTTCTCCAGCCACTCTTCCTGGCCGCTTCGATCGGACAATCCTCCAAGTGCAGCGATCTCACTGTTGAGCGCGATCAGATGCCAGTCTCCCAGATCATAGCTGTAATAACCTTTGAACGCCGGGCCGGCTCGCGAGCCGAAGTACCTGTAGTATGCCGCGCCGTACGACGATTGATAGTCATGATTGCCAATTGCCGGATGCAAGACTTTCATGATTCGCTTTTTCTTGTCGCCCCAGGATGAGCCGAAGCAGCGAACAAAATCACGATCGAGCCCGGCGGGATACGCATTGTCGCCGGTTGTGAAGGCGGCTGATGTTACACCCGCGGCGCTGTCGGCTTTGAGCACACTGTCGACCAGCATTGCAGTCTCCTCATCACCCCGTAAACCGCATACGCCGATGTCGCCGGCCCCGATGAGAACAGACGCTCCTGAAATTGCAACCTGCTCGGCTGTCGCATACGCCGGAGGAGGAGTCACTTTCTCCGCTGGCTTGCATGCAGCTAACAGTGTCAGGCCGGCGACGCGGACGAACGCTTCAGCTCGCATGCGCCGAAGAAAAAATCAGAAAGCGAAGCCGAGGCTCACCATCACTCTGCGGCTCTTCTTGTTGGTGAAGAGAACGTTGACGTTCCTCGTTGCGTTCACGGCTCCGATCCAGAATCCGCCGCCCATCGCTGTGTGAAATCCGCCCGGTGCATCATCGTCGACGTAAACCTTGGCGGCGTCGGCAAATCCAAGCAATCCAACATCCGTTGGAAAAATCGTCGGAAAGTTGAACAGAGGGACGCGCAGCTCAGCATTGCCATAGAGCGATGCATCGCCCGCGAAACGCTGGCTGTGCTCCACTCTGAACGATCTGCCGCCGCCAATGAACGCAGCATCGAAATAGGGAAAGTCCCCGTAGAGTTTTTTTCCACCGCCGCGAAGCGCAATGACAGGCTTTGTTGCGAACGGAATGTTGATGAATGCCGCGGCAAATCCTTCAAGCGATTCATACGCGGTCTCCGCATCCCACATCCCGGGATATCCACTTCCGGTGAAATCGAGAATGAAATGCGGTCTCGCAGTGTCAGGCTCGATGCGGCTGTCGAAGTGAAGCTTCATTTGAACCCCAGCCTGCGAGAACCGGCTGAAGCCATATGGCTGAGTGAGCGCGAGGAAGTTGTTGCTGGTGCTGTCGGTTCTGGTGGAGCGAACGATCGGGCCGATTGTGAGCTCGCTTCCCGGGAAGAACGAATAGCCAATTCCCGGATAGAAGCTCCACTGAGTCTGCTTCACATCGAAGAATTCGTCGTCGCTGTCTTCGATGTCGTTGCCAAGCCCGCGAAACTGAACAACCTCCAGCTGCGACATTGTCGCGATAGCCGGAAGATGAAAGTCCGAGCTCTCGAACCGCTTGTCACCGATGAGATTTGCTTTCCATCCATGTGTACCCGTGGACCAGGCGACATCCGCCTGCAGCATGCTGGCATACGGGACTTTCCTGAATCCGTAGACGTAGCGCGCGATTCCAACTTTTGGAACGGCGCTGATCTTGTGTCCGGTTTTCAGGCCAACCACCGGCTGCATCTTTACACCGTAGTCCTTCCACTCAGGAAACGCTTCGCGACCGAATGCATGAACCATCGGCCGCCGGTTGTAGTAAGCGTTGAGCGCATCGACGTAGCTGTCGATCTCGAGCGGAATGTTGCGGCCGTAATGCACGTTGTCGACGCTGCCCTGATCGTAAATCCACGTGACTCTTCCACCTGTCTGATTTACGATCGCGTTGTTGCCATTTCCGCCGATCACTCTAACCGGAATGCCGGCAGCGCTTCCCGCAACCGTCGCGGTGTCGTTGCCGCCATGCAGATAAACTCTGATCTCGTGCGTGTGCGCGGGATCGTAGTGTCTCTGGAACCAGTGACCGTCACCCTGCGACGTGAATCCCACGTCGACTGAGCCATCCGGCTGCCGGACGATCGTTGCTACATCGGCAGTGTCTGTCGCGTGAACGTCCGCAACACGAAAGAGCTGATCGTAATACGTGAGCGCAACATCGTTGAGATGATCTCTTCTGTATCGAAGCGTCTGGCGAATTCCGTTCGAGTGCTTCGCATACTCGACTGGCATGACTGCGATCATCTGATCGATGACCGCATCTGTGATCAATCCCTTCAGCTCAGTCGCTGTCGATTCCCACACTTCCCTGTCGAGTCCGCCAAGTACGCGCCGATCGAAGTTCGTTGCGTTCTCGAAGAGTGCTGTGGGATCGGAATACACTGAATCGAAGCGCACGAGCGAAGGCACAGCCTTTCTCGCGAGGCCGAGAAGCAATCCGCCGTACGAAAGAAACACTTTGTCGCGATCACGAGCGATCGGCACATACAAGCCGCCTGGTTGCAGCTGTGCCCACCGCCACTGATCAGCGTGACGATCGTTATCGCCGACAAGCATGTCGAGCATGCGAATCTTGAGCAGCGTCCGCGTGTCGACCTTTACTGACGCATCCTTGTCGAGTGCCGCGAGCAGACCCTCGGCGTCGAGGATGTTTACTGCATTCGCAAAAGCACGCCCCGACTTTGGAACTGTCGGATACGCTTCGAGTGTTCCGAGAACGTTCTTGAATTCTTTCCTGTACTCTCCGAGCCGCGGCTCGTCAGGCATGAAGACAAGACGAGCGTTGGGCTGAAGAAACTGAAACGTTTCCATCAGCGGAACGATTGCGACATTCGCCGCAGGATGCGACGCACTTCCGGCATCGAGAAAAATCTTCCACATCAGCGATCCGCGATAATCCTGGGTCAGGTTCGGAGCCTTGTATACCGGCCTGAAGACATATTCCGCCGAATCCTGCGTCACCATGCGCAGCGACCTCGTCTGCTTGCCGCCGCCGATCTTGTAGGGAGTGAGCCCACCCTGATACTGATCGATGTGCAGCACGGGCACCTTGATCGGCATTGTCCACAGCTCGCGGTAATTGTCGCCGAACAACGAGCGCCAGAAAGAGCCGGCTGCGAATCCCTTCACGGGTATGGTTTCGACTGAATCGGGACCTATTCCGGCGATTGCCTGAGATTGCATAGCACGTGGCAGACTCGACGCTGCCGCTGCAATCGCAATCAACAACATGAAACGCTTCACCGGGGATTCACCGGTCACTTATTATTTTCTCCTGTTTCTGATTTCCGCCATCTGTAAAGTGTTACCGCTGCCGGCTTGCTCGTTGCCTCATCGCTGATGATGAGAATGCTGTCCTTCGTTATCGCCACGCCTTCGGCCTGATGGTGTTTTCCCGGCAGTGAGCGGCTGTTCATCACTTCACCATCGGGCTTCATGACAATCATCCCATGCTCGAGCGATGATATCAGCACGTAGTCGCCGGTCGTGGGATCCCGAGTGATATCACTTGCCCGGAATCTCTTCCATTTGTTGTTGCCCGCCGCTTCACCAATGGGAATTGTGATTCTCGTGATTCCGGTAGCGTCGGACGCACCAATCTTCCATCGATAGATGACGAGCTCGTCGTCCAGCCCTTTGCCTCTTGGATTTTTGCACGGCATCAGCAGCTGGGCACTGTCAGGGTCGTACGCGATTCCCTCGAACTCGCATTCCTTGCCGAGCTTCGTGTCGAACTTTGTGTAAGGGACCTTCGTTCCGTTCTCGCCTTCCTTGAACGTGTACAGCTCGCCATTGCTCTTGATGACCCAGATATTGTCGCCGGCGACTGTTATCCCCTCGAAGTCTCCTCTCAGCCCGTTGCCGAAAAGAAAGCTCTTGATGATGACGCCCTTTCGCGGATCGATCTCGAAGATGCGGGAAAGCTCATCGTCATGCGCGAGCAGCCGGCCGTCGGGTGTGAGCGTGAGCCCCGAGATCTCTTTCAACTCTTCCGGCATTATCCACTTCGCGACGGGGACGTCGTCATCACGCTTGTCTGCTTGTGCGAGCCTCGATACAAGACGGTGCTCTCGTCGCACAAGCCCGGTGGAAACAGCCTGCTCCTTTGCTCGCTTCGACTCACATGCTGAAACGCACGCGGCAACTCCGAGAAGCAGTGCGAGATGCCGCGCTTGCATCATACAGCTGCGCGCACGTCCTGATCGGACGGGTCTTTGCTCTCCAGATCGACGCCCACGATAAACTCTGACGCCTTTGCATGAATTGCGGTGAGCAGGTCATCGCGTGTAACGGGCCTCTTCAGCTTGACGAGGTAGTAGATCTCTGAAGGCTTGCCCGTGTGCGTCACGACTTCATCCAAACGCCATCGCTTGGCTCTTTCATCAAGGACCTGTTCGATCATCTGCTGCGCCTCAGCGACTCGGTCGCTCGTGATGGAAAGGACCGAACTGTAGCGCGGCTTCTTCTTCTTTCCGCCCAGCACCTCACTCACACGCTCGAAGCGCTCGGCGAGCTTCTCGGCCTTCTCCGGCGTCAGAGAAAGAACCAGGTCACGGTCGGGAACCGCATGAATGTCGGTCTGGCTTGCAAGGGCGCTGAGGGGTTCCTCCCACCGCGATGCGGCAGTGGGTGTGAGCACGTTTCGGCCGTAGTCATAGCGCCACGTGAGAAGAAGCAGAAAGTTGAAGATGATCGTCAACACTGCCCCTACGGCGAGAGTCTGCACTCCGGCCGCAAATCCCACCGCCACAGCAAGAAAAACATACACTACGTCGCGGGAATCCTTGAAATTCGTTCGAAAACGCACCGCTGCGACAACCCCGGCAAGACTGAAGGCTAGAGCGAGACTGTCGCGCACAATGAGAACAATGCCGGCAACCACCAGGGGCAGGATCATCAGGGTTTGAACAACAGCCTGGCTGTGCCCGGGAGTATTCCGCGCCGACATGTAGACCCACGTCACCGGCATCATCAAAAGGAGAGTGCCAAGGAGAATGAGCGCAGTGGTTCCGGCGAGGCTTGCGAGCGTAGTTGTCCCCAGGGTCGCATCAGCCGCCGGTGCTCCGCTCAGGCCGTCCTGGAGGATCGTCCCGGATTCCGGTGTAATCGACGCCTCGGCGAGACCTTTACCCAGAAGCAGGCGGTCCGCCGACGGGATGAACCGGACAAGGAGGAACAGCGCTATTCCGAGCACCAGGTAATACGCGATCAGGCGCCGGATAGGTCTGTCGGACCCCATTGTCATGAAGTCTATGATCTGACTTATAGGCCGCATGCAAACTCCTTTTGCAAGTGATACGCCGGGATAGGACCCTTTGCTGCCGTTATTATAGTATCAGCGGGGTTCAACAACCCTCTCGATTCGACTGTCAGGCACAAGCCATGTTACAGCGACAGTGACAAACAGAGCCTGCGACAGCCAGTGATTTACGAAGGACAGGGCGATCGCGGCCATGTAGATGACCAGTGACATCTTGCCTTTCCAGTCGCGACCGAAAGCCCTTGCAATCACCGAATCCGGACCCTCCCGGCGAATTATTGCCCGGGCAAGGATGCTATAGGCGATTGCCGCCATGAACAGAACGGCGCCGTAAACAGCCGTCGGCACCGCCTCGAAATGATTTTCCCCCATCCATGCCGTGGCAAAGGGGAACAGGGAAAGCCAGAACAAGAGGTGAAGGTTCGCCCAGAGAATGCGGCCGTCCACACGCGTTGTCACGTGCAGCATGTGATGATGATTGTTCCAGTAAATGCCTACGTAGACAAAGCTCAGGACGTAGCTCAGAAGAACAGGGAAGAGCGGCTCGAGCGCATCGAGCGTCGCTTCATGCGGTACGCGAAGCTCGAGAACCATGATCGTGATGATGATCGCAATGACTCCATCGCTGAACGCCTCGAGCCGTGTAGTGCCCATTGGGTTTCTAATACCTGCTACCGCTTAGTGTGGTTGTTTTTATTTGATGTCCCGCGCCATTACCCAGTCCGTCTGCATCTCGTTCCCGAGAACGTACGGTGTCGTCCCCTCTTTGCGAAAACCGATCTTCTCATAAAACCGGATCGCCCGGGGATTCTCGAGCCAGACATTCAGAAAGATCGTCTTCCCTCCGAGCGAGCGGGCCAGATCTTCACACGCGTCCATCATCGGCTGTGCAATTCCCTTCCCGTGCCATTCCTTGTCGACGTAGAATCTGAACAGCTCGATTGGCCGGTCAAATTTCGAGGCCGCCTCTGACCGCGGGAGCCCTATCATCGCAAAACCGGCGGGCTGTCCATCCATCTCGGCAATCAGGTAAGTAAGAGATGGATCGTTGATTTCGTGGAGCTGAATCTCCCGACTGTACGAGCGCTCCGCGTGAAGCTCGATATCCTCAGGATTGTTTCCCGGACCAAATGTGTCGAGAAATATCCTGAGCGCGAGATCACTCAGCACTTCCGCGTCGGCGGAAGTTGCCTTGCGAATTGTCAGGCCCAAACGAGCTCAGCCTGCTGAATGTGGCGCTCCTCGTGTCGCGGAAGAATCACGAAGGTGGAGTAGACATTGTAATGAATCTTTTCTCCGAATGGAGATGTGATCGACACCTTGTCGATTGCAAGCCCGTCTGACTCTTTCGCCATTCCGATAAGCTCGAGCTGCAGTCGCTTGAACTCCGCGACACTCTGCTGTCTTGGAAAGCTGCCACTGGGTATGAAGTCAGCCGTCGTCTTCACGCGGCCTATTCTTGTTTTTCCAATTTTCGGAAGCGGACCGACCATCAGCGCAAAGATTTTTCCGAACGTGTCGCGCTTGTACGATCCCCCGACAACTCGAGGAAGCTTGCGGGCTTCCTCGAGTGCCTTTCGAATTCGCGGGACATACGCGGCATTCGTCAGGTTGAGATGAGCAACGCACTCACCGGCAGACCATCGCGCGGGATCGCTGCGCACGCTCCACCTGTCTTCCGGAATCAGGTCGACAAGCCGATCGAGTCTTTCCTGCGCATGATCGAATGCATTTACAACCTCAGTAATCTGAGAATGCATACTGTGTGAGGGTCGGTTGTGCGAAAGCAGCAGGGTGAGGGCCGGTAAAACGATTCAACGGATTCTAAGGGTTCAACGGATTCTATCCACAGCAACCAAAGTGGACTTTGTGACTACGATGTTTTTATGTGTTTTTTTACAAAAACACAACGACAGAGCTTTGCGTTAGCGCTTCAACATATCGTTGTTCCAGAGGAAGATCCGTTGAACCCTTAGAATCCGTTGAATCGTTTTACCGGCCCTCACCCTGCAGAGTTACTCATCTTGACGGCGACTGCTGCGCAGCGCCCTCACCGACTGGATGACCGTCAGCATCGAGCACCGTCAGCGTAGTACCGATTCCTTCGAGTGAGCGCAGACCCGGCTCGATGACATTCCGATCACCAACAACGAGAATTGCAAGATGCCCAGGATCGATCGCGGCATTTGCTACCCGGGCGACATCAGCGGCTGTGACCTTCTGAATGCCGGCGATGTAGCTGTTGAAGTAATCGTCGGGTAATCCATACAGTGCGACGTCAGTGAGCCTGGCGGCGATCTGACCCGGTGTCTCGAACGTGCGCGGGAATCCGCGAATGAGTGATTCCTTCGCCTGGTCGAGCTCCTTCTGTGTCACAGGAATTTCGCCGCGTATTCCACGAAGCTCTTTGAGGAACTCGCTGACCGATTCCTTCGTGACCGCTGTTTGAACACCCGCACTCGCAGTGAACGGACCGGCACCGCGACGGTAGTCGAACGACGTGCGTGCGCCGTAAGTGTACCCCTTAGCTTCGCGAAGATTGAGATTCACCCGCGAGACGAAAGCTCCGCCAAGCATCTGGTTCAGCACGAGTCTCGTGAAATAGTCAGGCGTCGACCTCGGCGCGCCAACCTGTCCAATGTTGATCACAGACTGTGCTGCACCCGGTCTGTCGACCAGATAGATCGTCGTATGATCCCGCTGTGCCGTGCTCGCGTTCACGTTTACTGCCGGAACGTCGCCCGCTTTCCACAAACCGAATGCGTTTTCGAGCTGTGCGACGATAGTCTCGGGCTTCACATCGCCGACAACAATCAGCGTCGAGTTGTTGGGTTTGTAGTAAGTCGAGTAGTACGATTGCAGATCTGCTGCTGTAATCGCGTTGATTGAAGCCTGTGTTCCGGATTGTGGGTGCCCGTACGGGTGCGACGCACCATAGAGCAGCGATGCATAAACCTGCGATGCGATCGTCGTCGCATTGTCTCTCGCTGAAACCAGTCCCTGCAGTCTCGACTGACGAATGCGGTTTATGTCGTTGTCGCGGAATGCGGGATGAAGCAGGATGTCGGAGAATAGACCAAGCGCTTGATCGAGATGACGAGTGAGCGTCGTCATGGTGATGCGGTTTGCATCCCAGTCGGCGCTGCTGCTGAGGTTCACTCCGATGGAAGCAAGCTTGTCGGAGAGCTCGAGCGCATTTCTGGAAAGCGTTCCTTCATCGAGAAGATCGGCCGTCACCGTCGCAAGACCGGGCCGATCTGCAGGATCAGCGGCCGCACCACCGCGCACTACAAGGTTCATCGTGACTACGGGAAGCTCATGATGCTCGACTATGAGCACATCGAGACCATTCGTGAGCTTCTTTCTTTGCAAGCGCGGAAGAGTGAAGGATGGATCGGGTCCGCCCTTTGGCAGTGATGCGTTTAAGGTGCTCTCGGTTCCGATCGAACGTCCGGCTTCTCCCTCAGCGGCTGCACCCGCGGCCGCGGTCTGTCCACCGCCTCGCGTCTGTGCAGTCTGCGCATCGCGCGCGAGAGGAGTGACGGTGAAGATCAGCCGGTTCCCGGTAAGATAATTTTTCGCAACGCGCTGTACGTCATTTGGCGTAACCGCTTTGTAGCGGGCCAGATCCTGCTCGAAAAATCCAGGGTTGCCTGTAAAGATGGCATACTGGTTGAGCTGGTCGCTCTTCCCGCCAAATCCGCCAACCGTCTGAAGGCTGTAGATGAAGTTCGCTTCGTTTGCGTTGTACGCGCGCTGAATGTCGGTGGCAGCAACAGGCCTTGCGATTATTTCTGCTATCTCTCGATTGATCTCGGCTTCAAGACTGTCGACGCTCACTCCGCGTCGCGGAACGGCTGTGATCTGGAACGTGCCAGCCAGCTCTCTTGCATTGTTAAATGCATTCGCTGACTGAGCGATCTGCTTGTCGTACACGAGTGACTTGTAGAGTCGCGAATTCCTTCCCTGGCCAAGCACGGAAGCGAGAACGTCGAGCGGCGCTTCATCCGCGGAAAGTGCCGGGACAGTGTGCCACACCATTGTTATCTGCGGCGCGGACACACGATCACTCATTCCCTGTCTGATAGTTCCCGTTATGGTCGGTTGAGCCACAACCGGAAGCGTCACTGCGGGCCCGCGCTTTATCGGACCGAAATATTTCTCGACATACTGCCGCGCTTCCGCCGGCTTGAAATCACCGGCGATTACGAGCGATGCATTGTTCGGCGTGTAGTAGCGGCGGAAGAAAGCCGTGATGTCACCGATCGATGCTGCAGTCAGATCGTCGAGCGATCCAATGGTAAGCCAGTGGTATGGGTGTGACGCAGGATAGAGAATCTCGGCGATTCGTGCTCCGACCAGTCCGTATGGCCGGTTGTCATAGTTCTGGCGCTTTTCGTTCTTCACCACGTCGCGCTGATTCGCAAGCTTCGCTTCGGTAAGCGCATCGGGAAGCGTCGCCATTCTGTCCGCCTCGAGGAAAACCGCGCGCTCGAGAAAATTCGAAGGCACCACTTCCCAGTAGTTCGTGCGATCGGTATTCGTGGACCCGTTGAGCGTACCGCCAACTTCCTGCAGTGCCTTGAAGTAGTCGTCATCGTATCCCTTCGAGCCCTGGAACATCATGTGCTCGAAGAGGTGCGCGTATCCTGTCTTACCGGGCTGCTCGTTCTTTGAGCCAACGTGATACCAGACGTTGACGCCAACAATCGGCGTCGAGTGATCTTCGTGCAGAATCACTCGAAGTCCGTTGGACAGCGTGTACTCGGTGTATGGAATTGGGGGCAGAGCGCGCTCGCCTTTGGTTGCGGCGCCGACAGTCACGGGTTTTGCGGGTCGGTTCTGCGCGACAGCTGTTGATGTAAGAGATGCGAGCAGTGCAAGGGCAATCAGGCCTGTGGGGCGAGGCATCGTTTCCTCCAGAACGTTGAACGAGTCCAGCCTGTTTTATGGCGGGAGACGCAGGGCATGTCAACCTTCGGCATCGATCCAGCTGAGACCTACCTTCGCGCACGATGGATATGGCTGCGCGCGCTTGGCGCGATCTTTTTCTCCGCCTTCTTTTCGTTCCGGGGCCAGATCCATGGGTTGATCGGCGAACGTGGAATACTCCCCGCATCGGAGTATTTGCGGGAACTATCAGGATTCTTCGGTGCGATTCAGAAAATCTGGTATGCGCCGAGTGTTTTCTGGATCAGCTCGAGCGATGGGGTTCAGACGGCGGTCGTCGCCATTGGTCTGATCGCTTCGGTTCTCCTCATTCTGAACATCGCTCCCCGGGCGATGATCCTGGTCTCGGAGATCCTGTTTCTCTCATGCATCGCAGTGCTGCAGGATTTTTCCTCGTATCAGTCCGACGGAATGCTGCTCGAGGCCGGCTTTATTTCTCTTTTATTCGCGCCTCGCGGAATTCGACCAGGTGCTGGTGCTGAGGATCCGCCATCGCGGTTCAGCCTGTTCATGCTGCGGTGGGAATGGTTCCGCATCTATTTCGAATCGGGCGTGGTAAAGCTTGCGAGCGGCGATCCGCACTGGCGTAACCTCACTGCGATGGACGACTACTATCAGAACGGCCCGCTTCCATCCTGGCCCGGGTGGTACGTTCAGCAATTCCCTCACTGGTATCACGCGGGAACGGTTCTTCTCACCTTCTTCGTAGAGCTTCTGCTGGTCTGGGCTGTTTTTCTGCCGCGAAAGTTTAGAATTGTGTGCTTTGTTTTCGTAACCGCGCTGCAGATCGGCATCATCTCTACGGCGAACTATGCTTTCCTCAACTATCTCGTTCTTGCACTTGGAATTCTGCTGATAGACGATTCCGTGTTTGTGCGGCTCGGACTCCGACCTGTAACGGAAGTCGAGCGCGTGCAAACGGGAGGATTCCAGGTTCGCCGGCATTTCGAGA